>NZ_JCBCUX010000005.1:0-477851 GCF_059862645.1 Pseudomonas sp. MF08831 | reverse complement strand
CCCGTCAACCACGCTGGCCGAACGCAGGCTTGAATCCGTGGGTAACCCGGCAGGACGCCGGGTTAGCCGTGTTGGGCCATGGATGGCCCGTCACGGCGGCCCACGGATTCAAGCCGGAGTGAGGGCATGCCGAGCCTAAGCGAGGCACCGAGTGGTGGGGCAAAGACCTTTTGGTTACTTTTGGGGCGTTTGCCAAAAGTGACCCGCTGTAAGAGCGGAACCGCCAGCCGCCGTTACCGCAGCAACGGATATGTACCCCCACCCCACCCACCACCCCCCCCCCTCATTTCACACCTGTGAAAGCTTGTGCGATCTCACCCCAAACCCCATTTTCACACCCCACCAACGCCTAATATCAAGCCCAAGTGCGCCCCCCCACATGGACTGAAAAATGATCAACCGCCCCGACACCACAACCTCCCCCCGCGCCGGCGAACCCAAAGCCCCCGAGCGTATCTTCAATGCCCTGCTCAACCAGGCCAAAACCCTGGCAGCCGCCGGGCCGGGCGATAAAACCTTCAAACCCAAGGTACTCGCCGCACACACCGACACCCCCCTGAAACCCGTCAGCCAGATCAAACCTGACGACTACAAGGAAGTCACCGCCCTGCCCGCCAAGCTCGATATCGATACGCTCAAGGTCGTGTCCGAAGACAAAGACACCGGGGTGATCTATTTCGAACAAGACGGCAACAGATTCAAGATCACCCGCGAAGCCGCCGAACAAGTCCAGGAAGGCTTCGACACCCTCAAGGGCCTGCACTTCGGCCACGCGATAGCCCCCGTCAACCAGGGCGGGCCAGACGCAGGCACCCCACTGTATGACCTGCTGCACACCCTCGCCGACACCCAAGGCACACCCGCCGGCAAAGCAATCCGTGAAGCCCTGAGCAACCCCGACCAGCAACTGCTGCGTGAAGACGACCCCGGCGTGCGGCTGGCCGCTATCAAATCGGTGGGCCAAGCCAAAGACGGCGTGGTCAAGGTCGCCCTGGAAAACGGCCAGACCCTGGTGATTTCCGAGACACTCACGCCCCAAGCCTTCGCCAGCTACAACAGCGCAGGCGTGACCAAAGAGGCCCTCGCCGACGGCAAGGCCAAAGGGTATGAAGAAGTCACCAGCCTGCCCGGCGACCTGGATTTCAGCCAGCTCAACGTGGTATCCGAAGACCCGAAATCCGCGGTGATCCTGTTCGAACATCAAGGCAAAAAATACATGATCAGCCAGTCCGAGGCCGCCCTGCCGCAGCCCGGCGCCGACCTCAGCAACCCCAACCCCAACGCCGGCAGCTCGTTCTATCAGTTCCTGCATGCGGTGCACGCCAGTGAAGGTTCCCAGGCCTTCGACTACATCAAGAATGCCCAGTCCCTGCCCGGCCAGGCACTGCTGCGCAAAGATGAGGCCAGCCTCACACTGGGCGACATCAGCAAAGTCGACGCGCCCCTGGACGGCATCCTCGTGGTCAACCAGGCCGACGGCAAACTGCTGGTGGTGTCCAAAGACATCACCCCCGAGGCCTTCGCCGCCTACACCACCAAAGGCCAGACCCTGGCCGGTATCGAGAAGGCCAAGGGCGACGGCTACAGCCTGGCCGGGCCGGACGATTACCTGGCCTCTACCGAAGACATCATGAGCGTCGGCGGCGTCGGTGATTACGGCCCCGGCCTGATCGCCTTCACCCAGCACAAGCCCGGCGGCAGCGAAGAGAAAATCGTCGTCAGCGAAGACAGCAACCCGCAGATGTTCGAGCAGATTTCCAGCTACCGCACCGATATCGCCCAGCAAACCACCGACGTCGACGCCTTGCGCGCCAGCAACGGCCTGCCGCCGCTCAAGGACGTCTCCGTCGACAGCCTCACCACCACCGAAAAAGACGAAAGCGGCAACCCGCTGTCGGTGCAGGACCTGTCGATGAAAACCCTGGTGGACAGCTACCGTGCCGGGGTCAAGGACGGCAGCATCGGCAAGGACGACCCGCGCGCCAAGTTCCTGCGCGCCGTGGAAGCCAAGAGCATGGCAGACAACGGCATGTCGATCATTCCCGAACATGGCTTCGGCAACCAGGGCATTGCCACCACGCCTATCGACGTGACCTCGCGGGATGTACGCGACAACATCTTCGACACGCAGTCGATCGACAAGACCATCAGCGAACTGCTCGGCGACTCGACCATCCAGGCCGACATCAAGGCCAATCACGACGCAGCATTGGGCAAAGTCGACGGCGGCCAGGCCAAGGTCGATGAGGTTCACCAGAAGTTGCTCGACAGCACCTCCTCGGAAAACTTCACCCAGTACATCAAAGCCCTGCAGGACGGCGGCAAGACCGAACTGGCCACCCAGGAAATCCAGACCGCCTACACCGCGCTGGCCGACATGGACCCGGCCAAGGCCGACAATTTCCTGCAAAACCTGCAGATCGACGGCTACACCGACGCCGTTGAAAAGCTGATGGACGACCCGAGCAAAATCAGCGACGACAACACCGCCCTGGCCACCACGGACAACACCCTGGCGATCTTGTCGATGCTCAAGGGCGGCGCCGACGGCCTGCCGCGCCAGGCGTTGGGGGTGTATTCCAAGTTTGTCGACCAACTGCTCAAGGACAAAGGCGCTGCCGCCGACTTCGGCAAGGCCATGATTTCGTTGGGCGACACCTGGCAGAAAAACGGCGTGATCAGCTTCAGCGATATCGACCACGCGGTAAGCAAAGAGATCATGCCCGGCCTCAGCGACGAGAACCGCAGCGCCTTTGTGAAGAACCTGAGCTTCCTCAAGGACAACGGCGTACTGGGTTCGGTCGGCGGCGCCATCGGCATGGGCCGTATCGTCTACCAACTGGCGGGCCAGGGCGGCAAGCTGGCCGACACACCGATGAAACGCCTGGGAATCGCCAACGATTTTCTCGGTTTCCTCGGCACCGGCTCCCACTTCGCCACGCTTGGCCTCAAAGTGTACGACAAGCTGCGTGGCACCAACGCCTACAAACTGATGGGCTTCGACCGCTCCCTGCCCGACCTGTGGGCCAAGCCCGGTGAGGGTTACCATGCGCTGCCCAAAGACGCCGAGGCGGTGCAGAAGAAGTACTTCGAGATCGTCGACCAGGCCATGGACGACGGCAAGGATGTGGGCAAGGCGCTCAACAGCGGCGGCTGGAGCGACGAAGGCGCGAAGAAGGTTCAGGAAGGCATAGAAAAAGGCATCGCCAGCCGTGGCGGCGTGGCCGGTGCCGGCTTTGGCGCCAAGTTCGCCAGCAGCGCGATCAAGGTCATCGGCATGGCCACCGACGTCGCGGGTGGCGTGATCAGTGTGGTCCAGGCCGCGTTCACCCTGCGTGACGGCGTGCGCGAAAAAGACCCGGTCAAAATCGCCTCCGGTTCCTTGTCGATGGCCGGCGGTGTCAGCAGCCTGGTGGCCGCAGGCGGGGGGGTGTTGACGACCCTTGGCGTCACCGGGCGGATCATTCCGTTTCTCGGGCCGGTGGGTTTCCTGATCTCTGGCGCTCTGTCGTTTGTCGGCGCGATCCTCAGCACCCTCCAGTCGCACAAGCTGCACAAGATCTCGATGCAGAACTGGGACCAGATCCAGGACTTCAAGCAGGACGGATTACTCAAGCCCAACGGCGATGAAGCCTATGTGTGGCTGCAGACTTACCTGTCCGACTGGGGCCAGCGCGACGCGCCGCAGGACCAGAGCATTTTTGACTTTCGCAAGGAAGAATGGGATGCGCGTTCAAGCATTCGGGGCGGCGATCACCGGCGTGACCACCCGGACTACATCGGCGATGGCAACAACCGTAATTCGGAGGACTACAAGTATTCACTGAAGCCGTCGGAGTGGACCAACGACAACCACGACATTATCTGGCGCGTGGGCGACGGGTATGGCGGTGAGTATCACGATGTAGACAAGCCCTGAGGCGTGTCGGATAAGGCCCCCATCGGATGGGGGCCCGTTCGCGGGGTGCATTCAGTTGGTGTCGAAACCCAACTGGCGGTACAACGTTTTCATGTCGTAATAATCGGTGCATTCGACAATCTTGTTGGCTTCAATCCTGATCACGCAGGTGCCGTCGACATTGATCTTGCGGTGAGTCGCCGGATAGCCGAACAGCTCGCCCTCATGGGTGCCCGTCATATGCCACTGGATCGTCCCGCCGCGCTCGCCAAGGCTGATCAAGTCGCGGACAACCTCGAAGTCGGGCAATGCCTTTCTGATCAGGTCGAAAAAGTCGCCCAGCGCCGGGCGCCCTCGCATGATTTGCCCTGCGGCCTTGTCTTCATAGACGGTCGCCTCGGAAAAGATCGCGAGAAACCGGTCTTTGTCGGCGGTAGACCAACTGTCGGCCCACTCTTGGATCAATGCACGGTGTTGATCTGTCATGGTGAATCTCCTGGGAAAATTGGAACAGTGCAGCGCCACCCGATTGGTTGACGCCTGCGTCCATCGCCCGTGACAGATACACCTTCAGCTCCTGCTGAGCAGATACTCCCTCCGTACCAAAGCGCCAGACAAGCGTAGTACGCGCGGCGATTAAATCAACCGTGCCGCGACCAGCCAGTCCGCTACTGCCTGGAACGAAGCATCCGGCACCGGATCACCGGGCACGGTCTTGCGCGCGATGTCAGCGGCCAGGCCCTTGTCCGGCGCATGCGGAATCCCCAGGTCATAAGCCTCCTGCAACATCAGCAGCGCCTCCTCCGGTGACGCCCGGCACACGATCACCGGCACTGGCGTCTCACCGCGCACATAGCGCACGCCAATCACCCAGCCATCGGTGGTGCCGATCATCATCGACGCCCTGCCCAACCCCAGCTTGGTCGCCAACGCCTGCATTTCATTGCGCTGGCGGCGCCGCTCGCTCTTGATCAGCGGGTCGCCGTCGATGTCCTTGCGTTCGCGCTTGGTTTCGCTGCGGGTCATTTTCATGTCGCGGCCGAACAGCCAGCGCTGCATGATCACGTCCACCGCACCGACCAGGATGAACGCGCACAACACGGTGAACACCAGCGGCTTGAGCACCAGGAAAAACGTCGACTCCATGCACTCCGCGCCACAGCGTGAAGACTCCATCAGCGCCTGCAACGCATGCTTGCCGATCACATAAAACGCGATCGCCAGCACATGCACCTTGATCAGCCCCTTGATGAACTCCACCAGGTTGCGCAGGGCAAAAATCTTCTTCAAACCCTCGGCCGGGTTGATGCGTTTGAACTCGGGTTTGATCGGGTCCACCGAGAACACAAAGCCGCGCATGGTGATGATATTGGTCAGGATCACCACGCCGGTGGTCACCGCCATCACCGGCAAGGTAATGCTGATGACCAGTTGCTCGGCATGGTCGAGCACTCGCGGCCACACCGTGGCGAACGGCTCAATGTAGATGTGCGCGGTGAGGTCGATCAGCGCCGTGACCTGGGCCTTGGCGCGCGGCGCCAGGATCGAGATGCACAGCGTGCAAAACAGGATGACCATGCCCGACACCAGGTCCTGGCTCTTGGCGACCTGGCCTTTCTGGCGTGCGTCCCTGAGCTTCTTGTCCGTGGCCGGCTGGGATTTTTCTTCGCTGGTATCGGCCATGGGCTACTCCATGCCGGCCAGGGTTTTGAGCAACTCGACAGTGCCGCGAAATTCCGCCAATTGATCGAGCATCAACGGAATCAAAAAGCCGATGTAGATCACCATCAGGATCGAGAAAAACAGGTTTTTCACCGGCAGCGACAAGTCGAACATATGCAGGTTCGGCGCCATCCGCGACAGGTAGGCAAGCATCAGGTCGGTGATCAGCAATGAGATCAGCAAGGGCGAAACCATCAGCACGCCGACGCGCATGATCTGGTCGAGAATCGACAGCACCGCCAGCAACGCCGAGCTGGCAAACACCGGCGTGAATGAAGTCACCGGCCATAACTGGTAGCTGTGGTAATAGCCGTCGACCATCAGGATAAAGCCGCCGGACATGAAGAACAGCGTGATCAACATCACCGTAAGCAAGGTCGCCATCACGCTGGATTCACCGGATGACAATGGGTCCACCAGCTGCGCCATGGTCGAGCCACGTTGCAGGTCGATCAACTCCCCCGCCACTTCCGCGGCCCAGAACGGAATACCGAACAACAGGCCGATGAGGATGCCGATCAGGAACTCCTTGATCAGCAGCCCGGCGATGAACACGCTGCCGTGCTCGGGCATTCGGGTCAGCGCGTCGAACACCGGAAAGAACATTGGGATCGAAATGGCCACCGCCACACAGCCGCGAATCATGCCGGTAAGGCCCAGGCGGTTGAACGCCGGGGTGATCACCACCACCCCCATGGCGCGGCAGGCGGCAAGCGAGGCGGCGCTGATCACCGGGTAGGCGACCTCCAGAAACTGCGCGGTAAGGCTGGCATCCATGGGCAGTCAGCGCGTCCACAGCGGGAAGTTATCCAGCACCTGGCTGCCCAGCTCCGCAACTTGGCCTGCGAGTACCGGGCCAAGAAACACGATGGTCAACAGCACCGCCACCAGCTTCACCACCTGCGGCAAGGTCTGGTCCTGAATCTGCGTCAGCGCCTGGAACAGCCCCACGCTCAAGCCCACGATAATCGCCACGCCCAACGCCGGCGCGGAGAGCATAAGCACGGTCATCAGTGCCTGTTTCATCAATGACAGGAAAACGTCCTGGCCCATGGGTCGTGCCTCAGCCGTAACTCAGAATCAAACCGTGCATCAAGCGCGACCAGCCACTCAGTGACACGAATAAAAAGATCTTCAGCGGGATCGAAATCAGGTTCGGCGAGACCATCGACATGCCCATCGCCATCAACACGTTGGACACCAGCAGGTCCACCACCAGGAACGGGATGTAGAGCAGAAAGCCGATCTCGAAGGCGCGGGTCAGCTCCGAGCTGACAAACGCCGGAATCAGCACCACGAGGTCATCGTCACGCAGGTCGGCGCGGGCTTCCGGCGACCAGATGGTCTCGGTGGCCTGCACAAAAAAACCGCGCTCGGACTCATTCGCAAAACGCTTCAAATGCGCCTGCAGCGGCGGGCGCAGCGCATCGCCCAGGTCCTTGAGTTGCTCGACATGCTCGATATTGAGGTCGCGTCCCTCGACCTGGCGGTACATGTCGCCAATCAACGGCGTGGTCACGTACACCGACAGAATCAGCGCGATGCCGTACAGCACCAGGTTAGGCGGTGTCTGCTGCACCCCAAGGGCGTTGCGGATCAGGAACAGCACCACCGAAATCTTCATGAACCCGGTGAGCGTGACCACAGCCAACGGGATCAGCCCGATCGTCGCAACGACCAGGATGATCTCGATCAGGTTCGGCTGATAACCGGTCATGGGGTGGCAAAACTCAGCAGGCGCACGCCCAGGCCGTCGCCGATATTTACCAGTTGGCCCTGACCGACGCGACGCCCGTTGACCATCAGGTCAACGCTGTCCACGCCGGGCGTGTTGAGCTGCAACAGGCTGCCCGCACCCAGCTCCCGCAATTGCGCCAGGGTCAGTTCCAGGCTGCCGACCTGGCACACCAGTTTGAGCGGCAAGTCATCCAGGGCCGCGGCGGCATCAACATCAGTCATCGTGTTCTCCATGTGCAAAAGGGGGGCTTGTAGTTCTTCCTGCAACTGCAATGCTTCACCCTGGTATTGGCAGCGGGCCTGCAAGCGCCCGTCCAGGTCGAGCAACAAGCCCGAGCCCTGCTCCAGCATCAGCACATCGCCGGGCCGCAGACTGCGCAATTCGCCCAGGGTCAGCCACTGCCGCCCGGCCACCACCGCCAGGGTCTGGCGCAGGGCGGGCAGCGGGTCGGGTTCGATCTGGCCGTATTGCGCCAGCAGCTGCGCCACCAGCACGGCAGCGCTTTCGCTCAGGTCCAGTTGCGCGCTCATGGCCGGCTGGTTGCCAAAGGTCAATTCGAGCGCCAGGTGCACGGCATACGCGCGCTGATCGTCAGTGGCCTCGACTAACTGCACCGGGTGGCCGAGCACGGGTTCCAGGGTCTCGATCAGGTCGAGCACCGCCAGTTCCAGCAGCAACGAGCGTGGCAACGATGGCAGCAATTGCGCATCGAACTGCAACGCCAGCGGCACCAGTACTTGCTCCAGCGCGGCCGACGACAGCCGCAGGCGCACCGGGGCGCGACCGAGCAACAAAAACACATCGCGCGAATTGCCCAGGCCTTGCGCTTGGGCGGCCCAACTCACGCGCAACGCTTGCCCGGCGCAACGGCCCTGCCAGGCGCGACGGCGACGGTGCAGCTGGTTATGCAGCGCCAACAGCGCCGGGTCGTACTGCGTCAGCCAGGGTGCCAACGGGTCGGCAAGGGCGGTGATCATGTGCCGGTGCCTTCTTCGCGCAATTCACCGACGCGGCGCTCATCACTTTCACGCCCTTCCAGCAGGCTTTGCCAGGCTTCGGACTGGCGTTGACGGCTCAGGCGTTCCTGACGAAACAGGTCACGCTCGCGCTCCTGGCTTTGCAGGGTGGTGGACACGTGGTGCACGTCGTTCTCGAGCACCTGCTGGTCATCCGACAGGCCGCGCAAACGTTCCTGAGCCGCCTGCCAGCTGGCCACCGACAGCCCCTCGGTCAGAGATGCATAAACCTGGCGGGCTTCCTCGGCAATCGCTTCACGGTGCAGGCGCAGTTGCTCCTTGGCGTCGTTCAACACGTCGTGGGTCTGCGCGCAGCGTTGCTGTTGGGCGGCCAATTGGTTGGCGGCACGTTGTTCACGCAGCACCCGCAGGGTTTGCAGGGTGCGCAGTTGGTCGGTTTTCATTGGGGTTGCTCCTTTCTGATGCCAGCACAGCAATCTGTAAATCCATGAAAAGCAAAGGTGGGCGCTGGCTTGCCTGCGATGGCGGTGGGTCAGCTTGCCCTTGTGTTGCTGATATACCGCTATCGCAGGCAAGCCAGCTCCCACAGGGTTTTGCATGGGCCTGAGGTTCACTGTTGTTCATTGATCTCATGCCAACACCTGGCGCATGCGGATCAGGGTCTGGTCCAGGCTGCTGGGTTCGCCGGCGTTCTGGCGCAGGAACGCTTCAATGGCCGCATGGCGGTTGATGGCTTCGTCGGCCAGCGGGTCGCTGCCGGCGGAGTACTCGCCGACGCGGATGAGCATTTCGATTTCGCCGTAGCGCGCCATCAGCTCACGTATGCGCATGGCCAGGCGTTTGTGTTCTTCACCGGCGACCTGCTCCATCAACCGGCTGCGGCTGCGTAACACGTCAACTGCCGGGAAGTAGTTGCGCTGGGCCAATTCCGCGCTCAGGGCGATATGCCCATCGAGGATTGAGCGGGCTTCTTCGGCCACCGGGTCACTGGCCGCATCCCCTTCCGTCAGCACGGTGTACAGCGCGGTGATGCTGCCGGTGGGGCCGGGGCCGGCGCGTTCGAGCAGGCGCGGCAAGGCCGAGAAAAACGACGGCGGATAACCGCGACGGGTTGGCGGTTCGCCCACGGCCAGGCCGATTTCGCGTTGGGCGCGGGCAAAACGCGTCAGGCTGTCCATCAGCAGCAATACATTGCGGCCCTGGTCGCGGTGGTACTCGGCCAGCGTGGTGGCGACAAACGCCGCACGCACGCGCTCGGCCGCCGGGCGGTCCGAAGTCGCAACCACTGCCACGGTACGCGCGCGCGCCTGGGCGTCGAGTTGCACGTCGAGCAGTTCGCGCACTTCCCTGCCCCGCTCGCCGATCAGGCCGATCACAATCACATCGGCTTCGCTGTTGCGGACAATGCTGGCGAGCAACGACGACTTGCCCACGCCCGGCTCACCAAAAATGCCCATGCGTTGGCCCTGGGCCAGGGTCAGCAGACCGTCGATGGAGCGAATGCCCAGCGCCATCGAACGCACGATCAGTTGCCGCGAAAACGGTGCGGGCGGCTCGGCATGCAGGGGGTAACGCTGCAAGGCCAGGGTCGGCGGGACGCCATCGCCGTCGAGAAAATCGCCCATGGGGCTGATCACCCGGCCCAGTTGCGCATCGCCCACGGCGACGCCCAGGGTTTCGCCGGTCGCCGTGATTTGCGTGCGCGTCGACAGGCCTTCCATGGAGCCGATCGGCGACAGAATCGCCTCGTCGCCATCAAAGCCGATCACCTCGGCGCTCAAGCTGCGGCCGCTGCCGGGGTCGCGCAGTTGACACAGTTCACCGATGCTCGCACCGGCCACACTGGCGCGCAGCAGGACACCGCGAATGCTCAACACCGTGCCGTGCATCGGCCGTGGACGGGCTTGCGCCAACCGTTCAGTCAGGCGCGGCAGCAGCTGTTGCAGGTTCATGCCACACCTTCTTCGGCAAAGGGCAGCAAGCTGCGGCGCAGGGTTTGCAACTGCGCCTCCAGGCCCAGTTCGACGGACCCGGCTGGGCTGTTGAGGCGCGCCTGACCGGCGCTCAGCTGCTCATCGGCGTCCACGGCAATGGCCAGGCCTTCGTGCTTGAGGCGTTGGCGCAAGGCCTCGACTTCGGTCGGCGGCACCCACAGGGTCAGTGCCTGGTCCTGGCGAAATGCACTCAGGGCCTGGCGGGTGCAACGCACCACTCGGTCGGCGCTGTCCAGCTCACCCAATACCTCGCGCACGATGCCCAGGGCCAGGTCGGCCAACGACGCTTCCAGGCTGCTCAAGTAGTGCTGCACCTGGGATTGGGTTTGCACCAGCAACTGCGCGACTTGCTCGGCGCCTGCCTGGCGCGCGCTTTCAAAGCCCTCGGCGCGGGCGGCGTGCAGCCACTGGTCGCTGTCGGCCTTGATCTGTTCGGCCTGGTCCTTGGCGGCTTGCAGAAAAGCAAATCCATCGGTCCACAGCGCTGCTTCTTCAGCACGCAGGATGCGCGCGGTGGGCCGGCTCGGTAATTCACTCATGGGCGTTGTCCTCGGCCGCAAGGCTCGCCGCAGCGGCCTGGACGATTTCCAGGTCGCGGGGCAAGCGTGCGCTGTGGCCCTGGGGGAAGGCGAAACGCAGGCGCAGCCAGCCCTGCAAATCGGCGTGCTGGGCCTGCAGCCAGGCGGCAACACAGCCTTGGCCGTCGCGGTCGATGGCCTCGATCAGCTCCGATGGCTCGCGCAGCAGGTCCGCGGCGCCGCCCAGTTGGCGCTGCGCTAGCGCCTGGCTGAATACCTCGGCACCGAGTCCCTCGCGCAATTCGTTGACCACCTCACGGCGGATCTCGCGGCTCAGGGTCGAGGCATGCCAGATGGCACCGCACAACCGTGGCAGGCGTGAAAACTGCGCAGGTGACAACAGCAACACCGCCAGGTCGGCAGCGGACGGCGTCACCAGGTGCGCAATCGGCGCCAGCTGATAATGGTTGACCAGCAACTGCTCCAGGCGCTGACGAAAACGCGCCTGGCCTTGCATGGCCTGCAGCACTTCATCGGGCAACTCATCGGCGAAACAGGCGCCCAGGCTCGGCCCGCGCACAAACTGCAGCGGCTCGGCGATCAGCCCCTGCCAGCGTTCAACCAGGCTCATTCACCCTCCTTGAGCACATACATCGCCTGGGACTGACGCCGCGCCCAGTGTTGGCGAGCCAATACCCCAAGCGCGCCGAGGGCAATCAGCAGCAAGCCGCCAAACATCACGCGTGCCTGCGCCAGGTTGTCTTCCAGCAACCACAGCCCCATGAAGCGCGCCAACCGCGGTTGCGCCGGGTTCTGGCTGATGGCGACGGCGGCCTTGATCGCCGTCACCGAGACGCCGTCGTAGCTCAGGCCGGAAATGCCGTTGGCGACCAGGGTCTTGATCTGCGGGATCAGCGTATTGATGTCGGTGCCCGGGTCGTAACGTACCAGCACCGAGGCCGACGACGGTGAAATCACGCGCTTGAGCAGGTCGTTGTCGGGCAGCACCACGTGCACGCGGGCGGCGACGATGCCGTCGATCTGCGACACCGAGTGCGACAGTTCTTCGCTCAGCGCATAGATCATCTGCGCGCGCTCCTGCACCGGCGACGACACCAGGCCATTGCCCTTGAACACCTCGCCCATGTTGGAAAAACTCTGTTGCGGCAGGCCGGCGTTGTCGAGCAGCGTCATGGCTTCGGCAAAGCGCTCCTCGTCCACCACCACTTTGAGCTGGCCGTTGTCCTGGGTCTTGCGCTCCGCCGGGATGCCACCGCGCAGCAGCACCGCGACCATGGCGTTGGCATCGCGCTCGCTGAGGTTGGTATAGAGGTCGGTGTTGCACGCCTGCAAGAGGCTGGCGAGCAGGCCGATCAGCAGCAGGCGCAGCGCGCGGTTTGGGCTTGGCATAGCGTTATTGCCCCTTGAGCAACGTGTTGGCGGACCCGGAAATCTGCGTCGCACCGCGCACCACCATCTGGGTTTCGATGGAGTAATCGAACATCTTGCCCAGGGAGTGCACGATCTGGTCGACCTGCTGCTCGCCGACTTTTTTGCCCGGCTCGCCCTGCGGCGAAGCACTCGCCGTGCGGATTTCCACCGAGGCCGGCGGCGGCGCCGACGGGTTATTGGTGAGCACGTCGGCGCGTTCGGAAAACGCGCGCGTACGGTCGATGAAACTGTTCATGCGCTCCATCAGGCCCGAGCCGATCTGGTGCGGGCTGGCGCCTTCGGGCATGCCCTTGGCGGTATTGGCCATGTGCTCGAACAGGTTCTGCGAGGCCCCGGCGGGCCCCGCACCGGCGGACGGCGGCAAGGCCGTGGCGCCGGCGGCGAGACTGATAGTCATAGGGGCTCCCTACTCTTCGTCGTCATCGGACATGGCGTCGTTCAGCAGTTCCTGCATCTTCGGCATGATGATGAACTGACCGCCGATGGTGACGGCCTGGGTGATCAACGCATCGTTGAATTCGGCGTCGCTGGTCTCCGACGGTTTGTCGGCGGCCTTGGCGTTATCCACCGCGGCGTTGAACTTGGCTTCAGGGCTGGCGCCACCGGGGGCGAGGTTGCTGTCTACGGCCGTTACGGACATGGTGCTGCTCCTTTACTGGGTTGGGGTTTCGGTACTGACTTGTGCGCCACGGAACACTCGCACCCCGCGCTCGCGCGCCACCGGGGCGGCCACGACCGTGGGTTGCAGGTGGTCGACATGCTGTTGCACCAGCGCCAGGTACGGCGGCGGGCCGGAAACAAACACTTCATCGCCCTCGGGACCGTTGCGCATGGAGAGTTGCTGGCCGAACACGTCGAGGGTGTTCAGGTAGGCCTGCAACTGGTCCAGGTTCAGGGCGCTGGCCTTGAACAGCTTGGTGCTGATTTCATCGCTGGCATTGAGGTACAACAGGTTGCCGTCGAAGTACCAGGTCAGGCCGTTGGTGCTGCACAAGGTCTGCAGGAACTCACCGGCGGTGGCTGCGCGGATGGTGCTGCGCGCCTTGCCGCGTACCTTGTCGGAAAGCACCAGCGGCACGTCGAGGTTGTGGCCGAATTCTTCCAACGCGCTGCGAACGTCCTGATCGACCAGCACGTAGGCGTAGGGCTGCGAGAACCACGCGGGCTCCTCGGCGGCGTTGGCAAAACCCGCACCGAACAGGCATAGGAGCGCCATCAAAAATATGCTTACATGGCCTGCGCCTTCGCCCGACGAGTTGTGACGATGACCCACAAATTTCTGCTCGCCAGCACTTTGCTGCTGGCTGCCTGCTCCAGCAAACCTGCGACCGATACCGACAAATCCCTGCAACTGGCCAACGACCTGAGCAAGCGCGGCGACTACAGCAGCGCGGCTGCGTTGTACGAGCGCGCCACCCAGCAACCGGGTGCCGGCATTGAGCTGTGGCTCAAGCTCGGCCAGGCCCGGCTCGACGCCAAGGACGCGCTGGGCGCCGAACGCGCCTTCCAGCAGGCGCTGGGGTTTGATGCCCACAACGCCGACGCCCTGCTCGGCCTTGGCACTGCGCAGTTGCAATTGGGCAAGACCCAACGTGCCGTGACGGCGTTGGGGCAGGCTGCCGAGATCAATCACCTGCCGGTGGCCTACACCCGCCTGGGCATCGCCCAAGTGCTGAATGGCCAGGCCAGTGCCGCACAAACCGCCTTCGCCAAAAGCCTGAGCCTGCAGCCCGACGACCTCGACAGCCGCTGCAATCTGGCCCTGGCTTATGCGCTCGGCGGGCAGCCGCAACAGGCGCTGGATACCATTGCGCCCGTCACCCAATCGCCGCGCGCATTGCCACGGCATCAGCGCAATGAGTTGTTGGTGATGGTGTTGGCCGGTTACGAGCAGCGGGTTGCAAGCCTGCCCCTCGACGACATTCCCGCCGCGGAACGCGCGCGATTGGTGATGGAGGCCAAGCGAATTAAGGCGATCAGTGATCCGGTGGTGCAGGCCAAAGAGTTGGGGTTGGTGGACCCGCGTTGAGACACGACCGGGCCGCTGTTGATCTGCTTTGGATTGTGATCTCAGGCGCACCGTTAAACCACGCTGGCCGAACGTAGGTTTTGGCGCGTGGGGCCAAGCATGACCCCGCGCGACGGCACAGGCTCCAAAGCCTGCGTGAGGGCACGCCGAGCCTGGGCGAGGTGCCGAGTGGTGGGCCGAGGACGTTTTGGTTACTTTCTGGTCCTTCAAACAGTCACCCGCTGTAAGAGCGGAACCATAAGTGGCCGTTACCGCAGCCATGGCTATGTACTCCGACCCAAGACCTATGCCGCCTGTCACATAGCTTTCGCGAGCAAGCCCGCTCCCACATTTGGATTGCGGGGTGCCAGGGAGGTTTGGGTGGGTTGGGCGGGCGTCATCGCAGGCAAGCCAGCTCCCACATTTGGATTGCAGGGTGCCAGGGAGGTTTGGGTGGGTTGGGCGGGCGTCATCGCAGGCAAGCCAGCTCCCACATTTGGATTGCAGGGTGTCAGGGAGGTTTGGGTTGGTTGGGCGGGCGTCATCGCAGGCAAGCCAGCTCCCACATTTGGATTGCAGGGTGCCAGGGAGGTTTGGGTGGGTTGGACGGGCGTCATCGCAGGCAAGCCAGCTCCCACATTTGGATTGCAGGGTGCCAGGGAGGTTTGGGTGGGTCGGGCGGGCGTCATCGCAGGCAAGCCAGCTCCCACATTTGGATTGCAGGGTGTCAGGGAGGTTTGGGTGGGTTGGGCGGGCGTCATCGCAGGCAAGCCAGCTTTCACGTGGGATAGGTGTGCACCTGGTCATTGTTGGCCTCCGGTGGCGCCGGCTTTGGCTTCTTGTTGGTCCTTGCGGCGTTGCAGCTGCTCGCGGTCGAAGCCTTCGATGTAGACCTGGGCGGCGCGGCCGACCGGGGCGGCCATGGCCGGGCCGGTGGTGCGGCCTTGGGTCAGGTCCTGCCTGCGCTCGACCATCTGCATCAAATTCAAATTGTTCGCGCAGCCCAACGGCAGCGTCGGTTTGAAATCTTCGTCCAGCCCGATTGCGTCCTTGGCCGCCGGTTGCTGGCACTGGCTCGGCAAGCCATCAGCGCGAAACTCCGGCGCGTAATACACCGGCGCCAAGTGGGTCTGGCAGCCCATCAGCGCCAGGGGCAAGAGCATCAATACACGCAAAGCAGTCATCGCAGGCCCCCTCATCAATTCATGTAAAAACCGAACGCGCCGCCGCTGCGTGGTCCGCTGGCTGCGGCCGTCGCCGGTTGTGCATCCAGCGGCGTGGCGAGCGTGCGACTGCGCACCGGCTCCACCAGGTATGGGGTAATCAGGATCACCAGTTCGGTTTCATTGCGCTGGAAACGCTTGGAGCGAAACAGGTTGCCCAGGATCGGCAAGTCGCCAAGCAGCGGCAGCTTCTCGATGTCCTGGCTGCTTTCACGTTGAAACAGGCCGGCAATCGCAAAGGTCTGCCCGCTGCCGACTTCCACCCGCGTGTCGGCGCGGCGCACGCTGAAGGACGGCACATGGAAGTTGCCGAAATCCACGGTGCCGCCGCTGACCACGCTGCTGACTTCCGGCCGTACTTGCAGGGCGATGCGGCCGTTGGGCAACAGCGTCGGGTTGAACAGCAGTGACACGCCGAACGACTTGTATTCGATGCCCACCAGGTCACGGTTGACCGGCACCGGGATCGCCACTTCGCCACCGGCGAGGAAGCTGGCGGTCTGGCCGGTCATGGCGGTGATATTCGGCTCGGCCAATATCTGCAAAATGCCGTTGGCCTGCAGCGCGTCGAGCATGCCGTCGATGTTCACATTGCCCGAGCCGGTGCCTGCCGTTGCCAGGCCACCGGCCGTTGCGGCTGCCAGACCGCCGCCGGTGATCAGGCCGAAGGAGAAGGTGCCGTTGCTGAACATCGCGTTCCAGTTCACGCCGTAGTGCAGCAATTCGGAGCGCGACACTTCGGCAAACCGTACGCGCAAGTTCACCTGGGCCGCGCCTGCGTATTCGGTGGCGTTGATTGCGCTCTGAAAGCCCTGGCCCTGAGGGTTGAGCAGCGCGTTAAGGTCCGTCGCTTCGGCCACCGAACCGACGGTGCCCTTGGCGATCAGGCGGTTGCCGGCCCCGCTGATTTGCGCGCCATTGCCAGGGTGCAATGCCTGCATCGGCGTGGTCACCGCGGCGGTACCGCTGCTGACCGACAAGGTCAGGCTGGCCAGTTGTTTGCCGTCATTGCCAAGGGCAATCAGGCTGGTATTGCCTGGCGCCTTGCCGAAAATATAAATCGTGCCCGGCGACACCACTTGCAGGTCGGCCACATTCGGCTCGGCGACCAGTACCGAATCCACCGGCGCCACAAAATGCAGAATGCGCCCTTCTCCGGACGCCAGGTTGATCGAACCCGAGGCCCCGTTGGCAATGTCCTGAGCCTGACTTGCAGCGGTGACCAGAGCCAGCAACAACATACAAAAACGCATCATGAGGCAGACGCCAGGGAGGTGACGGAAGCCGCGGCAGGCGCGCGGCGGTTGGAAATATCGGTGAGGCTGATGGTCACCAGCGCTTGCAGGTTGTACTCGGTGGCCAGCTCGCGGAACGACAGCACCGCCAGCTCCAGTTCACCGCGCAACACCAGACGGCGCAGGCTGCGCCGCAGCTCCGGGTGCACCAGCAATACCGCGCTGTTGACCTCGCGAGTGTTTTCACAGGCCTGGCGCAGTTGCGCGAGCAAGGCGCGGCTGACGTCTTCGGGGATCAATTCGCGCTGCGGCTCCTGACGACGCAGGGACGCGCGCAGTTGGTCTTCCAGGCCCGGCGCCAGCACCAGTGCACCGATGACGCGGTTACGGTCGGCGTACTGATGGCTGATCTGCCGCGCCAACGCCGCACGCAAATGTTCGGCCAGCCGCCCGGCATCGGTCTCGCGGGCGCCCCACTCCACCATGGCTTCGAGCAAGGCGCGCTGATTGCGGATCGAAACGCCTTCGCCGACCAACAGGCGCAAGGTCTCGGCAACACGCTGCAAGGGGACCAGGCGCAAGGCTTCCTTGACCAGTTCGCCGTACGTGGCTTCGGTGCGTTCGAGCAGCAGCCGGGTTTCCTGGATGCCGAGGAAGTCGGCGGCATAGCGGCGCAGGCTGCGTTCCAGCACGCCGCGCAAGACTTCGTCGGGCAGCAGGAAACCGATGCCGGCGTTGCGCAGGGTCTCTTCGTGCTGGCGCTCGATCCAGTGGGCATTGCGGCCGTTGAGCGGTGAGTCGGCTTGCACGGTGGCGATGTCCAGCAGTTGAACGTGCACCGGGTCGTCCTGCACAAGCAGGCAATTGATCGGCAGTTCGCCTTCGCTCACCGGCACGCCTTCCAGCGACACGCGGAAACTGCCCGGTGTGGCCTTGGCCTCCATGTAGATGCCCGGCACCGGCACGTCGACGCCCAGGTCATTACGGATGTCATGACACAGCGCTTCGACACGCTGGCGCAGCAACTGGCGCGGCGCGCTCTGGGACACGCCGCTGCCAAGGGTGAGCAGCACGCGAGTATCGGGCAGCAGGTTGTCATCCAGTTCGGCCTGCGCCTCGACCACCGGCTCCGGGGGTTCGGCCAAGTCTTCCAGCTCGCCCTGGGGCTGGCGGGTGTGTCGGCGGTACATCACGAACGCTGCGCCGCCAAAGGCTGCGGACAAGCCGAGGAATACCCAGGTCGGAAAACCGGGCAACAGGCTGACGCCGATCATGATCAATGCCGTCAGGCCCAGTGCCCGATAGCTGGCGCCCAGCTGCTTGATGATCTCGCTGCCCAGGTCGCCGGCTTCACCGTCGCTGTTGACCCGCGTGACCACCGTGCCCGCCGCCACCGAAATCAGCAGCGCCGGGATCTGTGCGATCAGGCCGTCACCCACGGTCAGCAGCGAGTAGGTGTGCACCGCCACACCGAACGGCATGTCGCGTTCGATCATGCCGATCAGCATGCCGCCGAGCAGGTTCACCGCCAGAATCACCAGGCCGGCGATGGCGTCGCCTTTGACGAATTTCATCGCGCCGTCCATCGCGCCGAACATCTGGCTTTCGCGCTCCAGGCGCGAACGCCGGCGGCGCGCTTCGGCCTGGTCGATGTCGCCATTGCGCAGGTCGTTGTCGATGCTCATCTGCTTGCCGGGCATCGCGTCCAGGGTGAAGCGCGCGGCCACTTCGGCCACGCGTTCGGCGCCTTTGGTGATCACCACGAACTGCGCCACGGTGATGATCAAAAACACCACCATGCCGACCACGACTTGGCCGGCGATCACAAAATCACCGAAGGCCTTGACGATATGGCCGGCGTCGCCGTGCAGCAGGATCAAGCGGGTGGTGGTGATCGACAAGGACAAGCGAAACAGGGTGCTGAGCAGAATCAGCGGCGGCAGCGCGGAGAATTCCACGGAATGGCCGATGTAGAACGCGACGATCAGGATCAGGATGCTTAGGGCAATGTTGAGGCCGATCAGCATGTCCACCAGGTAGGTGGGCAGCGGGGTGATCATCATCACAATTGCCATGAGCATGAACGCGACGATGATCACGTCGGTGCGCTGCGCCGCCATGCGCGCCAGGTTGTTCAGGCGGTTGAGGGCACTCATGCGCCGGCCCTGCGCGAAGCCAGGTAGCGTTTGAAGCACTGGCGCGCTTCGTCCTTGCGCTCGCCGTACCACAGCGCGCGGGCGCGCAGCAGCAATAGGCTGGCGGACTCGCCTTCCAGCGCCACCAACCGGTCGAGGGCACCCAGGGCGCGGGTGGCGTCGCCGCTGTCGGTGAACGCGAGCACCAGCGAGCGCAGCAACACGCCGTCTTCGGGCGCGACACTGACGGCGATCAGCAGCATCACCAGCGCACGCTGGGACTGGCCGTTGCGCCGGTACAGCTCGCCAATGCCCTTGAGCAATTGCACGGCGTCGTCGTTATCGCGGGCCATCAGGCATGTACCTCCGAGCGTTGCTGTTCGAGGGTGCGGCGCATCTCGATCTCTTCGCTGATCAGGTCATGGGCCAGTTCCTTGATGTCCGTCTCGGCATCGAGGGACGGCAGGATGTGTTCCATCACGTGTTCCAGCAGCTCCAGGGAGCGGGCGCTGCCGAACAGCAGGGAGTCAACGCCCGCGGCGCTGGTGAGTTCTTCGAGGTCACTGCGCAGCGAGCGGCGGGTTTGGGTCTTGCGGGTTTTGAGCACCGCTTCGAACGCAGTGGCCTGGCGTGAGTTGACCGGGCGAACGGCTTCGACGGGGGCGCTGCGTACGTCGCTGGGGATGAGCGGGCGGGGTTCGACTTTCATGCGTGGGCCTGCGAGCAGCGTTTATGGCTGGATAGGTACTCCGACCCAGGACCTCCAGCGCCTGACAGATAGCTTTCGCGAGCAAGCCCGCTCCCACAGTTGGGCGTGGGGGTGTCAGGTTGAACTGGGTTGGCCGGGAGAACGCCATCGCGAGCAAGCCCGCTCCCACAGTTGGGCGTGGGGGTGTCAGGTTGAATTGGGTTGGCCGGGAGAACGCCATCGCGGGCAAGCCCGCTCCCACATTTGAATGGCGTGGCGGCGGGTTGAATTGGGTTGGCGGGGGGGACGCCATCGCAGGCAAGCCAGGTCCCACGGGTGGGTTGGGTGCGTTCCATGGGGCGACTCATAAGGTGAAGGTGAAGCGCTCTTCGCCGCGGGCGAGGATCACTTGGTTGTTCTCGATGCGCTCCAGCACCCAGTTGTCCGCCAGGGGCGCGCCGGGGTACAGGCGCTTGCCGCTGTCGTTGATCACGTAGGGGTTGGTGCCGAACCACACGGCCTGGAAGCGCACACGCGGGCGTGCGGCGTCGGCGCGTACGCTGACGCGAGGGTTGAGGACGATCTGTTGGCCGTAACGTTCATCGAAGGCTTGTTGCAGGGCCAGCCACTGAGGTTTTTGCGACTGTTCGAAGCTGCCGACGGCACTGAGCTGGCCGTTGGCGTCAGTGACCTTTATGGCTTCCAGATGGGCAGCCTGGAGTTGCTGCTCCAGCCAGGTTTTGGCGTGTTCACGCGACGGTTTTTTCAGCGCAGGCACCTGCGCCGCGACCGCGGTGTGGGTGAGCGGCGTGTCGTTGCGCACCGCCAGCGCACCCGCACACAAAAACAGCAGGACGATCGCGACAATCCAGGGCGTGAATGTGCGTGTGGCGTCCGAAGGTTTTTCTGCCCCCTCAGGCGAGGCCAGGCTTACTCCCGCCGTGCCGATACGCAGCTGCAAAGGCAGTCGCGCACGATGGCCGCTGCCTTGGGGAATACGCACATTGTTGCCAAGCACAACATCGCCGCCCAAGGCTTCGACTGCCACCTGGCCACCCTCAAACCGCAGGCGCAGGTGCAGGCCGGCGATGCCGGGATCGCTGAGTACCAGGTCGGCCGCGAGGTCCGCGCCGAGGGTGTAGACAGGCTGGTCGAGCACCAGGGAACTGCCCTGATGCAAACCGCTGGTCACAGTCAGGGTCGGTGCGCCAATACCAGCGACCGGACCCAAGGAAATCAAGGCTGTCATGTTCGGGTTTGCCCCCTTGAGCATGTGCAACGGGGTCAACAATCAGAAGGTGAAAACACTCAGCAGGTAAACGGGCAGCGCCGGCGCCGCCCGTTTTGGCGAATCAGTTCTGCGGACGCTGTTTGGTGGCGTCGAGCTCCGCTTTTTTCGCGGTGCTGATTTCAGTGATCTTGGCCGACTTCTCGATAGCCATGTTGAAGGTCGCTTCCATCTTCGCGATAGCGTCGTCGGCGCCGCCGGCTTTTACTGGTGGGACATCAGCCATGTTCATCTCCTTGCATCGATAGGGAAGTTATTCAGTTGCGCAACAGCAAACTGAAAGTATGCAAACCGGTGAATGCCCAAAACGTCAGACAGTGAGCCTTCGAACCGTCGTTGGTTTGCATGGGACCCATACTACTCACGATCAAAACGCCTTCGCTGTGAAAGCTTGTGAAACGTTTCGCTGACAGGGTGTGAAAGGTTTGGCTCAACCTGGCAGTGAGAAAAACTCATGCATCTGGGGCCGTTGAACTTTTTTCAAAAAATACACACACGCAAAAGGCCCAGTGTTTGCGGGCCTTTCGCGGCATCACCTGGACAGTTTTCGAACTTACAGCCCGTGGTTGAGTGTTCGATCCGGGACGTTATCAGCGCTATTTTCGCGACGACTTCACATTTTTCGCTAATAGCCTTTTGCCCAACTTTGCAGATATTTCCATTTGTAACAAAAGCGACTTGATCATCACGTTTGATAGCTCGGCGCGAGTGGCCTTAATGCCCGCGAGCAACTAATTGCCTGCGCCGAATTAGTACAGTTGCACTAATAGCCGAAATCGTTAGTGCGCAGGTCCTGATATATGAAAGAACTTCCAGGTGATCATTTATGCCAGCGATCCCAAGTAGTCGTGACCCTGTTGACACTCCGGGCACAGACGGCTCGCAGAAAAAATTCGAAACCGCGTTGTTCACGGCCGTCAACCAGCCGACATTCGATCCGTCGAAGATCCGCGGCCCTTCGATCCCCCTGCCCTATCAGAATGTGCAGGCGCCGGTGAACAACAGCATCACCTATACGCCACTGGGCAGTGACAAGCCGGTAACCCTCAAGCAAATCGACAACCCCCGGCTCTACGAGAAACTGGTCGACCAATACAATGCACAACAGGCCGACGCCAGCGTCGAAAAAAACCTCGCCGACAGCAAGGCCGCCGGGTACACCGAAGCCGACGCCAGTACCGTGGCGCCGGGGCTGGGCAACTACAAGGCGATTGGCAGCACGACGGAATTGGGCCCGGGCCTGATCCGATACGAAACCACGTCCGGTGACAAGATCGTGGTCAGCCAGAAACAAACCCCGACGTTGTTTGCCCAGGTCAGCGGCGACTCGAGCAAAATGTTCGCCATCAACGCCAGCCAGGCCGAAGGCTATCGCTTGGCCGGCCCCAACGAAACCATGGACCCGGCTGCCAACATCGGCGCACCCGAGGAAGTCGGGCCGGGCCTGATTCGCTACAACACCGCTTCCGGCGACAAAGTCATTGTGTCCCAGGACATCACCCCCGCCCTGTACGACCAAGTGGCCAAGCTGTATGCCGGCACCACCGGCGCGGCCGGCGCCTCGGACACCTCGTGGATCGACACCTCGTCGTTCGGCGTCTCCGGCGCCAAGGACTGGGACACGATTACCGGCAACACCAGCGGTACGCCAACCAAGGAAGAACTCGACCTGAACCGCCCGCGCGCCGCTGCGCAATTGCTCTCGCAAAACTGGGATGCCTGGGGCCTGCATGGTGCGCCGATTGACTTCGCCAACCCGCCCACGAGCCTGCCGCCCGAAGCCCAGGCGGTGCTCAAATACGTGGCCAGCAGCCCGAACCTGATGGCCGCGCTGGACAGCGGCGGTCGCGGTAAAGCCGACAACGTGATCACCCATTCCGACGTCGACCACTTTATCGACAACGCCAACAAGGACCTTGGCGCGGCGTCGAAATCCTTCGCCAGTTTCATGGGCAGCAAGCCCGGCGAACTGGCCACCGCCAACGCCAAGTCCGCCGCCATCGTGATGGCCAATGAGAGCCTGGTCGCAAGTTCCGGTACCGCGATGCGCCCAGGCGATAACCAGCGCAGTAACGACGGGATGATTCGCCCCGACAACCTGGAGGCGCTGGGCAGTGATTCGGCCTTGAGCAACGAACTGACCGGCGCTGCGGCCATGTGGTCCAGGCCCGGCATGTTCCACGCGCTGGAAACCGGTGGCGACAACCCGGCGACCGGCAAATCGGACAACATCGGTACGCGCGACAACATCGGCGCGTGGCTGGAAAAACAAGCGCCGAAAACCGACAGCGATACGCTGACCTTCCTCGACGGCGCCGCCACCCGCGATGCCGTGGCCGGTGTCGACACCTCCAAGCTGACCGCCGACATTCTGGCCAACCCGCAGAACTACAGCGGCGCACAAAAGGCTGCGGTGCTGGTGCAACTGACCGATGCGCAGACGCGCCTGCTGGTCAGCGACTACGTGCCCCATGCCGGTTTGATGGACAAGTACACCTCGCCGAACTGGGGCCTGAACCCCAACGAGGACAAGATCAAGGCGCAGTTGCAGAGCGGCATCGAGACCCTGTCGGCGGACCCGGATGTGCAAAGCTTTCTGCAGAACAACCGCGGCCCGGCACTCAGCGACATCGTCAGCAGCGACCCGACCATGAAGGTCGCCCTGCAGAACTACTTCGCCGATGGCATCGAGTCGGGCAAGAACCTCAACGACAACCTCAATGCCAAGGATCAGAACGGCAAGCAGATCGACATGGGCATGGGCCTGCAAAACGCCGCCAACGATGCAACCATCGCCAACCTGGCACTGGGCGGCAAGGGCCATGTCGACTTGAGCAAAGTCGCCGCCAACGCCGGGCAAAGTGACGCGATCCAGAGCTACTACAAGAACGAACTGGTCACCGGCAAAGCTTTCACCGACGCCGTGGCCGGTGGCATGGACCCGACCGTGGCGGCCAGCAGTTTTGCGGCCAGCGCCGCGTCGGCCCAGGCCTTCCTCGGGGACAAGGCCACAGCAGACGACGCCGCGACCTTGCAGGTTAATTTCAACGAAAACCTCAGCGATGCCCTGCTCGGCGGCGCGACCACCGACACCCTCAATGTGACGCTGGGCGATGGCAAAGGCAATTTTGACGAGGCCAAAGTCACCGCCGCGATCAACGATGCCCAGCAGAAAAACCCCGAGATGTTTGTCACCGCCGATGGCGGCAAGATCGACCCGGCACAAGTGGTGTCGATGCTGCGCTCGGTGTGGGACATCGGTCGCCAGGGCAACAAGATTGCCGACGCCTTGCCCAAGGCCATCGAAGGCATGAAGTTCGGGGATGTGAGCCCGGCGTTCAAGCAAGGCCTGCTGCACATCGGCAGCGCGGTGTTGATGAGCGGCGTGCTGATGGCGCGTTCGGCCAACGGCAGCAATACGCCGGTGGCGGACGCCAACCGCGTGTCGGCGGGGCTGCAATTCGCCGGTCTGTTGCTGGAAGGCGGCACCAAGTACGCCAAGGAAGCCGGTTATGGGGTGACCTGGGTCAACCGGCCAGACGGCGGCACGATCGGCGACTTCCCGGGCAAGGTGCCGGTGGGCAAAGGCCCGTTGTCAGCCGAACAGATCGCCAATATCGGCGCGGCGGGCAAGATCATCGGTTCGGCCGGTGGGATCATCGGCGGCGTGATCGGGATTATCGGCGGTGTCGACTCCCTGAAGAAAGGTGATTACCTCACCGGCAGTTTCTCGGTCGCCACCGGCGTACTCGGCACGGGCGCGGCCGTCGCCGGCCTGGTGGAAGCCGGCGCCGGCTTGTATGGCGCCACTGAAATCGGCGCAGTGGCCGGCACCATCAGCGGCATCCTCGGCGGGGCCACGGCGATCCTCGGCGGGATCGGCAGCGCGTTTCTGCCGTTCGCCCTGGCCGATGCCCACGGCAAGGCGCAAGACGCGTTCTACGGTCAACTGGCGCCGGTGCTGCAGCAATACGGTTTGACCGGCGGCCCGACCATCGACGGCGATTACCCCGCCGACCCGATCCCCGCCATCAACACCTGACCTCCCCCGACAGCCTGGCGCAAACGCAGCTGCGCCGGGCTGTTTCCCACGCCTAAAGGTTCAATGACATGACGTATTCAACTCGCCGCCACCTCACCGATGACGCCACCCTCGAGATCCACTTCGGCCCCTTCCAACTGCTGCCCCAACGTCATCGGCTGCTCAAGCACGGGCAACCCGTGGCCTTGGGCAGCCGCGCCCTGACCTTGCTGATCGCCCTCGCCTCCCGGCCCGGTGAACTGCTGGAAAAAGACCGCTTGCTGGCTATCGCCTGGCCGAAAACGGTGGTGGAAGAATGCAACCTGCGCACGCAGATCAAGACACTGCGCCGCGCCCTCGGCGACGAAGAGGCGTTCTACATCGCCACGGTGCCGGGCCAGGGTTATCGGTTTGTTGCACCCACTTGGATCGAACGTACGCCCGTCACGCAACTGAAAGCGCCGGTGGTTCTCAGCCCGTATGGTTGCCGCCACTGCCGAGGCGCGGGGATGGTGCCGCTGTATGCCCAACTGGGTATGCACAACAGATGACCGACAGGTGCCGCAAGCGGCGTTATTTTGGCAAGCGTCTTTGTTGTGGCAAGAGGGCTTGCTGTGGCGATCGGGCTTGTTGTGGCGAGCGGGCTTGCCCCGCGTTGGGGCGCGAAGCGGCCCCTGCTACAAACACCCAGGTTTATCAGGCAAACCGACTAGCCGGTTTTGGGGCCGCTGCGCAGCCCAACGCGGGGCAAGCCCGCTCGCCACAACAAGCCCCCTTGCCACAACAAGCCTGCTCACCACAACAATCCCGGCTGCCACAGCAAGCCCGCTTGCCATAGCAACATCGCTCCCCCACAACAAGCCCGCGCCCAGCGGTTTATAGGTGCGGCGTATAGCTGATCGCACTCAGGTCCAGGTGCCCGTCCTTCAGCGGCGGGCACCAGTAGTAGCCACCCGTCAACGGTGTACTGATGCGGTACAGCCCGTCCACTATCCCGTCTTCCAGCCCGCTCATGCGCCGCAGTTGGGCTTCAAATGCATCAAAGGAATGCCCGAAGGCGAGGAACATCAACCCTGCCTGACCGTTCTCGGCCCAAGGCATCGAGCGGCGCACCACGAAGGCTTCCGGCGTGAAACTTTCCTGCGCGGTGCGTTTGGTGTGCGCGGACTCGGGTGCGTCATCCAGCTCTTCGTTATCGCCATGGCGGCGGCCGATGATGTGGTCGCGCTCCTGCGCAGGCAAAGCGGCAAAACCGTCGAGGTCGTGCTGCCACTGCTGGATCGCGGCAAAGCTGGCGCCGCTGTCGGTCATCGCGGCTTCGACCGCGGCGTCGTCGTGGGGGTTTTCAGTGCCGTCTTCATAGTCGGTCAAATCGAAGCCGGTCTTGTAGCGGAAACCTTCGGTCATCTGCACCAGGCGAAAGGCCGGCGCCATGGCTTTTTCAACACTGCGGCTGCGCAACAGCAGCTCACCGCGATCCACGCCATGCAGCCATACCCACAGCGCCTGCTGGGTGGAGGGGTTATGCGCGCCCGGGCCGCTGACGGCAGGGAACGCGCGCAAGCCGTCAATGGTTGCGCCCAGTGCAGTCACCAGCGGCTCACCCAAACCCACCACCGCGGACGAATCGGTCAACTGCACCAGCGCGTCCAATGCGCCGGGTACGGCAGCCAGGCAATCCACGGCAAAAAACAGATGGCGTGCCTGCAAGGGCACCGGTGCGGCAAGAATGCCCGGCTGGTACTGACTCATGTGAACTCCTTCAAGAAAGCCGCGTAGTTTAACCGCCGCACGCCTGCTTTTGCTCAGGCTTTTCCAGGTCACGCGGGTCCAGACCCAATTGCGCCTTCAACTGCGTCCAGCCCGTGGGCGTGACCCGTACCGCGCGGGAATCTTTCGAGCGGCGCAACCAACCGGCTTCGCACAACGCGCTGAGCAACTGCACGCCCAGCGGCCCGGCCAAATGATGGGTGCGCTCTGATGTTGATCGCCGCGCGCGTGCTGCAGGGCGTCGGCGCGGCATCGCTGGTGCCCGCTTCCCTGGCACTGATCAATCAGTGCCTACCTCGACAACCCTGCCGGGCGCGTGGCGGCTATCGGCGTATGGGCCGGGTGCGGCGGCATCGCCATGGCCGCCGGGCCGTGGGTGGGGGGCGTGCTGATCCAGATGCTGGGATGGCGAAGTCTCTTCCTCGTCAATCTGACACTGGGACTGCTCGCCGTCGCACTGAGTGCGCGCCTTGCCGCCAGTGCCAGACAACCGCGGGCAGCGGGCGGGCTGCGCCTTACGGTGCAACTGTTCGGCAGCCGCGTGTTCAGCCTGTGCGCGGCGGTTTCCCTGGTATCTGCATTGTTGCTGTACGGCCTGATGTTTTTACTCGGCCTGTATTTCCAGCGAACGTTGGGCTTCTCGCCACTGTGGACCGGCGTCGCATTTTTGCCGCTGACGGTGCTGTTGAGCATTGGCAGCCTGATGGCCGGCCAATTGGTGCGCGCGTTCGGCAGTCGCTGGCTGATCGGTGGCGCCCTGGTGCTGTACGTGGCCGGCTTCGGCCAGTTGCTGATGAGCGGCACACCCCCCGACTACGCCCTGCTCGTGGTGCCCCTGCCGATCATCGGCCTGGCGGCGGGGCTAATCACTCCCGCCGCCACCGCCGCACTGATGAACGCGGTACACCCGGCACAGGCCGGAATTGCCGCCAGCACCCTCAACACCGCGCGACAAATCGGCGCAGCGCTGGGCGTGGCGTTGGCAGGGACGCTGCTGTAATGCGTCTGGCGCTTGCCACACAGCCCTTGGATGGGTGACTCTCTAGTCATGTTTTGCAACTATTCCAGGGGTAGCGACATGACCACCAGTAACCTGCTCGACCAGCTGTTTCCGACCTCCGCCGCCGATATTCCCGAGCAATTTCGCCTGGCGGCGCCCATTGAACAGCGTGATTACCTGGTCGACGGCCAGTTGCAGGTGTGGAACGGCCCATTGGCCCAAGTACTGAGCCCGGTGCAACTGGGCGATGAGCGCGTGCATATCGGCAGCACGCCCCTGCTGGACGCCGACACCGCCCTGACTGCCCTCGACGCCGCCGTGCGCGCCTATGACCGAGGCCAGGGCGAATGGCCGACGATGCGCGTGGCCGAGCGCATCCAGCATGTGGAAGCTTTCTTGCGACGCATGCGCGAACAGCGTGATGCGGTGGTCAAGCTGCTGATGTGGGAGATCGGCAAGAACCTCAAGGACTCGCAGAAAGAGTTCGACCGCACCTGCGACTACATCACCGACACCATCAATGCCCTCAAGGAACTCGACCGCCGCAGCAGCCGCTTCGAGCTGGAACAGGACACGCTGGGGCAAATCCGCCGCGTGCCGCTCGGCGTGGCGCTGTGCATGGGGCCTTACAACTACCCGCTGAACGAGACTTTCACCACGCTGATCCCGGCGCTGATCATGGGCAACACCGTGGTGTTCAAGCCGGCCAAGCTTGGCGTGCTGTTGATTCGCCCACTGCTGGAGGCGTTCCGTGACAGCTTTCCGGCCGGCGTGATCAACGTGATCTACGGCAGTGGCCGTGAAACCGTCAGTGCGCTGATGGCCAGCGGCAAGATTGATATCTTCGCGTTCATCGGCACCAACAAGGCCGCCAGCGACTTGAAAAAGCTGCACCCCAAACCACACCGCCTGCGCGCGGCCTTGGGCCTGGATGCGAAAAACCCTGGCATCGTGCTGCCCGAGGTGGACCTGGACAATGCGGTCAACGAAGCCGTCACCGGCTCGCTGTCGTTTAATGGCCAACGCTGCACTGCGCTGAAAATCCTGTTTGTGCACGAAGATGTCGTCGAGCGCTTTATCGAGAAATTCAACACCAAGCTGGCCACGTTGAAACCCGGCATGCCCTGGGAAGACGGCGTCTCGCTGACGCCGCTGCCGGAAGTCGGCAAGGTCGATTACCTCAACGCGCTGGTGGCCGATGCGGCGCAGCATGGCGCCAAAGTGGTGAATGCCAATGGCGCAACCAGCCGCGGTTCGTTCTTCTACCCGGCGGTGCTGTACCCGGTGAACCCGCAGATGCGCGTGTACCACGAGGAGCAGTTCGGGCCAGTGGTGCCGATTGTGCCTTACCGTGACCTGGGCACAGTGATCGACTACGTGCTGGACTCGGACTTCGGTCAACAACTGAGTATCTTCGGCACCAACGCCGTGGAGGTCGGGCGTCTGGTAGATGTGTTCGCCAACCAGGTTGGCCGTATCAACCTCAATGCCCAGTGCCAGCGCGGCCCGGACACGTTCCCCTTCAACGGCCGCAAGAACTCGGCCGAGGGCACGCTGTCGGTACATGACGCATTGCGCGTGTTCTCGATCCGCACGCTGGTGGCGACCAAGTTCCAGGAAAGCAACAAGGCGCTGGTCAGCGATATCCTGCGCAACCGTGACTCAAGCTTCTTGACGACCGACTACATTTTCTAAAGATGGCGCAGTTCAACAGGTGGGAGCGGGCTTGCTCGCGAAAGCGCAGTGTCAGTCAACACATCTTTGACTGACACCGCGCACTTGCGAGCAAGCCCGCTCCCACCACTTAGACCGCGTTCGCACTGACTACTAAGGCCACGTCAATACCGATGAACCTGCATTTGCCCGCGTTCGCACGGCGCCTGTTGCGCCCCTTGCTGGACCCCTACCGCCGCTATCGCCATGCCAAGCTGATCCACGCTGTGCGCGTGTCCATCGGTTTGCTGGCGACCATCCTGCTCACCACCGGCATCAACCTGCCGCACGGCGAGTGGGCCTCGGTGACCATGCTGATCGTGATCGGCGGTTTGCAGCACCACGGTAATATCGGCAAAAAAGCTGTGGAACGCGCCTACGGCACCTTGATCGGCGCCAGCGTCGGCTTGTTGCTGGTGGTGCAACAGGCTTATTTCGGTCAGCCATTGCTCACGTATCTGCTGATGTCGGTGGTGTGCGGGTTCTTCTCCTATCACGCCATCGGCAAGGGCGGTTACATCGCGCTGTTGTCGGCGATCACGGTGTTTATCGTCGCGGGGCACGGGGATAATCCGATATCCGACGGCTTGTGGCGCACCGTCGACATTCTGATCGGCATTGTCTTGGCGCTGGCGTTCTCCTTCGCCCTGCCGCTGTACGCGGTGTACTCATGGCGCTACAACCTGGCCAGCGCGTTGCGTGACTGCGCGCAAATCTATAGCCGAATCATCAGCGGCCAGTCGGTCACCGATGATGAACACTTGAAGCTGCTCAACCGCTTGAATGCGGCCATGCTGCAGTTGCGCTCGTTGATGCCGTCTGTGTCCAAGGAAGTGCGCATCTCCATGACCGAACTGGATGCGATCCAACGGCACCTGCGCATGTGCATCAGCACCCTGGAGATTCTCGGCAATACCCGGCCCGATCCACGCGATGCACAGGCGATGGCACGGATGCAGGTGATGTTGAAGGCGGAGCACCGGCAGATTCGGGTGCAGTGGGTGGGCATGGCACGGGCCTTGAAGCTGGGGTTTACCGAGCGGCTGGAACGGCCTGCCACGCACACAGCGGATGACGACGCACTGGAAGCGCCGGTACAGAGTGCGCTGGACGGGTATCGGTTATTGACGTTGCAACTGGCGGCGAATGTGGATGCCATGCGCCAGCGGCTGGCCAAGACGGCGAGTCACTGGAAGATTTGACGGGCATGCAAAAGGGACAGCGCACGGTTAAGCAGAGCTGTCCCGCCCCACGCTCAAACATGACTGCTGATCAGGTCAGACGGGTGATTCGCAGCGAGTTGACGATGAAGTCATTGCCACCCTCCGCACCACTGCCGCCCCCTTTGGCCTGGTAGTTATAAAGTACAACTTCCGCACCGCCCATACTGCCGACAAACTCGGCATCCAGGACATACCATTGCTGCCGGGGTATGGAGACTGGGCCTTTGAGGGTCTGCCCTGCCACATATATAGCCAGGAGCGGATCGTTATAACCCGACTGATTATAGATAGTTGCATCCACCCGATAACGGTGAGCGCTGTTGAAATTACGCACCGCATTGAACAATACACCCGCGTTCGAGGCTGGCCAGACTGCGGTGACAACTTGAAAACCGGTGCCCGACATATAACCGCCCGCCGCACCTGCACCGGCACTCCAGGGCCCATAGCTTCCACCCGGAAAGTTGGATACAGCGTCCGTCCACGAATCGTTGATGATGTAGCTCGCGGTTGGAAACACTACGGCTCGCCATTTGTCCGTGCCGCCATCGTAGGCCACTCGAGTCTCAATCTGAAACCGGGAGTTCCTCGGCAGCGCTGTCAAAACGTTACGCAGTACTGCCTGGTTCACCAGGCCATTTATCGCGTCGTTAGTCTTGACCACATAATCCGTCAGCACCTCCTGCGATCGCCCCTCTCCCATCAACGTAATCCATACACGCTGCCCTGCTTTACTTAACGGCCATTGGCTCAACGTCAACTGAGCATTGCCCGCAAAGTTGTTCAAGTCGATGACCGTCCCGTTGGCCTGATAATTAATTGTGGGCGTTGGCAACAGGGATGGCGCAATAGCCCCTACGGTAACGGTTTGAACGGTTGACTGAGCCGTTCTTCCACCTCGTTGAATCGAATACTTCAACTGCACCCGGCTATTGACACTGTGATGCAGCACCTGAGCCGCCGTCAGGTCGAACACTACCGCGCCACTCGCATGACCACTCAGGGTGGTTTGATACTGACTTCCATCCTGATAAATCCAACTCAGTGTGATGCTGTCCGTGGCAAGCATGCCAGGGTATTTAACCGTCACACCGGTGTTGTATTGAATAGCCAGCGGATCAACTGTCGTCACTTGCGCAGTGGTTGAAGCGCCGTTGAGTGTTGGGTAGGGCAATACATCGGGAGTCGGTGTACCTACCACCCTGACCACACTGGTGCCCGAATGCCCCAGTGGCGAACCAGTGCCGGTTTGCCACTCGAACCTTAAGCTGACCGTGGCATCCGTCAGCGAGCTGAGCACGTCGTTGCCGATAGGAATGCTCTCCCCCCGCAGGTTTCTGTCGGTAACCGCATGCAAACGAAGGGTGCGGGTTGACTCTCCATACTCGGTAACCTGGGTAATCACCAATATGAGCACAACGCGGTTGCTCGGGCTCGGCGTCGGCGTCTTGCGCGGCAACGCAACCAGCGCGGCAAAGCGTGCCGCGCTGAACTGATCCAGATCGACGACAGAGGCTTCGACCTCGTTTACCGTGAAAATCGGCGGGTCAAGCAGGCTGGGGTCCAGTTCGCTGTTGAGGAGGTATGGCCGGGAATAGGCGTATTTCTCACCGGAGGTGTTGTTCACTACGTCGCGCACCATGAACTGCACACTCACCGGGCCGTACAGGTTGCCCGCCTGGATAACCGACGGGCTGATAAAAACCCGGATCGGCCCCGGCCCGGCAGCCTCGTCCGGGCTGACAACATGGTCGATCGTCGTGGCGCCGTAGGCGACGGTGACGGTGTCGTTCTTGCGGATGTTTTCGTACCTGGTAATCAGGCACCACAGCCCGCTTGTGATGTTGGTCGGATTAAGGATTGCACCCGCCGCAAACCCTTCAACCGACAGGATCAAGCCTCTGTGAAATTGTTCGGACGCCCAGAACGTCAGGCCACCGGGCCGCTTGGTTTTCACCAAGTAGGTTTCAGGCATCGAGCGCACCAACTGCCCGCTGGCAGCGCGCGTGACCTGGCCGTACACCGGGAACTCGCCTTCCGGAATCTTGGTCTTGGGGATGGACAGGTTGTAGCGATCACTCACCTTGGTGACGACGGCCGAGGCCACCGCAATGCTCGAGTCCCGCCAGTAGATCGCGTAAAGATCGTTGACGGTGGCGGCGTACCAGTTCTCAAAGGTGAAGAGCGCATTGGGGTCGGTTTCGCGCTGGCCCAGCCCCCACTTCGCGGTTTCCGGGTACAGGGCCTGAGCCAACGGAACAGACGGATAGACCGAATAGGGCGGCGGTGAGAGTTCTTCAGTGGGGGTGGTCATGGCCATCACCTTGCTGGTTGGGACGCACGCAAATGGCGTCACGGGCAAGGTCAATGAAGCGCTTGGGACCGTCATTGAATCTACTGTTAGAACTGACAGTAGCGATAAATGGTAGAGCGCGTTTCACCGCGTCAGCCAGCGGCCAGGCTGGCGAGTCATTGCAAGCGGCAACGAAAAGGGACAGCCTGCGCTGACGCAGTGCTGTCCCCTGCACTTCCTGTGCGTTTTGCCTGGGGTACCGAAGGGCCTTAAAGCGGGACGAAACTCACACTGTCCGAGCCGTTATTGACGACCAGGACTACGCCGGCGGCGGGTGAGAAGGCTATGTTTGCAGCGTTGCTGAACCCGGTGAGGCGTTTAGTAATCTGGTTGGTGTTGGTGTTGATGATGTACACCGAATCGCGATTGGACCCAATCCCACCAGGGCCCACGCCGCCCACCCAGAGCTCCGGCGCATTTGGGTTACGCGTGATGCCCCACGCCCAATTGATGCCCGTGATTTTCTGGATGATGAGGTTACTCATCAGGTCAACAACCAGGACGCCATCCACGTCACTGACGTAGGCGTAGCGCGCCGGACTGCCTGCACTGAAGGCTATTTGTACGGGCCGATTGGTACCACTGATTCTCGCCACGAGCGCAATGCGGGTACCGGCGCTGATGATATCCAGCACCGAGGCTGAAGCGACGAGCACCTGTGTTTGTTCCGGGTTGACCGCCACGCCGAACGGGTTCACCCCGACGGAGACCCGACCGAGAACGGCGCCCGAGGCGGTATCATGGACGGACACAAAGGAATTTCGGGTGCAGGCAACAAACAATCGCGAGCCATCCGCCGTAATGGCGAGACCCGAAAGGTCGTTGCCGCCCGCGATCGGAACCGTCGAAAGGATCCTGTACGTGGAGGTGTCGATGACGGTGTAACTTGAGCCGTCAAAATTGCCCACATACAGACGCCGGTTGTCTGGACTGAGCACCGACAGGAACGCCGAGTTCACGTTAAAGAGGGTGTAAATGACTTTACGCGCCCTCACATCAATGACTGAAACCGAATGGCTAAACTGACAGGTTACAAAGGCCCGCAGCCCATCGCTGGTGATACTGATCCCGTGGGGGGCCATCCCGACATCAACCGTCTCGGTCAACCCGCCGCCCTGGGCTTGAAACGTCAGTTCCTGAATAGCCGAGGATTGTGTCTTGGTCCCCGTCGTCACCTCATAAGACAGCTTGATGAGCTGGCCTGGGCTTTGCGCGATGATTTGCGCGCTGATGGAAAACAGCACCAGGCCGCTGCTCACCCCGGCCTGCACGGGAATACTGGCGACAGTGCCATCGGCAAAGGTCCATTTGAGCCTGATGATCTGCGCCTCTGTCATGCCCTGGTACGCCACGGCCACAACGGCGCCACTCAGATAGTTACTGGCGAGGACGACCTGAGGCCCTGTTTTGTTATCGAAGGCAGGTGCCAGGAGCCTCAACGCCGACGTGCCGACCACTTGGACCACACTGGTGCCCGAGCGATTGAGCACCACTCCCCCAGCGGTTTGCCACTCAAAGCTCAGGCTGATCTTGGCATCTGTCAGCGAGCTGAACACGCCGTTGCCGATGGGAATGCTCTCGCCCCGCAGGTTTCTGTCGGTCACCGCCGGCAAACGAAGCGTTCGGGTTGACTCGCCGTACTCGGTTACCTGGGTAATCACCAGTATCAGCACAACCCGGTTGCTGGGGCTCGGCGTCGGCGTCTTGCGTGGCAAGGTGACCAGCGCCGCAAAATGTGCCGCGCTGGACAGATCAAGATCGACGATAGAGGCCTCGACCTCGTTCACCGTGAAGATCGGCGGATCCAGCAGGTTGGGGTCCAGTTCGCTGTTGAGAATGTAAGGCCGGGAATAGGCGTACTTCTCCCCGGAGGTGTTGTTCACCACATCGCGCACCATAAACGCCACGCCCACCGGACCGTGCAGGTTGCCCGCCTGGATAATCGTCGGGCTGATAAAAACCCGGATCGGCCCCGGCCTAGCCGCCTCGTCGGGGCTGACAACATGGTCAATGGTCGTGGCGCCGTAGGCGACGGTGATGGTGTCGTTCTTGCGGATGTTTTCGTACTTGGTAATCAGGCACCACAACCCACCGGTAATGTTGGTCGGATTAAGGATCGCACCCGCCGGGAATCCCTCGATGGACAGGATCAAGCCTCTGTGAAATTGCTCCGCAGCCCAGAACGTGAGGCCACCGGGACGCTTGCTCTTGACCAGGTAGGTTTCAGGAAGCGAGCGCACCAATTGACCGCTGGCCGCGCGTGTGACCTGCCCGAACACCGGGAATTCGCCTTCCGGGATCTTGGTCTTGGGGATCGTCAGGTTGTAGCGATCAGCCACCTTGGTCACGACAGCCGAAGCCACCGCCATACTCGAATCGCGCCAGTAGAGCGCATAAAGATCGTTGACGGTGGCCGCGTACCAGTTCTCGAAGGTAAAGAGCGCGTAGGGGTCGGTTTCACGCTGGCCCAGGCCCCAGGTCGCGGTTTCGGGGTAAAGCGCCTCAGCCAATCGGACAGCAGGGTAGACCGAATAAGGGGGTGGAGACAGTTCTTCAGTGGGAGTGGTCATGGCCATACCTTGCTGGTTTAGCGCGCTGAAACGGCGCGACGGGCAAGGTGAATGAGGCGCTTGGGGCTCTAATCGAATCTACTGTCAGAACTGACAGTGGCGACGAATGGTAGGCTTGCAGGAAAAATCCGACAGACACACGCAGGATCGAACATCTGTTGTTACCCACCCATTTTCTTACATATTTTTCACGATTTATTCACATCCGCAGACGTAGGGTGAAGCCTCATCCGTTACAAACGTTGCACATCAAGCCCGCCGCCCCAGCGGGCTTTTTTTTGCGTTGGATAAAGGCTTATCGCGCTGCCTTGGTGGCGGGCGCTGCCGCTTGTTCACGAATGGCGCGCTGGGTATCCAGCACCTTGGCCAACGCGGTTTCAGCTTCAGCGCTTTGCTGCGGCACACGAATCGCGGCCGACACCAGCGTGATCAACTTGGCCATTACCTCGGCGTCCGTGGCCGGGCGGCCCAGGCTCATGGAGTTCATCAGCAGGCGCAGTTCGGTGCCCGCCATCACCCCGGAAATCGCCTTGAGCGCAAATTGCAGGCGCACGCCCAACTCATTGCGGGGCAGGTCCGGCAAGGCCAGTGCGAACGCTTCGAAAAAACGCTGGAACACCGGCTGATAATGAACCTTGAGGTATTCCTGGATAAACGGCGAGGTGTCGCTGTAAACCCGACCCAGGAAACGAATGAATGAGCGCCCTTCCCCGCTGGCGGGGTCACTGCGCTCCAGGCCCATGGCCGGGGCGAACAATACGCCAAGCAAGGTATCGCAATCGAGGGGCCCGTCGGATTCGGCTTCGCAGCGCGCAAGCAGTTCCAGGCGCTGCTCGTTGAGCGGCTCCAGGCGCTGCATCAGCAGGGTTTTCATCAGGGAATCCTTGTCCCCGAAGTGGTAGTTCACGGCGGCCAGGTTCACCTGGGCGCGCTCGGTAATCTGCCGGAGCAGAACGGCGTCGTAGCCGTACTTGATGAAGAGAGCCTCTGTCGCATCCAGCAGTCGAGTCTTGGTAACGTTTGGAGCGCTGAGTTTCTTCGCGACCATAGGAGTTCCACGGGGGAAATATTGTTTTAAAAAATAATTTGATTTTTTATACCGGGGCAGCCCTTCGAAAGCAAGTACTGACACTGCGCTGTCCATCTAAAAGCCTGTATAACCGGGACTTCCGCGACTCGCCGAGGGCATCGCAAGTCGCTCGAACGCGTGCGCGATAAATTCGTTTCAAAGGGTAAAACCGCTCTACATCCATGGCTGGCGAAGCGCAGGGAACGCGGTTACTATTCAAACAATATTTTAAAAACAAGAAATAAAACCAGTCCGTGACGCGTACCAAGCAGCTCCCGAACTTGTTACAAGGATTTACCGGGCGCAAGCGGCACCGTCGAGACTGCAGGCGTAGTCATGATGACAGATACCCCCGCGCACCCAGGCTTGATTTCCCTGCAAGGCATCGGCAAACGCTATCAGCTTGCCGGCCAGGAACTGACCATCCTCAATGATGTGTGCCTGTCCATCGCCAGCGGCGACAGTTGCGGCATTCTCGGCGCCTCCGGCTCCGGCAAAAGTACCCTGCTCAATATCCTCGGCCTGCTGGATTTGCCCAACTGCGGCCAATACCGCTTTGCCGGCCACGATATTTTCAGCGCCAGCCCCGATGAGCTGGCGGCGATCCGCAACCAGCAGATCGGTTTCGTGTTCCAGAGCTTTAACCTGCTGCCGCGCCTCAGTGCCCTGGACAACGTCGCCCTGCCCTTGAGTTACCGTGGCGTGTCGCGCCACGAGTCGGTGGAACAGGCGTTGCGCATGCTGGAGCAGGTCGGCCTGGCCGAGCGCGCCCACCACCGCCCCGCCGACCTCTCCGGCGGCCAGCGTCAACGCGTGGCGATTGCGCGTGCGCTGGTTGGCAAACCCTCGGTGATTCTTGCCGACGAACCCACCGGCAACCTCGACAGCACCACGGCCCAGGAGATCATGGATCTGCTTCTGGGCCTCAACCGCGAACAGCAAGTGACGCTGATCATCGTCACCCATGACCCGCATATCGCCGAGCGCCTGGAGCGCAAGATCCTGGTACGCAATGGCGTGGTGCATGAGGCCGGGCGCCTATGAGCTTGCGGGTCGAGCAGAGCCTGAGCCAACTGCTGCATGAAGCGTTTGTGAGCCTGCGCACCCTGGGCAAGCGCTCGGTCCTGGCGCTGCTGGGCATCGTCATCGGCAGTTCATCGGTGGTGGCCTTGATCAATATCGGCCATAACGCGGCGGTGGATGCCGCGATGATCTTCAAGGACATGGGCACCGACACCTTGGTTGCCCAGTTTCCGCCCAAAGGCAACAGCAGCGCGCCGATGCGCGCCAGCCTCGACCTTGAGGCCGTGCGCGCCAGCGTGCCCGGCATTGCCCATATCGGCGCCCTCAGCGTGTTCGGTGGGCCGATCGTGTTCCACGGCCGCTCGGCTAACGCCAACCTGGTCGGCACCACAGCCGATATCAAGGACGCCATGCGCCTGGTGGTGCGCGACGGGCGCTTTCTTTCGCCCTTCGACGCCAGTGAAACCTACGCCGTGATCGGCGACCAGCTCGCTCAGGCCCTGGGTATGCCGGGTGATCCGCTGAAACCGGGCGACCGCATACGCATCAACGACTACCTGTTTCTGGTAGTGGGCATCCTGCACAACCAGGCCCGCGCCATGCTCATGCCGGTGCAGGCCAACGAATCGCTGTTCATCCCCGCCGAAGGCATGCGCCGCATCTACCCGACCCCGCAAATCGGCAACGTGATTATCCGCGCCACGCCGGGCCAGGACATGGAGCGCATCGCCCGCGACGCCTCCAACGCCTTGAAACGCCAACTCACCGACCACGATGTCGACATCCAGGTGCCCCAGCAAATGATCGATGGCATGACCCGGCAAAGCCGCACGTTCGCCTATTTGTTGCTGGCGCTGGGTGCGATCTCGCTGGTAGGCGGCGGCGTCGGTGTGATGAATGTGATGCTGATGAATGTCTCGGAGCGCCGCCGTGAGATTGGTATCCGCATGGCCCTGGGCGCGCGTCAGCGTGACATCCGCAACCTGTTCCTGCTCGAAGCCGTGACCCTGACGGCCGTCGGCGCACTGTGCGGCGCCGTGCTGGGCATGAGCGCCGCCTGGCTCTACGCCTGGCTGTCGGGCTGGGCGTTTGCCCTGGCCGCCGCCGCCCTGCCCCTTGGGGTGGGCAGTACGTTGCTGGTGGGCTTGTTCTTTGGCATTTACCCAGCGGTGTCCGCCTCGCGGCTGCAACCGGTGGAGGCCTTGCGTGATGAATAAATGGCCGCTGTTACTGGTGATGGCAAGCCTGCCGGCCATGGCTGGCGACGTGGTGATCAACCCCTCCGCGCCCAGCAGCACCCGCACAGGTTACGAGCGCGGCGTGTCGTTGAATGCCCAGGTCACCACCCTGACCCTGGGTGATGCGGTGTACCTGGGCTTGCGCAACAACCCGGCAATCCGCAGCGCGTACCTGCAACGGGTGGCGCAGAAGTTCGACCTGCGCGTGGCCGAAGATGTGTTCAACCCCAAGCTCACGCTCAACAGTTATTACCGCCAAAGTCGCGGCACCGCCGATAACTCACGCAACGCCAACCTGGCCCCGAACGCCACCTTGCTCGGCGAATACGGCACGCGGCTGAGCATGGCCTGGACCCAACAACTGAACAACGCCGATCGCGCCGGCCGCTACCGCAGTGACGGCCTTGACCTGGCGCTCATCCAGCCGCTGGCGCGCGGCGCCGGTTGGGACGCCACCACCGCGCCACTGCGCCTGTCACGCCTGTCGGAACAGGCCAACCGGCTCAACCTCAAGGCTACCGTGGCGCAGACCATCAGCCAAATCATCGCCACGTACCGCGAACTGCTGCGCGCCCAGGAGCAGTTGAGCATCGTCCAGGATGCGCTCAAACGCTCCAACACGTTGCTGGAGGTGAACAAGGCATTGATCAGCGCAGGCCGCATGGCCGAGTTCGAAATCGTGCAGACCGAAGCTGACATCGCCACCCAACAACTCGGCGTCGAAGAAGCGCAGAACCAGCTCGATACAAGCCGCCTGGCCCTGCTGCGCCTGCTGGCGCTGGACCTGTCGACGCCCATCCGCGCCAGCGAGGCGCTGGAGGCCAGGCCGATGACCATCGACAAGCGCCAGGCCTTCAACCTGGCGCAGACCCAGCAGCCGGAATACCTCGCCGCCCTGCTGGGCAGCCAACAGGCCGACCTCAACCTGGTGATCGCCAAGGATTCCGGGCGCTGGCAGGTCGACCTGGTGGCCGGGGCCAACCAGCTCCGCGATGCCTACAGCAGCAACGACAACGACAACGGCAATGGCAACGGCAACAACCGCACGTGGAACAGCTACGCTGGCGTGCAGGTGCAAATCCCTATCGGTGACATCAGCACGCGACAGGCCGAGGTGCGTGCGCGGGTCAACGTCGAGGACCAGCAGATCCGTATCACCGATGCGCGTCAGGAGCTGGAACGCAACGTCAACGACGTGGTACGCGACCTCGGCACACGCTGGCGCCAATATGAAATCTCCCAGCGCGCTGTCGAGCTGTCGCGGCGCAAGATCGAAATCGAGCGGGAAAAACTCAGTGCCGGGCGCTCCACCAACTTTCAGGTGTTGAGTTTCGAGACCGACCTGCGCAACGCCGAAAACGCCCAGCTCAATGCGCTGATCGCTTATTTGAACGCCCAGACCCAGCTCGACCTGACGCTGGGCATGACGCTGGAAAGTTGGGAAATCGCCCTCAATGACTACTGATAAAAAACGCCTGCTCGGCGCTGTATTGGTCGTGCTGCTGACCGGCACAGGCATTGCCGTGCTCAGCCATCGCAGTGACGCCGGGCAAACCCGGACGGCCGAGCAATGGCTGGCGGTAAAACCCGACGCACTCGTGCACCAGATCGGCCTGGTGGGCAAGATCGAACCCGAGTCCACCGTCACCCTGACGGCGCCGTTCGACGGCAACGTGCTGGACAACCTGGTCGAGCAAGGCCAGCGTGTCGACGCCGGCCAGGTGCTGTTGCGCATGGACCCGGCCACCCTCGAGGTGCAGCTGCGCGACGCATTGTCGGCCCAGCTCAAGGCCCGGCGCACTGTGCAAGAGATGCAAGACTGGGACAGCAGCCCCGCCGTCAGCCGTGCGCGCCGCAGCCTGCGCACCGCCGAAATGACCGCCGGCAACACCCAGCGCAAACTCACCGAAAGCGAAAACCTGTTCAAGCGCGGCATCATTCCGCGCAACGAACTGGACGACCTCAAACAGCAGACTCAGCAGCAGCAACTGGACCTCGCCTCCGCCCGCAGTGAACTGCAGCAGGCGCAGGACCAGGGCCAGGGCGAATACAAGCAGATCGCCGACATGGAACTGACCAACGCCACGGTCAAGTACGACGCCCTGCACAAACTGCTCGATGGCAAGGAGGTCAAGGCGCCGTTCTCCGGCATCGTGGTGCCCGCCCCCGGCAGCACTACGTCGACGCCAGGCGGTGGCAACAGTAACGCGCCGGTGCAGGCCGGCAGCAAAGTCAGCCAGGGCCAGGTGCTGTTCGGCCTGGCGAACATCGAACGGCTGAAAATCGTGGCCAAGGTGTCGGAGCTGGACATCAACCAGCTGCACCAGGGCCAGGTGGTGGAAGTGATGGGCGATGGCTTCGACGGGGAGCGGCTGATCGGCTCGGTGAGTGTGGTCAGCGGCTTGGCGATTGCCAGCGACAGCCAGGGCAGCGCGCAATTTCCGGTGACCTTGTCGATTCCCAAACTGACGCCGCAGCAATTGCAGCGCGTGCGGCTGGGGATGAGTGCGCGATTGACCATTGTCACCTACAACAATGAGCAGGCGATTGTGGTGCCGAGCCAGGCGATCAACCGCGCTGACATGACCGTGGAGTACCGCGCGACGATGGACCAACCGGTGGAACGGGTGAAGGTCACCACCGGGCAGTCGACCGCGCAGGGGGTGGAAGTGTTTGGCCTCAAGCCTGGTTTCGTGAAAATTGGAAGTTGAAACGCCGATCAACTGTGAGAACGGGCTTGTCGGATCGCCGCACCGCTGCGCTGGCATCAACGGCTTATGCCTGATGCACCGAGTTGCCTGCATCGCAGGCAAGCCCGTTCCCAAAAAAAGCAGAGCACAGCGGTGTGGTAGAAGCACTCGGTTGAACTGTGGGAGCGGGCTTGCTCGCGAAGGCGGTGGGTCAGTCCGCTCTTGTGCAACTGACACACCGCCTTCGCGAGCAAGCGCGCTCCCACATTAGATATTTGTCAGCTTCAACGCCAACGCCTTGGCCTGAATCGCCACGTCGGTCACCGCCGTGCTTTCCCACCACATCCCGCGTAACGGCGGGCCCATGGCGAACAGGCGCCGGCTGACAGTGCCCTCGGCATCCACCACAGCGCCCGACACATCCGCCGCAATCCCCAACGCCAACGGCCCGGGCTGGATCAACCCACGCTTGAGCAACTGCTGGGGCAACGGCCGGGCCACGCGGCGCCAGTCGTACTCAATGCCACTGGAATTGATCAACGCCGCCCCCGACACGTGCGTCACCTCCTGCTCGCCACGACGACGCAAGCGGACAGTCACGCCGCCGTCCGAGGCCACCACGCCTTTGAACGACGCTGCGTGAACCCGCAACCGCCCTTCGTCCTGCAACCGTGCCACCAATTGCGCGCTCAACGGCGGCGAACGGTGATGATGACTTTCCCACCACGGCCGTACATGGCGCACGAACTGGCGTTTTTCGACGTCGCTGGCCTGGCTCCACAAACGGGCAACATGCGCACGCACGGTGTCCAGCGGCGCCTGCCAATCGATGCCTTGCTGCAGCGCGCTGCGGCATTGGCGGCGCACTTCGCGCAGCAGTTGCCTGGGGCTGCGCAGGCGATGGTCCTCGGCGAGAAAATCCACCCAGCCCGGCGGCTGCCGCCGTACATGCGGCAGCAGCCCGTGGCGCGAAAAAATCTCGATCGGGCCTCGGTGGCCGGCCTGTTCCAGCGACACCACGGCGTCCACCATGGTCAGCCCGGAGCCGATGATCAGTACCGTCGATTGCGGGTCGATCAGGGTCATCGCCTGCACATCCCACGGGTCTACGGCTGCCGCGTTCAAGCCGCTGGAGTCGGTCTGCGGCGTACGCGCTGCGGGAAACATGCCGGTGGCCAATACCGCGAAGGCGCCGCGCAGTTGCTGGCCGTTATCGAGTGTCAGCACTGTGGACCTTTCATCCACGTGCAGGTCGATGACCTCGCCACGCACATGCTCCACCGTCGAAGCCGACAACGCCTTGGCTTCGGCCAGCCGCTGCTGCGCGTACAGCCCGAAGATCCCGCGCGGCGGGAACAGCTCACTGATCGGCACGGCTTGCTGGTGCGCCTGCGGCCACCCACCGGCGCCGATGTAGTCGGTGAGCCATTGGGTCAGGTCGTCGGCGTTGTCCGGGTCGACGCTCATGCGCGCGGCGTTGCCGTTCAAGGTGTGGCCCAGTTCGACCGCGCTGTAGGCCTCGCCACGGCCCAGCTCGGCGCGTGGTTCGATCACCAGGATGCGGCGCTGCCCCGGCAGGCGCAGCAATTGCACGGCCAACATCGTGCCGCTCAGGCCGCCGCCGATGATCAAGACATCAGCGTTGCGGATGGATTCAGTCATGCACATTCGCCCTTACTGTTTACCCAGATAAATATCTTGCAAATCGCCGCGCGCCCGCAGTTCAGCAGCGCTGCCACCCAAGACCACCCGGCCAGTATCCAGCACGTAGCCCTGGGACGCATAGGTGAGCGCGACGTTGATGTTCTGCTCGGCGATCAAAAAGCTCACCTGCTGCTCACGGTTGAGCTGGGCGATGATCGCGAAGATTTCCTGCACGATCATCGGCGCCAGGCCCATCGACGGCTCATCGAGCAGCACCAGGGTGGGCCGCGTCATCAACGCGCGGCCGATGGCGACCATCTGCTGCTCGCCGCCGGAGGTCAGCCCGGCACGGGTGTGACGCTTGGTCTTGAGGCGTGGAAACCAGGCGTAGATGCGTTCCAGGTCATGCTCCATGGCCTTGCGGCTCAAGCGCCGCACAAAGCCGCCGCTGCGCAGATTGTCTTCGACCGTCAGTTGGCCGAACACGTGCCGGCCCTCCAACACATGGACCATGCCTTCACGCACGCGCTGGCTGGGGTCGATGCCGGCAAGGTCGCGGCCGGCGTATTCGATCACGCCCCGGCTGACCTCGGCCCGTTCGGCACGCACCAGCCCCGAGATCGCCTTGAGCGTGGTGCTTTTGCCCGCGCCATTGGCGCCGAGCAAGGCAACGATGGCGCCCTTGGGCACGCTCAAGGACACCCCGGCCACCGCCAGAATTGCGCCGTCATAGATCACTTCGATGTCATCGACCGTCAACAGCGCTTGGCTGGCGGACTCCGCGGCGGGTTGGCTCATGAGTTATTCATCCCCAGTGCAGGTGCGCGGCGTCAGGCCTTTTTCCTTGGCGAAAGCGGCGGATTTTTCGTCGATCAACGGGCGCAGCAACGCGCGGTCGGCGGCGATCCAGTCGCTGATCAGCGTCCAGCTGGTGCCGTCCCATTGCTGCACACGCGCCGAGCCGCCGCCTTCATGGTCGCGGCACGACAGCTTGAGGTTTTGCATCAGGCCCAGGTAGCCCATGTCCTTCAAGCGCGCGTCGTCGATGTTCAAGTGTTCCAGGCCCCAACGGCCTTCTTCACCGTTGAGGGGGCGCTTGCCGAATTTGGCCTGGCCGGTGCGGATCGCTTCCACGGCCACGGCGGCGTTCACCAGGCCGGAGTTGTAGTAGACGCTGCCGAAGTTTTTCAAGTCCTTGAGGTCACTGTGGCCCTTGTCGAGGATGTATTTCTGGAGGCGTTTGTGGATCTCGAAATCGGCACCGGCCGGGTATGGCGTCAGCGCCAGATAGCCTTTGGCGGACGCGCCGGCAGGCAGCACGTCTTCGCTGGAGCTGGCCCAGATATCGCCGATGATATGGTCGACCGGGAAGCCAAAACGCGCGGCGGTTTTCACCGCTACGGGCGTCGAGACGCCCCAGGTGCGCAGGAACACCCAGTCCGGATTCGCCTGGCGTACCTGGCGCCACTGCGCCGACTGTTCATTGCCCGGGTCGGCCACCGGAATCTGGATATTTTCAAAGCCGTATTTCTCTGCCAGCAACTTCAGCGGGCCAAGGGTTTCGCGCCCGTAGGCCGAGTCGTGATAGATCGTGGCGATTTTCTTGCCCTTGAGTTTGTCGAAACCGCCTTCACGCTGGGCGATGTAGTTCACCAGGGTTGAGGCCTCGCTGTAGAAGGTCAGCATCACCGGGAAGTTGTACGGGAACACCGTGCCGTCGGTGGCTTCGGTGCGGCCGTAACCGAGGGTGATCAGCGGGATTTTGTCCACCTCGGCACGCTCACTCAGCGCGTACGCGGCCGGGGCGCCATTGGGTTGATAGACCGCGACCGGCGCGCCATTCAGGCCATTCTTGAAGCGCTCGTAGCACTCGATGCCCTTCTCCGCCGTCCACTCGGTTTCGCATTCCTGCCACACCAGTTTCACGCCGTTGATACCGCCTTCGACCTCGTTGATATAACGCAGGTAGTCGATCATCCCGGCCCACACCTGCACGCCGCTGGAGGCGTACGCGCCCACACGGTAGGTGGCCAGGGGAATGAATTGCTGGTCGGGCGAGGCCGTCGCCTGGGGCACGGCGCCCGCCAACGCGGCCAGCGCAAAGGCGGCGCCGACCAGGGAACGTTTCAAGGTTGCACGCATGTTGGATTCTCTTGAGGGAATGTTAGAAGCGCAGCGGCCACTGCCGCAGACGGTCACGCAGGTTGTGCAACAGACGAATCAACCCCTCGGGTTCCTTGATCAGGAACACGATGATCAACACGCCAAAGATGATTTTCTGCAGGTTCTGCAATTGCCCCGCATCCACCGAGCCGCCGAACAAGGCCTGCCCGGCATGGCTGAGGAAAATCGGCAGCAGGCTGATAAACGCCGCGCCGACGAAGTTGCCGGCAATGCTGCCCATGCCGCCGATAATGATGATGAACAGGATCTGGAACGAGCGGTTGATATCAAAGCTGCTGGCGCTGGCCGTGCCCAGGTAAGCGAACGCCCACAGCGCACCGGCAATGCCCAGGTAGAACGAACTGACGGCGAACGCCAGGCGCTTGTAGCGCACCACCGGGATACCGACCACGGCGGCGGCGGTGTCCATGTCGCGGATCGCCATCCAGTTGCGGCCGACCTGGCTGCGCACCAGGTTGACGGCGGTCCAGGTCAGCAGCAACACCGTGACCAGCGTCAGCAGGTAACGACCCAGCGGCGTGTTCAGGTCATGGCCGAACAGCGCCAGTTTCGGCGCAGAAATGGTGCCGGAGGAGCCGTAGTTGTAGAACCAGGGGAATTTGACGAACAGCCACTCCAGGAAAAACTGCGCGGCCAAGGTGGTGACCATCAGGTAAAAACCCTTGATCCGCGAACTCGGCAGGCCGAACAACAGCCCCACCAACGCGCTGATCACCCCACCGCCGAGCAGCGCCACCGGCAACCCCAGCGCCGGCAGACGCAGCAAAAGCCCGTAGGTGGCGAACGCGCCGACAGCCATGAAACCGGCCGCGCCCACCGAGGTTTGCCCGGTGTAGCCGGTCAGCAGGTTCAAGCCCAGCCCGGCCAGCGACAGCACCAGAAACGGGACGAGGATCGCGTTGAGCCAATAGTCATTGCCCCACAGCGGCACGACGATAAAGGCCAGCGCCAACAGGCCGATCAGGCCCCAGGGCACGCGCCGCTGGATCAACACCAGCGGCGCGGTTTGTTGAACAACAGGAATCGACATGGGTTCAGACTCGCTCGATGGCGCGCTCGCCGAACAGGCCGGCGGGGCGGATATACAGGAAGGCCAGGGCCAGTACGTAGGCGAACCACGGCGTGATACCGCCGCCGATCAGTGGGCCGATGTACACCTCGGCCAGGTTTTCCGCCGCGCCGACAATCAGCCCGCCGACAATCGCCCCGCCAATCGAGGTGAAGCCGCCGATGATCAATACCGGCAAGGCCTTGAGCACCACCAGCGACAACGAAAACTGCACACCCTGGCGCGCGCCCCACAACAGCCCCGCCACCAGCCCGACCACACCGGCCACGGCCCAGACGATCTGCCAGATACAGTTGAGGTTGATGCCGATGGACAGCGCCGCCGTGGTGTCATCCGCCACCGCGCGCAACGACACGCCGATGCGGGTCGTGTTGAACAGCAGCGCCAGTACCGTCACCAGCACCACGGCGGCCGCGGCGGCGATGAGGTCGAACTGACTGAGCATCAGCGGCCCGACAAACAGCGGCACGTCGTCGATGCCCAAATCCAGTGCGCGCACCTGCGAACCCATCAAACCCTGGGCCAGGCCTTCGATAATGAACGACAGGCCCAACGTGGCCATGAACAGGGTGATCTGCGAACGGTTCACTAACGGGCGCAATACCAGCCGCTCGATCAGCAAGGCGCCGACGATCATCACGATCACCGTCAGCAACACGGCCAGGGCAAACGGCACGCCCTGGTCATGCAGGCTGACAAAGGTCAGCGCGGCAAACAGGAGCATCGAGCCTTGGGCGAAGTTGAATACGCCGCTGGCCTTGTAGATCAGCACGAAGCCGATGGCGACCAGCGAGTACAGGGTGCCGGCGAGCAAGCCGCCGAGCAGGGTTTCGAAAAAGAACGTCATCAGTGTGCGACTCCCAGGTAGGCGCTGATCACCTCGGGGTTGGCCTGTACCTCGGCGGGCGTGCCGTCGCCGACCTTGCGCCCGTAGTCGAGCACCACCACATGGTCGGACAGGCCCATGACCACGCCCATGTCGTGCTCGATCAACACCACGGTGGTGCCCAGGTCGCGGTTCACGTCGGCGACGAAGCGCGCCATTTCCTGTTTTTCTTCGGCGTTCATCCCGGCCATGGGTTCGTCGAGCAGCAACAGGCTCGGGCCTGCGATTAACGCGCGGCCTAACTCCACGCGTTTTTGCAGGCCGTAGGACAGGTTGCCCACCAGCACATCGCGGTGGGCTTGCAACTCAAGGAATTCAAGGATGCCCTGGGCACGCAGGCGAAAGGCCTCGGCCTCACGCCGGGCGCGCGGCAAGCCCAAGGCCTGTTCGATAAAGGTGCTGCGCATATGCCGCGACAGGCCGGTGAGGATGTTGTCGAGCACGCTCATCTTTTTGAACAGCGCGTTGTTCTGGAAGGTACGGCCAATGCCTCGACGCGCCGCGCCCAATGGGTCGATGCGGTGGAAGTGTTGTTGATCGAAGACGATCTCGCCGGCGTCAAAGCGGTACACACCGTTAAGCACATTGAGCAACGAACTCTTGCCGGCGCCATTTGGCCCGATCAGCGCGCAAATCTCGCCGCGCTGCACGTCAAACGACAAGGCATTGATCGCCTTGACGCCCTTGAATGACAACGAAATGTCGCGCACCTGGAGAATGGCCTGGCTCATGCGATGTCCCGTTTGAATTCGGCCAGCCATGTCGGCTCGGCCTTGGATTTGAGCGGTTGCCAGATGTAGGACAGACGCTGAAAGCCCAGCAGCCTGCGCACACGGTTTTTCAGCAACCGGCGCAGGCCACTTTGCGGGTGGGCGATGGCCCAGTCGCACAGGCGTCGGCGCCAGGTACCGTGGGGCGCCAGGCGGCTTTCGATGTCGTCGGCCAGGTGGCGCAAACGCTCAGGTGACAACAGCAGGCCGGTCGGCGCGACTTCACTGCGATCGCGGCGGGCCGAGGCGAGGTTTTCCGGAAACGCCAGGCCATGGCCGCTGTTGAGCCACTGCTCCAGCACCACGGCCAACCCGCCCTGCCAGTGAGTGCCCTCCTCGCTCCACAACGCGCTTTCGCCGGTGGGTTGCCACCAGCGCTGCAAGTGCTGCGCCGGGTCCAGCGGGCCGAGCAACTGGGCAAAATCCAGTCGGTTGGCAGACGCCCAGTGCCGCACTTGCCGGCGGTCCTGCACATACGAATGGGTCGGGCGAATACGCCACAGTTGTTGGTACAGGACTTCGGGCTCGAGGTCATCGGCCAGGGTCACCACCTGCCCGCCGACCGATTGCGCAGCCAACGCCAACAACAGCAGGTTCGGCTCGAACGCGCCGCTGAGGGCCAGCCGCGACTGCTCGCCAAAGCCTTGCTGGCGCAACCCATCGGCCAGGCGCTCGACGTCGCGCAAGGCGTCAATCCACCGCCAGGCATACCACTGGCCCTGGCGCTTGTGGCGCAGGGCCGTCTGCAATGGCGTGATTTGCGCCCAGTGGTGCAGGTGTTCCAAAGGCTCGCACAGGTTGCCGAGCAGTTCGGCGGGCCATTCCAGGGCCAGCGGACGTTTGAGTTCGTGCACGCTCATAGGGGTGATGCTCCTATTAAAGGGGTGTGCGTGCGGTGGTCCGCTGGCTGGGATTGATCAAACAATCGAGGTCACATGGGGGAGCAGCCTTGCTCGCGAAAAGCGCTGGTTCAGTCAACATGTATGTTGAATGTCAGTCCGCATTCGCGAGCAAGCCCGCTCCCACCTTGGTTTTGTATGAACCCGATAAGTCGCGGTAACCGGCGCCCGGATGATTCGCCCCCAGCCGCGCGCCGTCGCCGAACAGCTTCTCGCGCAAGGTGCCCTGGGCGTATTCGGTCTTGTACACGCCGCGCTTTTGCAGCTCCGGCACCAACAGGTCCACAGCGTCGATAAAGGTTTCGTGGGTCAGCGCATAGGCCAGATTGAAACCGTCCACGTCAGTCTCCTCGACCCATTCCTGCAGCAGGTCGGCCACGGTTTCAGGGCCACCAACAAACAACGGGCCAAAGCCGCCGATGCCCACCCAGTCGGCCAGTTCGTTGGGCGTCCAGACTTTGTTCGGGTCCGCGGTGGAGAAGGCCTCCACCGCCGACTGGATAGCGTTGGTGTGCACGTGCTTGAGCGGTTCATCGGGTTTGAACTGGCTGAAGTCGATACCGGTCCAGCCAGAAATCAATGCCATTGCGCCTTCGTAGCTGACGTAGGATTTGTACTCGTCAAACTTGGCCTTGGCCTTGGCGTCGGTCTCGCCGACGATCACCGTCTGCAAGTTGAAAATCAGGATTTTCTTCGGGTCGCGCCCGGCTTCTGCGGCGCGGCGGCGGATATCGGCCACGGTCTTTTTCAGCAATACCTTGGACGGCGCCGCGACAAACACACACTCGGCCTGCTCGGCGGCGAACTGCTTGCCACGGCTGGACGCACCGGCCTGGTACAGCACCGGCGTGCGCTGCGGCGACGGCTCGCACAGATGAATACCGGGCACCTGGAAGTGTTTGCCGACGTGGCGGATTTCGTGGATTTTGCTCGGGTCGCTGAAAATCCGGCGCTCGCGATCACGCAGGACCGCGCCCTCTTCCCAGCTGCCTTCCCAGAGCTTGTAGCAAACCTCCAGGTATTCCTCGGCGTAGTCATAGCGCGCGTCGTGTTCGGTCTGGGCTTTCTGGCCGAGGTTCTTGGCGCCGCTTTCCAGGTACGAGGTGACGATGTTCCAGCCCACGCGGCCCTTGGTCAGGTGATCGAGGGTGGAAAGCCTTCGGGCAAACGGGTACGGGTGCTCGAACGACAACGAGGCGGTCAGGCCGAAACCCAGATGCTCGGTGACCAGTGCCATCGGCGCGATCAACGACAGCGGGTCATTGACGGGCACCTGCGCCGCCTGGCGAATCGCCGCATCACCGTTGCCGTTGTACACGTCGTAAATACCCAGCACGTCGGCGATAAACAGCCCGTCGAATTTGCCGCGCTCGAGGATTTTGGCCAGGTCGGTCCAGTATTCCAGGTCTTTGTACTGCCACGAACGGTCACGCGGGTGCGCCCACAGGCCGGGCGACTGGTGGCCGACGCAGTTCATGTCGAAGGCATTCAAGCGGATTTCACGGGACATCAAAGCGCTCCGTTGAGGTGGTAGTTGCCGACAATCTGGTATTTCGTGCGCAACGGATCATCAAGGCTGGGCGGCAGCGCGGTGCGCTGGCCGGTGAGTTCGAACTCGGCATTGCTGGCAAAAATCAGCGCTTCGGCGGCGGCGATCTGCGCTTCGGTGAGGGCCACCGGGCTTGGGTCGTTGGCGGCGCGCTCAAGCAAGGCGGCGGCCACATCGACGCGGATCTGCCAATCGCCGAAGCGGCTGATCACGTAGGGGTCATCGCTTCGCTCAACCGTACGGCGGGTACTTTCCAGCAATTGGCGCGCGTAATTCAGTGCGGTCATGGGTCAGGTTCCTCAGTTCCAGGCGTGGCGGGCGGGTTTCACGCCGTTGAGCACGAAGTTGCCGATCAGGTGATATTTCCAGCGGGCCGGGTCGTGCAGGGTGTGGGTGCGCGCATTGCGCCAGAAGCGGTCGAGGTTGTGCCTGGCGGTCACCGAGCGAGTGCCGGCGAGTTCGAAAAGTTTGCTGCTGGCGAGCAAGGCGGTTTCGGCCGACAGCACTTTGGCCTGGGCGACGACCAGCGAGGCGTGGGCCACGGTGTCTTCGTTCGGCTCGGCCAGGGCCAGGTCGACCGCTTTGCCGGCTTTGGCGAGGATGGCCTCGGTGCCGTGCACGCGCCATTGCAGGTCACCGATGGCGGCGATGGTGAAGGGGTCTTGCCAACCATGCTCTTGTTGGCTGTCAATCCAGGGGCGTGCCTGGCGGGCATGGATTTTGGCGTGCTCAAGCGCGCCAAGCGCGATGCCGGTGTCGACGGCGGCCTGGATGATCTGCGAAATCGGGCCATTGGCGGTGGGTTGGTCAAAGGCCAGGTGAGCCGGGATCACTGCGGTGCGCGGCACGGTCACACCGTCGAGTGTCACCGCGCCGCTGGCGGTTGTGCGCTGGCCAAAGCCGTCCCAGCTGTCAATGACCGTGAGGCCCGGCGCATCGCGCTCAACGAACGCGATATAGGCCTGGCCGTTTTCATTGTTGCCGACGGTGGGCACGATATGCGCGAACAGCGCGCCGGTGCAGTAGAACTTCTCGCCGTTGATGTGTGCGGTGTCGTGCTCAAAACGAATCTGGGTATCAAACGTGCCGGCGTTTTTGCTTTTGGCTTCGGAGAAGGCATTGCCGAACCGATAGCCCGCCAGGACCTTGCCGAAGTAGTGGCGCTTTTGTTCCTCTGTGGCGGTTTGCAGCAGAATGTCCACCACGCCCAAATGGTTCTGCGGGATTTGCCCCAGCGATGGGTCGGCGGCGGAGATCAACTTGATCACCTCGGCCACCGTCACATAAGACACCTCGGCGCCGCCATAGGCTTCAGGAATGGTGATGCCCCACAAACCGCTGGCAGAAAACTCGTCAAGTTCGGCCACAGGCAAGCGCCGCTCGCGGTCGCGTGCGCTGGCGTCGACGGCAAAGCGTGCGGCCAGGCGCGTGGCGACCTCGATGGCTTCGGCGTCCGAGCGGATGATATGGGCAGGTTGTTGAGGGTGGGCTGACATGGCCGACTCCAGGCTCCGGTGAGATGACCTGGGTGATTGCAGGAGTCGTGCCTGAATGTAATCGCCAATAAAATCAGAGTGTTGCGGCCAAAATCTTGAAAGGCCTGCGTGTGCAGGCGAGCAAAGTGTCCATCCACTGTTGCCTGGCAGACAGTTAGATCACCACGTTGCGCACAAAGCGCACCGCCACCTCACCATCATTGCGATAGCCGTGGGCCTGACGACTGGCGAACATGAAGAACTCACCGGTGGCCACGTGTTTTTCTTCATCATCGAGGATCAGGGTCAGGCGGCCTTCGAACACAAACAGCTGCACGCTCCAGCCTTCCGGGTCGGGTTCCGGGCTGTAACGGTCGCCCGGTTCCAGGCGCATCTCCCACAACTCCACTTCGCGCCGGGCAGTGGCCTTGGCCAGCAATACAGCTTTACTGCCGGGAATGTCGCCGGCCCACGCCAGCTCGTTGATGCGGCTGTGATCGCCGGCATCCGGCGCCTGGATCAAGTCGCTGAAGGCTACATCCAGGGCTTCGGAGACGCGGTCCAGGGTGGACAGGCTGACATTCTTCTCGCCCGCCTCGATGGCCACCAGCATGCGCCGGCTGACACCGGACTTTTCCGATAGCGCGGTCTGGCTCATGTCGGCAGCATGCCGCAGACGACGGACGTTCTGGCTGACGTGTTGCAGGACCGACGCCCGATGTGGATTTTCTTTGTGCACTATATTGCTCAATAGGTAGGTGTGCGCAGTATACTGCCCAGCGTGCGGCGCATTGTGCGGTCCGTGCCTTTCCCTTGCAAGACCGAGCCGCCATGACTGCCCCGAACCCCTCCTCACGTTTCAACCGTTTCAGCAAAGCCGAATGCATTCTCGTGGTGATCACCATGATCTGGGGCGGCACCTTTTTGCTCGTGCAACATGCGATGACGGTCAGCGGGCCGATGTTTTTCGTGGGTCTGCGGTTTGCCGCAGCAGCCATCGTGGTGGGGTTCTTTTCGTTGCGCACCCTGCGCGGCCTGACCTTGTTCGAGTTGAAAGCCGGCGCCTTCATCGGCACTTCGATCATGTTCGGCTACGGCATGCAGACCATCGGGCTGCAGACTATTCCGAGCAGTCAGTCGGCGTTCATCACGGCGCTGTATGTGCCGTTCGTGCCGCTGCTGCAGTGGTTGGTGCTGGGTCGCCGCCCAGGGCTGATGCCGGCCATCGGCATCATGCTGGCGTTTACCGGCTTGATGTTGCTCACCGGCCCGGCAGGCGCGTCGCTGAACTTCAGGCCCGGCGAAATCGCCACGCTGATCTGTGCAGTGGCGGTGGCCGCCGAAATTATTCTGATCAGCGCGTTTGCCGGGCAGGTGGATGTACGCCGGGTGACCGTGGTGCAACTGGCCACGGCGTCGTTATTGTCGTTTCTGATGGTGGTACCGATGGGGGAACCCTTGCCAGGGTTTTCCTGGTTGCTGGTATTCAGTGCGGTGGGCCTTGGCTTGACCAGCGCGGTGATCCAGGTCGCGATGAACTGGGCGCAGCAGAGTGTCTCGCCGACACGCGCCACCTTGATCTACGCCGGTGAACCGGTGTGGGCCGGCGTGATCGGGCGGATGGCCGGTGAGCGCTTCCCGCCGATCGCGATGGTGGGGGCGGCGTTGATTGTGGCGGCAGTGATTGTGAGTGAGCTGAAGACTAAAGGGCAGAAGGCCATCGACCTGCAGGATGAAAGGGAACAGGAACAGCAGGGCTAAGGTCTGACCGCTTGCACTGGCTGTCAGATCGCCATCGCGGGCAAGCCCGGCTCCCACAGGGGCCGTGGTGAGGGCTGCAACGGAGCCAGCCGAAACAATGCTAAACGGGGGTTTTCAGCCTACCTTGTAGGATCCTGCCACATCTTGGCGTTTGGTGATCGAGAAAGCGGCACGTATGATGCATCCCAAACTCCCGCAGATTAGAAGCCTATGTCCCTGATAGTTCTACTGCTTCTGCCGTTTATTGGCAGCTGTCTGGCGGCCTTGCTGCCGCACAATGCACGTAACACCGAATCCCTGCTGGCTGGCCTCGTGGCCCTGGTCGGCACCATTCAAGTCGCCCTGCTCTACCCTCAGATCGCCCACGGTGGCGTGATCCGCGAAGAATTCATGTGGTTGCCCAGCCTTGGGTTGAACTTCGTGCTGCGCATGGATGGGTTCGCCTGGCTGTTCTCGATGCTGGTGCTGGGCATCGGCTCGCTGGTGTCGCTGTATGCGCGCTACTACATGTCGCCGGACGACCCGGTGCCGCGTTTCTTCGCGTTTTTCCTGGCCTTCATGGGCGCCATGCTCGGGCTGGTGATTTCCGGCAACCTGATCCAGATCGTGTTCTTCTGGGAACTGACCAGCCTGTTCTCGTTCCTGCTGATCGGCTATTGGCACCACCGCGCCGATGCCAGGCGCGGTGCCTATATGGCGCTGATGGTCACCGGCGCGGGCGGCCTGTGCCTGTTGGCCGGCGTGATGCTGCTGGGGCATATCGTCGGCAGCTATGACCTGGACCAGGTGCTGGCGGCGGGCGATCAGATTCGCGCGCACTCGCTGTACCCGGTCATGCTCGCCTTGGTGCTGATCGGCGCCCTGAGCAAAAGCGCACAGTTCCCCTTTCACTTCTGGCTGCCCCACGCGATGGCGGCGCCGACGCCGGTTTCGGCCTACCTGCACTCGGCGACGATGGTGAAGGCCGGCGTGTTCCTGCTGGCCCGCCTGTGGCCGTCGCTGTCCGGCAGCGAAGAATGGTTCTGGATCGTCGGCGGTGCCGGCGCCATCACCCTCCTCCTCGGCGCTTACTGCGCCATGTTTCAAAACGATCTCAAGGGCCTGCTGGCCTACTCCACCATCAGCCACCTCGGGCTGATCACCCTGCTGCTGGGCCTCAACAGCCCGCTGGCCGCCGTCGCTGCGGTGTTCCATATCCTCAACCACGCCACGTTCAAGGCCTCGCTGTTCATGGCCGCGGGCATCATTGACCACGAAAGCGGCACCCGTGATATTCGCAAGCTCAGCGGTCTGGTGCGCCTGATCCCGTTTACCGCGACCCTGGCGATGGTGGCCAGCGCGTCGATGGCCGGGGTGCCGTTGCTCAATGGCTTCCTGTCCAAAGAGATGTTCTTCGCTGAAACGGTATTTATCTCGGCGACCGCCTGGGTGGAAATTGCCCTGCCGATGATTGCAACCATCGCCGGCACCTTCAGCGTCGCCTATGCGCTGCGCTTTACCGTCGATGTGTTCTTCGGCCCGCCCGCAACCGACCTGCCGCACACGCCCCACGAACCGCCGCGCTGGATGCGCGCGCCGGTAGAACTGCTGGTGTTCACCTGTCTGCTGGTGGGCATCTTCCCGGCCCAGGTGGTCGGCTCGATCCTCGCCGCTGCCGCACTGCCGGTGGTCGGTGGCGTACTGCCCGAGTACAGCCTGGCGATCTGGCACGGCTGGAACGCGCCGATGATCATGAGCCTGGTGGCGATGTCCGGCGGCGTGGTGCTCTACCTGCTGCTGCGCAAACAGCTCAAGCGGGGCCGCTTCAAGTACCCGCCGGTCATCAGCTACTTCAACGGCAAGCGCATGTTCGAACGCAGCCTGGTGGTGATGATGCGCGGCGTGCGCCGGATCGAAAAACGCATCAGCACCAAACGCCTGCAAACCCAGCTGTTCCTGCTGGTGATGACAGCGGTGATTGCAGGTTTGATCCCGATGCTCAACAGCGGGCTCAGTTGGGGCGACCGGCCGAAAATCCCGGGCTCCATTGTGTTTGTGACCTTGTGGCTGCTGGCAATTGCCTGCGCCCTCGGCGCTGCCTGGCAAGCCAAGTATCACCGGCTGGCGGCCCTGACCATGGTCAGCGTGTGCGGCTTGATGACCTGCATCACCTTCGTGTGGTTCTCGGCGCCGGACCTGGCGTTGACGCAGTTGGTCGTCGAAGTGGTGACCACCGTGCTTATCCTGCTGGGCCTGCGCTGGCTGCCACGGCGGATCGAAGAAGTGTCGCCACTGCCCAGCTCGCTGCGCAAGGCGCGCATTCGCCGCCTGCGTGACTTCCTGCTGTCCACCGTGGTGGGCGGCGGCATGGCGCTGCTGTCTTATGCGATGCTGACCCGCCAGACCCCCAACGACATCTCCTCGTTCTACCTCAGCCGCGCCCTGCCCGAAGGCGGCGGCAGCAACGTCGTCAACGTGATGCTGGTCGACTTCCGTGGCTTCGACACCCTCGGCGAAATTACCGTGCTCGGCGCCGTGGCGCTGACGGTATATGCCCTGCTGCGGCGCTTCCGCCCGTCCAAAGAAAGCATGCAACTGCCCGCGCAACAGCGTCAGTTGGCGCCGGACGTGGCCACCGACCTGGTCAACCCGCGCCAGGCCAGCGACACTGCGCTGGGCTTCATGATGGTGCCGGCGGTGCTGGTGCGCCTGCTGCTGCCAATTGCGCTGGTGGTGTCGTTCTACCTGTTCATGCGCGGTCATAACCAGCCGGGCGGCGGCTTTGTCGCAGGCCTGGTGATGTCGGTAGCGTTCATCCTGCAATACATGGTTGCCGGTACGCAGTGGGTTGAGGCGCAGATGAGCCTGCGGCCAATGCGCTGGATGGGTTTTGGCCTGCTTTCGGCCACCCTGACCGGGCTCGGCGCACTGTTTGCCGGTTACCCTTTCCTCACTACCCATACCTGGCATTTCAGCGTGCCCGTGCTCGGCGATATCCATATCGCCAGCGCACTGTTCTTCGACGTCGGCGTGTACGCCATGGTCGTCGGTTCCACGCTGCTGATGCTCACCGCCCTCGGCCACCAGTCCGTGCGGGCCCACAAACCGAGCAACCAGGCGAAAAAAGTGGTTGCCGCAACGCAAGGAGCCGCCTGATGGAAGAAGTCATCGCAATTGCCATTGGGGTCCTGGCGGCCTCCGGCGTCTGGCTGATCCTGCGGCCACGGACGTTCCAGGTGGTGATGGGCCTGTGCCTGCTGTCGTACGGGGTCAACCTGTTCATTTTCAGCATGGGCAGCCTGTTTATCGGCAAGGAGCCGATCATCAAGCACGGCGTGCCGCAAGACTTGCTCCACTACACCGATCCCCTGCCCCAGGCGCTGGTACTGACGGCCATCGTGATCAGCTTCGCCATGACCGCGCTGTTCCTGGTGGTGCTGTTGGCCTCCCGCGGGCTGACCGGCACTGACCATGTAGACGGCCGGGAGCCCAAGGAATGACGTGGATCAATCAACTGATCGTCGCGCCGATCCTGCTGCCGTTGCTGACCGCCGCACTGATGCTGATGCTCGGCGAAAAACGCCGCCCGCTGAAGGCAAAAATCAACCTGTTCTCCAGCGTCGTCGGCCTGGGCATCGCCGTCCTGCTGCTGTACTGGACACAACAAGGCGGCCCCGGCTCGATCGGCGTGTACCTGCCGGGCAACTGGCAGGTACCGTTCGGCATCGTCCTGGTGGTGGACCAACTGTCGGCGATGATGCTGGTGCTCACCGGGATCATCGGCGTGAGCGCGCTGCTGTTCGCCATGGCCCGTTGGGACCGCGCCGGCACCAGCTTCCACGCGCTGTTCCAGATCCAGATGATGGGCCTTTACGGCGCCTTCCTGACAGCGGACCTGTTCAACCTGTTCGTGTTCTTCGAAGTGCTGCTGGCGGCGTCCTACGGTTTGATGCTGCACGGCTCGGGCCGTGCGCGGGTGTCGTCGGGGCTGCATTACATCGCGATCAACCTGCTGGCCTCGTCGCTGTTCCTGATTGGTGCGGCGATGATCTATGGCGTCACCGGCACGCTGAACTTTGCTGACCTGGCGCTGAAAATCCCCTTGGTGCCAGAGGCCGATCGCGGCCTGTTGCATGCCGGTGCGGCGATTCTGGCAACAGCATTCCTGGCCAAAGCCGGCATGTGGCCGCTGAACTTCTGGCTGGCGCCCGCCTACTCCTCGGCCAGCGCGCCGGTGGCCGCGATGTTTGCGATCATGACCAAGGTGGGCGTGTACACCGTGCTGCGCCTGTGGACGTTGCTGTTTTCGGGGCAAGCCGGTGCTTCGGCACTGTTCGGCGGCGACTGGCTGGTGTACGGCGGCATGGCAACGATCATTTGCGCCGCATTGGCGATGGTCGCGGCGCAGCGGCTGGAACGCATGGCCAGCTTGAGCATTCTGGTGTCGGCCGGGATTCTGCTGTCGGCCGTGGGCTTTGCTCAGCCAAGCCTGACGGCCGGGGCGCTGTTCTATCTGGTCAGCTCGACGCTGGCGTTGAGCGCGCTGTTCCTGCTGGCCGAACTGATCGAGCGTTCGCGCTCGGCCAATGACCTGCCGCTGGATGAGGAAATCGACGCGCTGCCCAAGGCCATGGAATCGTTGCATCCACGGCCCGGCGTGAACCTCGACGATGAACAGAAAGCCGTGGTCGGTCAGGTGATTCCATGGACCATGGCCTTCCTCGGCTTGAGCTTTGTCGCCTGCGCATTGCTGATTATCGGCATGCCACCGCTGTCTGGCTTCATCGGCAAGCTCAGCCTGTTGAGCGCGCTGGTTAACCCGCTGGGGCTGGGGAATGCCGTGGATGAACCCATACGCCCCGCCGCCTGGGGCTTGGTGACCTTGCTGATCCTGTCGGGCCTGGCGTCGCTGATCGCCTTCGCCCGTCTGGGCATCCAGCGCTTCTGGACGCCGGAAGAACGCCCGTCGCCGCTGCTGCGCCGCTACGAGTGCCTGCCGATCTTCTTCCTGCTCGGCCTGAGCATTCTCCTGACGTTCAAGGCCGAGCCGTTGATGCGCTACACCCAGGCCACCGCCGAAAGCCTGAACAACCCGGAACACTACGTGATGGCCGTCTTGGCGACGCGCCCGGTGCCAAGCCCTGAAGCCAAGACCGCCGCCCTGGAGGTGCAGCCATGAGCCGTCTGTTCCCTGCCCCCTGGTTATCGCTGGCGTTGTGGCTGTTATGGCTGGTGCTGAACCTGTCCGTCAGCCCCGGCAACCTGCTGCTCGGCGCGTTGCTGGGCTTTCTTGCCCCGCTGCTGATGGCGCCGCTGCGCCCGTTGCCGATCCGCATCCGCCGCCCTGGGGTGATCCTGCGCCTGTTCCTGGTGGTGGGCCGCGACGTGATCATTTCTAATCTGCAAGTGGCCTGGGGTGTGCTGATCTGCGGCTCGCGTGCGCCGCGTTCGCGCTTTATCAAAATCCCGCTGGACCTGCGCGACGCCAACGGCCTGGCCGTGCTGTCGATGATCACCAGCGTCACACCCGGCACGGTCTGGTCGGAACTGGCGCTGGACCGCAGCATTCTGCTGTTGCACGTGTTCGACCTTGAGGATGAAGCGCCCTTTATCGAGCACTTCAAAACCACCTACGAGCGGCCCCTGATGGAGATCTTCGAATGAGCGCCCTGCTCTCCAACGCGATCCTGATCAGCCTGTTCCTGTTCTCGCTGGCCATGGTGCTGACACTGGCACGCCTGTTCAAAGGCCCGTCGGCACAGGACCGGGTTCTGGCACTGGACTATCTGTACATCCTGGCGATGCTGATGATGCTGGTGCTCGGCATCCGCTACGCCAGTGACACCTACTTTGAAGCGGCGCTGCTGATTGCGCTGTTTGGCTTTGTCGGGTCGTTTGCCCTGGCGAAATTCCTGCTGCGTGGTGAGGTGATTGAATGATGCCGTTATGGGTTGAAGCCTGCGTGGCGGTATTGCTGGTGCTGAGCAGCGTATTCGCACTGATCGGCGCGATCGGTCTGCTGCGCATGAAGGACTTTTTCCAGCGCATGCACCCGCCGGCGCTCGCCTCTACGTTGGGTGCGTGGTGTGTGGCGTTGGCGTCGATCATCTACTTTTCGGTGCTCAAGTCCGCGCCGGTGCTGCACGGCTGGTTGATTCCGATTCTGCTGTCGATCACGGTGCCGGTGACCACGCTGCTGCTGGCTCGCACTGCACTGTTCCGCAAGCGCATGGCCGGGGACGATGTGCCCGCCGAGGTCAGCAGCCGCCGCTGATTTCTCAGGCGGACACAGTAAAACATGTGGGAGCGGGCTTGCTCGCGAATGCGGTACATCAGTCACACATGTATTGACTGACACTGCGCATTCGCGAGCAAGCCCGCTCCCACATTAATTTTGCGCTAGGCGAAGGATCGGATTCTGGCCGCCAGCTCTGCCAACTCAGCATCATCTGCCCGTACATGATCGTGGGACGAGATATAGCCCTCATACGCCTCGAAGAACTTATCCACCTTCGAGCTCAACGGCTTGAAGGCACTGTCCGAGCCCGTCCCATGCATGGGAAACAACTTCGCATGCAAATGATCCACCCCATAGCCTTCCAGCATCATCCCCGTTCGGGCCACATCGGGAAACGCACGGTCGATCTGAAGCGCGGTTTTCTTGGCTGCAACGGCAAGCCCGGCCAACACCTCATCCGACTGCGCAAACGCATAGCTGCCGTAGTGCTGCTTGGGGATTACCACGCTGAAACCCGGCGTGTTAGGGAAGATCGACAGGAACGCCATGTGGTGTTCGTCTTCCCACAGAAGGTGGGCCGGGGACGTTTTGCGGACAATGCTGCAGAAAATACACTCCATTTAAATCACCGCCAGTTTCATCATGGGTTTGGTCGTGGCGAACATCTAAAGCCATGATTGGGCAAGCGTCAAAACAAAAGACAATTTTCCGAAAGCTCTTACGAAATTGAGATCAGAAACGCCACGGTGATGGGCCGCCCTGATCGATGAGCTGATCATCACGCGTATCCCGGTGCTTTTGGGACAAGGGATTCCCTTGTTCAGCCAGATTGGTAGTGAGCGTGAACTGCGCCATGTCGGCACGTATGCGTCGCAGAATGGGTTTGGCAAGGTGCTCTGGGACGGTAAAGGGGCCAATCAACAGCCCCAATCACACGTCAAACCAAGGTCACCGCGTTGGCGTAGATGTCAGTCGGTGGACTCCCGCCTTGCCTACCCCACACTTCCTCTCGCCCATTGATCACTGCAAGCGAATGGCCTACCATTTGACCGTTAACCGCAACGCCATGAGTCACAAGACCCAGTTGCCCACGCGCCAAGTTTTCAACAGTGGTTTTTTGGATGCGGGCACTCAGGCCCAGGCGCACGAACCCATTGTAATTGTGACCAAAGGGCTCACCGTCATTGATGCTGTATAACGCGCTCTCGAAACCTCGCGCGGCATAACCGTCGTTATTCTCCACTTGCGCCCGTTTAGCACTCACGGCATACAGAAAATTAGCATCTGCCACCATCGCCGGATTATCGCCACTGAACTCAGATCTATAGGTTGCCTGCGCCAGCTCATCTTTGGACAGGTGGTACCAGCGGTCATCCCGCATCTGTATGTTCCAGCCATCACCCGCTGCTATTACCTGCTGCTATTACCTGCTTGTAAATATCGGTCGGCTTCTGGCCAAACTTCATCATTGCGACCTTTATGGCTGCCACCGTCGTGCAATTGCTTTTATTTGGCCCCTGCTTGAAACCACTCCAGATATTGCCGGGTTCATTACCCACGCCAGGTCTTCTGCCAGGATTACTCCTGTCGGTGTAGAGGTCATCAAGACTCATCCTCTGAGTGGGAGTGTTATGACTTACCTGTCGCGGATGACGAAGCCCAGGTCCGTTATGTGCACGGGGGTGGCCAGTGTCATGCGACCGGCTGGAGAGAGACTCTCGCCCCGCATCCGGGAACAGGTGCTGTATAGACTGAAAAACTGCCGCTTGGGAGGCTATGTAAACGTCCAAGGTTTGAATCAGCTTGTGGAGATCGTTCTTGAACGTACCGCTGTCCACCTTTTCCAGAAGCGCCTTCAAACTGAAAGATAACCGTTGAGCCATTTGTGCCTTGGAACCTGTCGCATCAAATAACTCATTGAGCTGCTGTTTGACCGCAACCACTTCGGCCGCAGGCGCAACGGAAACCGCCCTGGGTCGCACCCCATTTGGCGCATACCCGGCGCCCACACCTCCCGTCCCTGCCGCCCCTGAATTCCACATCTGCAACGCTCCCGATTAAGTGAAAAGCCCGCAGGGCTCTCACCCGCTCAGTGGTAAGTCGGATGCGGACAGTTCCATACCCTGTGTAGGCTCGCTGCCCTGTCCATCGCAGAACTTTCAACGACAATTCGAGGAAGCGCTGGCGTGCCCTTCGATAGCATTGCCTGGGTAACGCTGATGCACCGAGGCGTCTGCATCGCAGGCAAGCCAGCTCCCACAGAAAAGCAAAACCCAGGCGGCATTGCAGCCAACCAAATTGTGGAAGCTTAACTCGGTCGAATTGTGGGAGCGGGCTTGCTCGCGAAGGCGGTGGGTCAGTCAACAGATTCATTGGCTGATGCACCGCCTTCGCGAGCAAGCCCGCTCCCACACTGGACCGAGTGAGCCGTTAAAACGATGTACAAAAAAAACGCCCCGAACCAGTCGGGGCGTTTTCATTCAGCGTTTACCAATCAAGCCTGATCAGCCAACCGCCACGTCGTCCCGCCCTTCCCGTCTTCCAACACCACACCCATCGCGGTCAGTTGGTCACGGATACGGTCGGATTCCGCCCAGTCTTTATTAGCCCGCGCAGCCAAACGCGCCTGAATCAGCGCATCAACTTCAGACGCATCCACACGCCCTTCAGCGCCGGCTTGCAGGAAGTCATCGGCTTCCATCTGCAGCACGCCCAGCACGCTGGCCAGCTCTTTCAAGCGTGCAGCCAGCCCGGCCGCTGCTTGCAGATCGGTCTCGCGCAAGCGGTTGATCTCACGCACCATCTCGAACAGCACTGCGCAGGCTTCCGGCGTGCCGAAGTCGTCGTTCATCACTTCGGTAAACCGTGCCACGAACGCTTCACCGCCGGCAGGCGCCACGGCTGGCAGGCCTTTCAACGCGTGGTAGAAACGCTCCAGGGCGCCTTTGGCGTCCTTGAGGTTGTCTTCCGAGTAGTTGATGGCGCTGCGGTAGTGGCTGGACACCAGCAGGTAACGCACCACTTCCGGGTGGTACTTTTCCAGCACGTCGCGGATGGTGAAGAAGTTGTTCAAGGACTTGGACATCTTCTCGCCATTGATGCGGATCATGCCGCAGTGCATCCAGGCGTTGGCGTACGTCTTGCCGGTGGCAGCTTCGCTTTGGGCGATTTCGTTTTCGTGGTGCGGGAACTCAAGGTCGCTACCGCCGCCATGAATGTCGAAAGTCTCGCCCAGGCAGCAGGTGGACATCACCGAGCACTCGATGTGCCAGCCCGGACGCCCGGCGCCCCATGGCGACTCCCAGCTCGGCTCGCCGGGCTTGGTGCCTTTCCACAGCACGAAGTCGAGCGGGTCTTGCTTGGCTTCGTCGACTTCGATGCGTGCGCCGATGCGCAGGTCTTCGATTTTCTTGCGCGACAGCTTGCCGTAGCCCATGAACTTGGCCACGCGGTAGTACACGTCGCCATTGCCGGGGGCGTAGGCATAACCCTTGTCGATCAGGGTCTGGATCATCGCATGCATGCCCGGGATGTGATCCGTGGCGCGCGGTTCCATGTCCGGCTTGAGGATGTTGAGGCGCGCCTCGTCCTCGTGCATGGCAGCAATCATGCGTTCGGTCAGCGCGTCAAACGACTCGCCGTTTTCGTTGGCACGGTTGATGATCTTGTCGTCGATGTCGGTGATGTTGCGCACATAGGTCAAGTCATAGCCGCTGAAACGCAACCAGCGGGTCACCAGGTCGAAGGCAACCATGCTGCGGCCGTGGCCGATGTGGCAGTAGTCGTACACGGTCATGCCGCACACGTACATGCGCACCTTGTTGCCATCCAGCGGCTTGAAGACTTCTTTGGTCTTGCTCAGTGTGTTGTAGATCGTTAGCACGATGCGTCCTTTTCTCTGTATGCAAAGCCGCTCACGGCTGCATCACTGGCCCCACGAATCACGCAGGGTCACGGTACGGTTGAATACCGGCTGACCAGGTTTCGAGTCCTTGATATCTGCGCAGAAGTAACCTTCGCGCTCAAACTGGAAACGGTCTTCCGGCTGTGCGTCGCCAAGCGATGGCTCGGCACGACAACCGGTGAGCACTTGCAGGGAATCAGGGTTGATGTTGTCCAGGAAGCTCGCGCTGTCTTCTGCCTTTTCAGGGTTCGGCGAACGGAACAGACGATCGTACAAACGTACTTCGCATTCGATGCTGGCAGCCGCCGGCACCCAGTGGACCACGCCTTTGACCTTACGGCCTTCCGGGTTCTTGCCCAGGGTTTCGGGGTCGTAGGAGCAACGCAGTTCGACGATGTTGCCATCGGCGTCCTTGATCGCTTCATCGGCGCGGATCACGTAGCTGCCGCGCAGACGCACTTCGCCATTCGGCTCCAGGCGCTTGTAGCCTTTTGGCGGCTCTTCCATGAAGTCATCGCGGTCGATGTAGATTTCGCGGGCGAACGGCAGCTTGCGCACGCCGAGTTCTTCTTTTTGCGGATGACGCGGCAGTTCGAGGTTGTCGACCTTGTCTTCCGGGTAGTTGGTAATCACCACTTTCAACGGACGCAGCACGCACATGGCGCGCGGTGCGTTGGCGTCGAGGTCCTGACGGATGCTGAACTCGAGCATGCCGTAGTCGACCACGCCGTCGGAGCGGTTGGTGCCAACCATCTCGCAGAAATTACGGATCGACGCCGGGGTATAACCGCGACGACGGAAGCCCGACAGCGTCGACATGCGCGGGTCGTCCCAGCCATGCACGTGCTTTTCATCAACCAGTTGCTTGAGCTTGCGCTTGCTGGTGATGGTGTAGTTCAGGTTCAGGCGGCTGAATTCGTACTGACGCGGGTGCGCCGGCACCGGCAGGCTGTCGAGGAACCACTCGTACAGCGGGCGATGGCTTTCGAACTCCAGGGTGCAGATCGAGTGGGTGATGCCTTCGATGGCGTCCGACTGACCGTGGGTGAAGTCGTAGTTCGGGTAGATGCACCACTTGTCACCGGTCTGGTGGTGATGGGCGTGGCGGATGCGGTACATGATCGGGTCGCGCAGGTTCATGTTCGGCGAGGCCATGTCGATCTTGGCGCGCAGCACGCGGGCGCCGTCCGGGAACTCGCCGGCGCGCATGCGGTTGAACCAGTCCAGGTTCTCTTCGACCGAACGGTCGCGGAACGGGCTGTTCTTGCCCGGTTCGGTCAGGGTGCCACGGTATTCCTTGGCTTGCTCCGGGGTCAGGTCGTCTACGTAGGCCTTGCCGGCCTTGATCAACTCGACGGCCCAGTCGAACAACTGGTCGAAATACTTGGAGGCATAGCGCACTTCACCGGACCATTCGAAGCCCAGCCACTTGATGTCGCTTTCGATGGCGTCGATGTATTCCTGGTCTTCCTTGGCCGGGTTGGTGTCGTCGAAACGCAGGTGCGTGACGCCACCGAACTCCTGGGCCAGGCCGAAGTTCACACAGATCGACTTGGCGTGGCCGATGTGCAGGTAACCGTTGGGCTCAGGCGGGAAACGGGTGACGATCTGCGTGTGCTTGCCCGAATCCAGGTCCGCCTGGATGATCGGGCGCAGGAAATTGACCGGGACGGCAGGTCCGGCCTTGGAATTCGAGGTAGGGTCGACAGTGGGCTTGCTCATAGGATCCTTGAACAGACGAAGTGCTTGGCCAGAAGTAGGGCCGATAAAACAAAGGGCTTATGATAGCCGAAGCTGTCAAGCCGCTGACAGAGCGTGGTCGAAAACTGCTGCATTTAATGCATCGGCGGTAAAAAACCACCTCGAAATTCCTGCAGGTCACGCTAAACTGCGCGCCTTGGCTTCTGTTTAGCCAATCAGGTGAGGCGCTCAGGCGTCCAAACCCACGAATTCCCTGAAAAGAGTAGTGAACATGACTCAAGTCAAATTGACCACCAACCACGGTGACATCGTCATCGAGCTGAACGCCGAGAAAGCGCCGATCACCGTCGCCAACTTCATCGAATACGTTAAAGCCGGCCACTACGAAAACACCGTTTTCCACCGTGTCATCGGTAACTTCATGGTCCAGGGCGGCGGTTTCGAGCCTGGCATGAAAGAAAAGAAAGACAAGCGCCCAAGCATCCAGAACGAAGCGGACAACGGCCTTTCCAACGACAAGTACACCGTCGCCATGGCCCGTACCATGGAGCCGCATTCGGCCTCCGCGCAGTTCTTCATCAACGTCGCCGACAACGCCTTCCTGAACCACAGCGGCAAGAACGTGCAGGGTTGGGGCTACGCGGTATTCGGTAAAGTGACCGAAGGCCAGGACGTCGTCGACAAGATCAAAGCCGTGCAGACCACCGGCAAAGCCGGTCACCAGGACGTTCCGGTAGAAGACGTTATCGTCGAGAAAGCCGAGATCGTTGGGTGATACTGCTGATTTCAGATTTGCATCTGGAAGAGGAGCGCCCGGACATCACCCGGGCGTTTCTGGCTTTGCTCCACGGCCGCGCCCGTGGCGCCCAGGCGTTGTACATTCTGGGCGACTTCTTTGAAGCCTGGATTGGCGACGATGGGATGACACCTTTCCAGCGCTCGATTTGCGCAGCATTGCGTGAGCTGAGCGACAGCGGCACCCCGATTTTCATCATGCACGGCAACCGCGATTTCCTGATCGGCAAGGCGTTCTGCAAAGCCGCAGGTGCCACCTTGCTCAAGGACCCGAGTGTCGTGCAGCTCTACGGTGAGCCTGTGCTGTTGATGCACGGCGACAGCCTGTGCACCCGCGACGTTGGCTACATGAAGCTGCGGCGCATCCTGCGTAACCCGATTGTGCTGTTTATCCTGCGGCACCTGCCATTGCGCACCCGCCACAAGCTGGCGCGCAAGCTGCGCAGTGAAAGCCGCGCGCAGACACGCATGAAAGCCAACGACATTGTCGATGTGACGCCCGAGGAAGTGCCGCGGGTGATGCAGCAGTTTGGCGTGCGCACCCTGGTCCACGGCCATACGCACCGCCCGGCAATCCATAAGTTGCAGATTGGTGATCAGGCGGCCAAGCGCATTGTGCTGGGGGATTGGGACAAGCAGGGCTGGGCGTTGCAGGTGGACGAGCAAGGGTTTGCGCTGGCGGCATTTGACTTCGTTAATCCGCAGCTGGCGCTGCCTGGCGCCTGATTCTCAGACACCACCGACCCAATGTGAACAGAGATCCAAATGTGGGAGCGGGCTTGCTCGCGAAGGCGGCGTGTCAGTCAACTCAAGTATCGACTGAACCACCGCCTTCGCGAGCAAGCCCGCTCCCACCTTTTTGACCGCGTACAACCTCGAATCAGTGCCCCGAAGCCTCCGGCCCGGCCTTCGCCGCAAACGGTGGTTTCGCCAGCCACACAATCACGATCAAGCCCATGAACATCCACCCCAGCAGCGTGAAGTAATCCACGGTGGACATCATGTACGCCTGGCTGGTGAGGATCTGGTCCAGCTGCGCATAGGCCTTGTGCCCTGCCCCGCCGAGTGCCTGCAAGGCGTCACGGGTGGCCGAGTCGTAGGTGGTCATGTTCTCGCTCATGTAGGCATGGTGCTGGTCCGCCCGGCGAATCCAGATCCAGGTGGTCAGCGAGGCCGCAAAACTGCCGCCCAGGGTCCGCAGGAAGGTCGCCAGGCCCGCGCCGTCGGCGATTTGCGCCGGCGGCAGGTCGGACATCAGGATGCTCAAGGTCGGCATGAAGAACAGCGCCACGCCAATGCCCATGAACAGCTGCACCAGGGCGATGTGCGTGAAGTCGACTTCATTGGTAAAGCCGGCACGCATGAAGCAACTCAGGCCAATCGCCAGGAACGCCAGCCCGGCCAGCAAACGCAGGTCGAACTTGTTCGCATACTTGCCCACGAACGGCGACATCAACACCGGCAGAATCCCGATCGGCGCCACCGCCAGGCCCGCCCAGGTGGCGGTGTAGCCCATCTGGGTTTGCAGCCATTGCGGCAGGATCAGGTTGATGCCGAAGAACCCTGCATAACCCAGCACCAGCACAATGGTGCCGATGCGGAAGTTGCGGTAGGCAAACAACCGCAGGTTGACCACCGGGTGCTTGTCGGTCATTTCCCAGATGACGAACACCGCCAGAGCTATCGCCGAAATCACGGCACCGATGATGATGAAGTTGGATTCGAACCAGTCCAGGTCATTGCCCTTGTCGAGGATGATCTGCAACGCGCCGACACCGACGATCAGGCTCAGCAGCCCGACGTAATCCATCGGCTGGTAACTGGTGACCACCGGACGTTTCTTCAACTGCGAACGCACCACCAGCACCGCAAAGATGCCGATGGGTACGTTGATAAAGAAGATCCACGGCCAGCTGTAGCTGTCGGTAATCCAGCCGCCAAGGATCGGGCCGGCAATCGGCGCCACCACCGTGACCATCGCCAGCAGCGCCAGGGCCATGCCGCGCCTCGCCGGCGGGTAGACCGCGATCAGCAACGTTTGAGTCATCGGGTACAGCGGCCCAGCCACCAGGCCCTGCAGCACCCGAAAGCCGATCAGCTCAGGCATCGAGGTGGAAATACCGCAGAGGAACGAGGCCAGCACAAACAGGATGGTCGCCCACAAAAACAGCTTCACCTCGCCAAAGCGCCGGCTCAACCAGCCGGTCAGCGGCAAGGCAATCGCGTTGCTCACCGCAAACGAGGTGATCACCCAGGTGCCCTGCTCCGAACTCACGCCGAGGTTGCCGGAAATGGTCGGCAAGGCCACGTTGGCGATCGTGGTGTCGAGCACCTGCATAAAGGTCGCCAGCGACAGGCCAATAGTGGCCATCAACAGGCTGGGTGGCGTGAACGAGGCGTTATTGCTCATCAGCGTTGCACAGCCTTGGGCGCGGCGAGGCTGTTGTCATGGATCAGCTGAGTGATCATGGCATCGGCTTCGGCCAATTGGCGGTCATACACGTTGGTGGTGAACGAGGCCTTTTGCGGCGCCTGTTGCGCCAGTACCGGGCCGCTCTTGTCGTGCAGGTCCACGTTGACCACGGTGCTCAAGCCCACACGCAGCGGGTGCTTGGCCAGCTCGTCGGCGTTGATGTGAATACGCACGGGCACCCGTTGCACGATCTTGATCCAGTTACCGGTGGCGTTCTGCGCCGGCAGCAAGGCAAACGCGCTGCCGGTACCGGCGCCCAGGCTGTCCACGGTGCCGCTGTACTTCACGTCACTGCCGTAGATATCCGACTCGATGTCCACCGGCTGGCCAATACGCATATCGCGCAGCTGGGTTTCCTTGAAGTTGGCGTCGATCCACAACTGGTTCAGCGGGATCACCGCCATCAACGCGGTACCCGGCTGCACGCGCTGACCCAATTGCACCGTGCGCTTGGCCACATAGCCGGTTACGGGTGCAATCAAGGTGCTGCGGGCGTTGGTCAAGTACGCCTGGCGCAGTTGCGCGGCGGCGGCCTGCACGTCCGGGTGGGACGAAATCACCGTGTCGTCCACCAGCGCGCTGGAGGTCTTGAACTGTTGCTGCACGTTGGCCAGGGCGCTTTGCGCCGAGGTCAGGTCGTCACGGGCGTGGGACAGTTCTTCCTGAGAGATCGCGCCGCCGGCGGCTAGGTTCTTACGACGGTTGTAATTGTCCTGGGCCTTTTGCACGTTGGCTTGCTGCGCCAGCACCTGGGCTTTCATGCCATCAACGTTGCTGTACAAACCCCGCACCTGGCGCACGGTGCGCGCGAGGTTGGCCTTGGCACTTTGCAGGCCGACAGCGGCGTCATTGGGGTCGAAGTTGATCAGCACCTGGCCTTCGTGGACCAGGTCGCCGTCGTCGGCGCCGATGCTGACCACGGTGCCGGTGACCAGCGGGGTGATTTCCACCACGTTGCCGTTCACATAGGCATCGTCGGTGCTCTCGTTGAAGCGCCCGTAAAGCTCATACCAGGCCCACACGCCAATCACACCGAGAATCACGATCAGCGCCAGGCCGATCAGCATGATTTTGCGTTTGCGTGGGTTGCTGTCTTTCTGCTGCTCTTTAGGCTGCTCTTTGGGTTGCTCTGTTGCGTTGTTGCTTTCGGCAGTGGCCATGACAAATACCTCAAATTATTCCGTGCGTGTAGCTGGGGTGGTTACGGCCACGTTATCGGCGTTGTACCCGCCACCCAGGGCTTGCATCAATTGAATCGACAGATCGATCTGCGCAGCATTCAAGGCCGCCAACTGACGCTGGGCCTGCAGCAATTGCTGCTCGATGCTGAGTACATCCAGGTAATTCCCGATCCCCGAGCTGTAGCGCTGAACCCCGGTGTCGTAGGACTGCTGGGCAATGTCCGCGGCGTGTTGCTGCGCCTGGATCTGCCGACCGGTATCGCGCAATTGCGAAAGGGTGTTGCCAATATCGCCCAGGGCTTGCACCAGGGTTTTGTTGTACTGGGCCACCGCCAGGTCGTAATCGGCGTCGCGGGCATCGAGGTCGGCGCGCAGGCGGCCACCGTCGAAGATCGGCAACGAGATTGTCGGCGCAATGCTGAAGAAACGGCTGGCCGAGCCAAACATCGCGTCGCCCAACAACGACTCGGCCCCGGCGCTCGCGCTCAGGTTGAGGTTGGGGTAGAAGCGGGTCTTGCTCGCGGCGACGTTCTTGCTCGCCGCCTCGACGCGCCAACGGGCGGCGATCAAGTCCGGGCGACGGCCCAGCAACTCGGCCGGCAGCACAGAAGGCACGGCAACGGCGCTGGGTTTGAGCACGTTCGGGCGGGTCAGCTCGCTGCCACGGTCGGGGCCTTTGCCAAGCAATACGGCCAGGGCAATCTTGGCGCTTTGCAGCTGTTTTTCTGCATCGATCAGTTGCGACTCAGAGCTGGCTTCCAGGCTTTCGGTCTGCTGGTACTGGTACTGGCTGTCGATGCCGGAACTCAGGCGGCGCTTGCTCAGGTCGAGCATCTGGCGGGTGCGCTTGAGGTCGTCGGCGGCCAGGTCTCGCACGATGTGCGCCTGGCCCAGGTCGCTGTAGGCCTTGGCCACGTTGGCGGCCAGGGTCAGGCGCGCGGCTTGCTGATCGACCTCGGCGGCACGCGCCTGGCCCAACGCAGCTTCCCAGGCGGCGCGCTGGCCACCCCACAGGTCAAAGTTGTAGTTGAAGCTGGCGCCGATGTTACGCACGGTGGCGTAGGCATCGCCCTGCCCCAGCGGGTCCTGATCCTTGGCCAGACGCGAACGGCTCACGCCGGCGCTGGCATCCAGGGTCGGCATGCGGGCGGCATCGGCGGCGTAGGCAGCGGCCTGCGCTTGGTGGGCACGGGCGCTGGCGACTTGCATGTCAGGACTGTTTTGCAGGGCTTCATGGATCAAGCCGTCCAACTGCGGGTCGCCGAGACTCTTCCACCAATCGGCCGTCGGCCAAGCGGCGCTGGACAAGGTCACGCCACTGAGGGACTTGCCGGTTTGCAACGTGTTGGCGTCGAGGCGTTGGCCCTGGGTGTCGAGGCCGCTGAAGTTGGCACAACCGGCCATGCTCATCGCCACCAGCACCAGGCTAAGTGCGCGTGTGTTCATTGATTACCTACCCGCTGGATGACGATGGCGTCACCGGCAGCTACCAGAATTTTCGTGAGGATTTTTTCCAGGGTTTGCAACTCGCCGGGCTGCAGGGCGCCGGCCAGCTCATTCATCGACTGCGCGCCGATGTGCGGCAGCATGTCTGCCAGGCGCTGGCCATCTTCGGTCAGTACCAACTGCACCTGGCGCCGGTCCTGCTCGGAACGCTTGCGCGCCAGCAGGCCCTTTTGCTCCAGGCGGTCGAGCATGCGGGTCATGGAGCCGCTGTCCAGCGACAGGTTGCGACACAGCTCGGCGGGCGTGTCGACCTCATACTGGGCAATGATGATCAACACCTTGAACTGCGCGGCGGTGACGCCATGCGGTTCCATATGCGTGTCGATAATGCGGTCCTTGAGCAGCGCGGCGCGGCCCAGCAACAGGCCGAGGTGGCAGTTGCGAAAGCTGTCAGGGGTGAAATGGGTCATCGAAAGTCACCTTATTACTGCCTAGGCAGTGAATGTATGACAAGATGTTACTGCTTAGGCAGCGAATGTCAAATGGAATTATTAGCTTGCTTGCTAATTGACCGACAGGTGGGCTGCACCGCAAACAAATGTGGGAGCAGGCTTACCTGCAATGCCGGTCTGTCAGTCAATAAATCATCGACTGATGGACCGCCATCGCCGGCAAGCCAGCTCCCACCCTATTTGTGCGTGAAGGTTTAGAAATCGCGCTTGTAGAAGATATCCAGTGAACTGGCCACGCCACTGGCCACTTCCAGGTACACCTTCTTGCTCAGCAGGTAGCGCAAGGCAATCGTACTGGCCGGTTCGAACACCCCGACCCCATACCGCAGGCTGAGTTTTTCGGTGATCTTGCCGCTGGCCACCACGGCGGTGTTATTGCCGGTGCCCTGGGTGTCGAGGTCGAAGTCCTGAATGCCCAGCTGGTTGGCGATATCCGAGGTGACCCCGGCGCTGCCCATCAACCCCAACCCCAGGGCGGCCTCGGCCAGCATATTGTTGTCTTCGCCGGTGTTGTTGCGCGAACGCCCCAGCACCAGGTACGAGAGCGCATCCTCCTGAGGCATGGTCGGCTCGGAGAAGATCTGCGTGGTCGGCTGCTCGGCGCTGCCGCTCAAGCGAATACCGGCCGTCACCGTTCTGGACGGTTCGGTAACGACGCGCACGGCCTCGACATCCAGGAACGGTTGGTCCAGTGGCCCTGCAAACAACAACCGCGCGCGGCGCACGTCAAGCCGCTGCCCGTAGGCACGGTAGCGGCCGTCGTTGAGCCACAGCTCGCCACGGGTGTCCATGTTGTCGCCGATGTGCACATGGCCCTGCACTTTGGCGGTGAGCCCGAAGCCCGCAAAGTTGAGCTGGTCTTCGCCCACCACCACGTCGATGTCCATGGCCATCGCCATCGGCGGCTTGCCCTGCGCGGTCTGGCTGCCGACGATCACCGTGTCATCGGAGACCTTGACGGTGGACGGCGGCAACTCACGCACAGTGATGTCGCCACGCGGGATATGCACCTTGCCGGCAATCGCCAGCTTGTCGTTTTTCAGGCTGATTTTCAGGTCCGGCGCCACTTCCAGCTTGGCGTAAGGCTCAACCGTGACCGGCAGTTGCGCGCCTTGCAGGCTGAGGTCCACCACCAGCGCCTGGCCCCAGTCGATCTGCCCCTTGAGGCTGCCCTGCCCGGCCTTGCCGCTGCGCCACGCGCCATTCAACTGCACGCTTTCGCCGGCAATCAGCGCCTGCACGTTCAAGCCTTCGAGGCTGATCGGCAACTCGGGCCCGGAGACTTCACCGCCCACCAGATTCACGTTGCCGTTGACCTGCGGTGCCAGCAAACCACCGGAGATACGCCCGTTGCCGTTGAGCTTGCCGGTGAGTTTGTCCACCATCGGCACAAACGGTCGGGCCACGGCGAGGTCCAGGCCGTTGAGGCTGAAATTACCGGTGATCGGCTTGTTGTTGGGCAGCGGGTTGATCTGCGCCTGCACCAGCAACTCACCGAGCTTGCCGCCGCGGAAGGTCAGCTGAGTGTCGATGCGTTTGGGGTTAAGGGTGGTTTCCAGCTTCAGGGTGTCGTAGGGGAAATCCACCCACTGGGCCTTGTCCTTGACGCGCAGCGTGCCACCGCTGGCATCCACCGCGATCACGCCTTTAGGGCCGCTGGCGGGCAGGTCGAGCTGCACGTCGGCGTTGAGCTTGCCTTGCCAGGCGAAATCCTTGGGCAGGAAGGCAGCCAGGCTGTCGATGGGGAATTGCTTGAGGTGGTAACGCAACTTCGGCTCAGGCATCAGGCGCTGATCTTCACCGCACAGGCTGGCAGGGCCGGACACCCAGCAATGCGCCGCAAAGGTCAGCTTGCCGTCCGCCAGGCGTTCGATCCTGGCCGGGGCTTGCAGCTTCCAGTCCTGGCCACCGGCTTGAACGTCACCGCTGGCCAGGCGCCCGCGCCAGTTACCTTTGTCGAGGTCGCCATCGAGTGCCAGGCCCAGCTTGACGAGCGGCCCGGCCAGGTCCAGCTGGACTTTCTGGCGCTTGATATCACCTTGAGCGCTGGCGGTCAGGGTGCCGACCTGGGTGTCACCGGCCTGGATGCCACTGCCCTTGAGGTCGATCTTCGCGCGCTGGGCGTTGTCGAGCGTGGCGTCCAGGGTGAGGTTTTGCAGTTGATTGTCGGCGAACGCCAGTTGCTGGCCTTTAAGGTCGAGTTTGCCTTGCGGCGCCTGCAACGTACCGGCCACATCGACACGCCCGTTAATCTGCCCGCGCAGTTGCGGCCACAGCTGGGCCAGGCGCGTCAGCTTGATATCGATCTGCCCGGCCACACGTTGCTGCAGGCTGCCGCTACCGTTGATGCGGTTATCACCCAGGCGAATGTCAAGGTTGGCCAGGGTCCATTGCTCGCCTGCGCCTTGCGCCTTGGCGGCCAGCACGGCAGTCTGCCCGCGCAAGCGGCCCTTGAGGTCGAGGTCGGCGTTGAGCTTGAGTTGTTCATGTTTGAACTCGCCCTTGCTGCGCAGCGGCCCGGCCAACGTGCCCGGCAGCTCCGCGACCCAGTACGCCGGGTTCAGCGCCGACAGGTCCAGCGCGGTGTCCCAGGCAATGCCGTCGGCAAACTGCAGACTCAGGTGGCCTTCAGCCTTGCCTTGGCCGGCTGTCAATTTCAGTTCGGGCAGGAAGAGTTGCTTGAGGTCGCCACTGAACGGCGTGACCACATTGAATTTGCCCGCCGGGCCGTCGAGGTCGGCCTTGAGGTTGCCGAGGTAATTGCCGTCTTTGTAGGAAATCTCGCCGTTGAGCGTATGCAGCGCGAACTGCGGCTCATCAATCAATGGGTAGAGGCGGTGCCAGGGAAAATCCAGCCAATCGATCCTGGCGTCGGCGCTGAAGCCCTGTTGCCAGTCCAGATTGGCGCTGAGCTTGAGGCTTTGCTGGTCGCCCGCATTCAAATCCAGGCCGGCGATCTGCGCGCCCTTGGCGTCAACCTTGCCCTGCAGCAGCAGGTCCACCGGGCCTTTTTCCGCTGGTAGCACGGCCTTGCCCAGCAGTTGATAACCGCTGCTCAGGTCGCCCTTGGCGGTGAGGTCCAGTTGATTGAGTTGCAGGGTGTCGGGCAAGTCGGCGCTGGGTTTGAAGCCGTCGGCGCTGATGTGCAATTGCGCGGGCAGGTTCTCCACCAAAGGTTGCAGCTCACCGCTGAGTTTGGCGGGCAGGTAGCCACTGCTGTCGGCGTCGAGCTTGAGGGTCTTGAGCAAGTCTCCGTCGACCTTGAGCGCAACCTTCCACGGCGCGCCGCCGGGCGCGTACGGCAGGCTCAGGTTGCCCGTGGCGCTCAGCGGCCAGTTGCCGGTCGGTTGCAGCAGACCCGCCAGGTCCAGCACCAGGTCGTCGCGTTGCAGGTGCACCGAGTCGATCTGCAGGCCCGCGGCGGTCCAGTGCGCCGCGAGCTGCAAGCCCTTGAGCTCTTCGCTGCCATTGAACAGCAGGCTACCGACGCGTACGTCGCCCAACTGGATCGCCACCGGCAGTTTCAACTCCGGCAGCTGGATCGGCCCGCTGCTGCTGTCATCGGTACTGGGTGGAAATTGCAGGCTGACCTGTTCCACGTCCAACTGGTTGATGCACAGGGTCATGCGCAGCAGGCATGCTGGCGACCAGTCGAACTTCGCCGCATTCAGCTCGACCCGGCTGGTGTCTTGCTGCCACAACAGGTGGTCGACACGCCATTGGCCACCCAAATGCCCCTGGAAACTCTCCACCGTCAATCCCGGCACCTGGCTCAAGGCCCAGCGGCTGCCCGCTTGGCTGCCGAGTACCGCCCACAGTGCCAGTAACACCACGGCGAAGACTGCCACGATGGCCAGCCCCGCTATTTTCAAACCACGCATCACAGCTCAGGCCCCATGGAAAAGTGCAAACGAATGCCGCCCGGATCTTCCAGGGCATGGGCCAGGTCGAGGCGAATCGGGCCGACCGGCGACACCCAGCGCACGCCCACCCCCACACCGGTTTTCAGGCTCGGCATGTCCAGGCTGTTGAAGGAGTTGCCTTGGTCGACAAAGGTCGCAATCCGCCATTTTTCGGCGATGGAATATTGATATTCGGCACTCAACGCCACCATGTAGCGGCCGCCGATGCGGTCACCGCGATCGTTTTCGGGTGACAACGTCTGGTACTCGTAGCCACGCACGCTCTGGTCACCACCGGCAAAAAAGCGCAGCGACGGCGGCACCGATTTATAGCCATTGGTGGCACTGCCGCCAAACTGCGCGCGGCCGAGAAAGCGGTGGTTGTCCCACAAGGTGGTCAAGCCCTTGATGGTGGCAGTCCCGTAAAGCAGGTTAGTGTCGGAACCCAGGCCTTCCTTGGCGACCTTGGCGTCGAACATCAGGCGATAGCCATTGTGCGGATCGATGCGGTTGTCGCTGCGCAGGTAGGAATAATTGATCCCCGGCATCACCAGGTTACTCAGGCCCGAGTCGTTGCCCAGGCGGTATTCTTCGCGCTGGTATTTGAGCGAGATGACCCGCGTCCAGCCGCTGGGCAATTTGCTGTGCCATTCAGGGCCCAGGGTGAGCAATTTACTCAGGGTGTCGGTATTGGCGATTTCTTCATTCTGGTAGCCGCCGGCAAACCGCAGCTTGTCGGTAAGCGGCGGGTCCAGCGGGATGTCGTACCACAGGCCGACGTTCTGACGCGGCGCCGACAGCTCGGCTTCCCAGCCATAACTGTGACCTTGTGGGTTGACCCAGTGACGCGTCCAGTTGGCTTTGCCGCGCGGGCCGACGTCAGTCGAGTAACCCAGGCCCAGGCCCATGGTGCGCGGCTTGCGGGTGTCCAGTTGCACCGCCACCGGGATCACATCGTTGGCCGAGGCGGCGGGGCTTGCGTCTACGCGCACAGCTTCGAAAAAGCCACTCGCCTGCAGGTTCTGGTTGAGTTCGGCGATCAGCTCGGAGTCGTAAGGGTCGCCGCTTTTGAACGGCACCATGCGTTGCAGCAGGTCTTCATCAAACGGCGTGTCGCCGGCAAAACTGACCTTGCCCATGCTGTAGCGTGGGCCGCTGTCGTAGATGAGTTCGATATCGGCGACGCCGGCTTTGGGGTCAACCGAGAGTTTCTGGCTGGTAAAGCGCCCGCTGAAAAAGCCGTAGCGCGAGGCCTGGTTCTGGATCAGACGCTTGGCGTCTTCGTAGTGGCCGTGATTGAGCACGGCACCGGATTTGAGGTCGCTGCTGTCGGGCACGCGAAAAGCCTTGAGGCTCGCGGCCTGGCCGTCAACCCGAAGGGTCACGTTGCGCAGATGCACCGGCTCGCCGGGGTCGATGGTGAGGATCAGGCGTGGATTCTTGCCGCCTTTTACATCACTGACGATTTGTGGCTGATAGTAGCCCAGCGCCTGGGCAGCCTTGCGGGCCTGCTCTTCGGCGCCGCGGCTGAACCGCAACAGGGCTTCTTCATCACGATCGCCTACCCCGCCGATATAGCCTTCGATGTTGGCTTTCAACGCGTCGTTTGTAGGCTTGATCCGCACGTCCAATTCGCTTTGCGCCAAGGCGCCGCAGCTTGTGAACAGCAGAATCAAGCCGCTGGTAAATCTTCCTGGAAGCTTCATAGGCGCGGATGCTACACGAGCTGGGGAGAGACTTTGAACCCGGAATAGTCTGAATAATTCTGCATTAAGCCGTTGCAGCATGTAACGACTGCGGATTGGGGTGAAAAAACACGTGTTCCAGGATAGGCCCTATCGCCACTTCGCCGATTTCCTCATAGCCCTGACGCTTATAAAAATCCAGGTAGCGTGAGTTGCCGGTATCGAGCACTACGCCTGAGGAGTGCGGATCGTCGGCGCACCAGTTGTGCACGGCCTCAAGCAGCTGCTCGCCATAGTGCTTGCCCTGAAATTGCGGGTGGATGCCCAACAACGGCAGCACGTGCACCGACTCGGCCGGCAGGCACGCCAGCACCGCGTGATGGTATTCCAGGTAACGGCGAGTGCCGCGTACACCGGTGCTCAACCACATGCGCAATTGCCACGCCCAGCTTTCGGTAATGCCCAGGCGCCGTTGGGGTGGCGCAATCAGGGCGATGCCGATCAGCCGGTCGTTGACGAACAGGCCGATGGCGGGCAGTTTCTGAAAGAAATGCTGCTTGACCAGCTCACGCACCGTGGCGCGTACCCGCTGTTCATAGCCTGGGCGTTCAGCTTCAAAGATGTAGGCGAATGTCGGCTCATGCCGATAAGCCTGGTAGAGCATGGAGCGCGCTTCGCGCGAATAGCCGCTGTTGAGCAGGCGGATCTCGGCAAGGGCCGTCGAAGTGTCAGGCATACAGTCAATCTCCCTGGGCGCCATTCAGAAGATGGCGTTCTTATGGGTACGAACCTACGCAGCACCAGTCGTTCCCAGACATTAGCAGTGCATCTGCTCGACCGCCACGCTGGCCCCCGTCGGACTTGTCGGCTAGCATCGCCCTTTTGCCAGACTGGACTGCCGACCATGAAAATCGTCTCCTTCAATATCAACGGGCTGCGCGCCCGCCCTCATCAGCTGGCGGCGCTGATTGAAAAGCATCAACCGGACGTGATCGGCCTGCAGGAAACCAAGGTTCATGATGACCAGTTCCCGTTGGCCGAAGTGCAGGCGTTGGGCTACCACGTTTATTACCACGGCCAAAAAGGCCACTACGGCGTGGCCCTGCTCTCGCGCAAAGAAGCGCTGAGCGTGCACAAAGGTTTTGCCAGCGATGAAGAAGACGCCCAGCGCCGCTTCATCTGGGGCACCTTCGCCGATGAGAACGGCAACCCCGTGACCATCATGAACGGCTACTTCCCCCAGGGCGAAAGCCGCGACCACCCGACCAAGTTTCCGGCCAAAAAACGCTTCTACGAAGATTTGCAGCACCTGCTGGAAAGCCAGTTCAGCAATGACCAGGCATTGGTGGTGATGGGCGACATCAACATCTCCCCGCAAGACTGCGACATCGGTATCGGCGCCGACAACGCCAAACGCTGGCTGAAAACCGGCAAATGCAGCTTCTTGCCAGAAGAACGCGAGTGGATGGCCCGTCTGAAAAACTGGGGCCTGGTGGACAGCTTCCGCCACCTCAACCCGGACGTGGCCGACCGCTTCAGTTGGTTTGATTACCGCAGCCGTGGGTTCGAAGATGAGCCCAAGCGTGGCCTGCGCATTGACGTGATCATGGCGTCCAACGGCCTGGTGCCGCGGGTCAAGGATGCCGGCGTGGACTACGAGCTTCGGGCGCTGGAAAAACCGTCCGACCACGCGCCGATCTGGCTCGAACTGAGCTGACGCGACTCAAAGTAGGAGCTGGCTCGTGTGGGAGCTGGCTTGCCGGCGATGCACGCACCCAGGTTTTCCAGCTAAACCGGGTTGATGCTATCGCAGGCAAGCCAGCCCCCAACTTTGGGTTGGTTGTGTGCCAGTCACACCGTTGAAACCTTACTGACTTAATCTCCCGGCACTCCCCTTGGCTTAAGAAGGTGCCGGCATGATGCTGCGCGTTCTGCTTCTGTTGATCCTGCCCCTATACGCAGTTGCCACTCCCCTGCCCGTTCCCGACCAAGGCCCCGCGTTGCGCATCCAGGGTTCCAACACCATTGGCGCCGCGCTCGGGCCCGCGCTGGTCATGGGCATGATGCAACACCAGGGCGTGCAGGCGGTGCACAGTGAACCGGGCGACGGCGCCAATGAACAGCGCGTGATCGGCAAGACCCGCCAAGGCAGGACGGTCACCATCGAGGTGGCGGCCCACGGCTCCAGTACCGGGTTCGCCGCGCTGAAAAACCTCAGCGCCGACCTCGCCGCGTCGTCGCGCCCGATCAAGGACAGCGAACTGGTGGACCTTGAACCCTTGGGCGACCTGAAAAGCCCCGAGGCTGAGCAAGTGATCGCCATTGATGGCCTGGCGATTATCCTCAACCCGAAAAACCCGTTGAATACCCTGAACACCGAGCAACTGGCGCAAATTTTCAATGGCGAAGTCGACACGTGGGAGGCACTGGGTGGCATCGGCGGGCCGATTCATTTGTATGCCCGAGATGATCAGTCCGGCACCTACGACACCTTTAAGGAACTGGTGCTACGCCTGCGCGGTAAACCCCTGGCGCCTGCCAAGCGTTTTGAGTCCAGTGAGCAACTGTCCGATGCCGTAAGCCAGGACGCTCAGGGCATCGGCTTCATCGGCCTGCCGTATGTGCGCCAGGCCAAGGCTGTGGCAATCGTCGATGGCGACTCACAACCGATGTTGCCGTTGAACAGTCTGATTGCCACCGAGGACTACCCGCTGTCACGCCGACTGTTCTTTTACCTGCCGCCATCGAGCCACAACGCGTGGGCCAAGGCGCTCGTGGACTTCAGCCAGAGCAGCAAAGGCCAGGCGATTGTTGCGGCCAACGGTTTTATCGCGCAGCAGGTGCAGGCGATCAGCGTGGAGCCGCGCCCGTCGATGCCTGCGGACTATCAAGCCATCGCGCGTGAGGCCCAGCGATTGAGCGTGAATTTTCGCTTCGAAGAGGGCAGCGCCAGCCTCGACAACAAGGCACGCCAGGATCTGCAGCGGGTGGTGGCGTACCTGAAAAGCCACGACAAGCTCGACAAGCAGGTGACGCTCGTAGGGTTTGGCGACGCCAAGAATGACCCACAGCGCGCCGCGCTACTGTCGAAATTGCGGGCAATGGCGGTGCGCCGCGAACTGGTGAGGAACGGCGTGGTGCTGCGCGATATTCTCGGGTTCGGCGCGCAGATGCCGGTGGCGGCGAACACGGCGGATGAGGGGCGGATCAAAAATCGGCGAGTGGAGGTTTGGGTGCACTGACGCCTGGCGAGCACGCCTGCGTAGCGAGCGGGCTTGCCCCGCGTAGGGCTGCGAAGCAGCCCCATAATCACTCTTCCAGGCAGAACCGGTCGCAGGGTTTTAGGGCTGCTGCGCAGCCCTACGCGGGGCAAAGCCCGCTCGCCACACTTACTGCCCGCTGCGCATCAGCTCTTTGGGCACGTACTTGCCGATCTCGAACTTGCCGATTGCCGCACGGTGCACTTCATCCGGGCCGTCGGCCAGGCGCAAGGTGCGTTGCATGGCGTACATGTAGGCCAGCGGGAAGTCGTTGGAAACGCCGGCGCCACCGTGAATCTGGATGGCGCGGTCGATGACCTTCAACGCCACGTTCGGCGCCACCACCTTGATCTGCGCGATTTCGCTTTTCGCAACTTTGTTGCCCACGGTGTCCATCATGTACGCCGCTTTTAACGTCAGCAGACGGGCCATGTCGATTTCCATCCGTGAGTCGGCGATCTTGTCGATATTGCCGCCCAGGCGGGCCAACGGTTTACCGAACGCGGTGCGGCTGACGGAGCGTTTGCACATCAGTTCCAGCGCGCGCTCGGCCATGCCGATGGAGCGCATGCAGTGGTGGATACGGCCTGGGCCAAGACGGCCCTGGGCAATTTCGAAGCCGCGACCTTCGCCGAGCAGTACGTTCTCGTACGGCACGCGCACGTTGTCGAACAGCACTTCGGCGTGGCCGTGCGGGGCGTCGTCGTAACCGAACACCGGCAATGGGCGCACGATTTTGACGCCGGGGGCATCCACCGGCACCAGGATCATCGAGTGCTGCTGATGACGTGGCGCATCCGGGTTGCTCAGGCCCATGAAGATCAAAATCTTGCAGCGCGGATCGCAGGCGCCGGAAGTCCACCATTTTTTGCCGTTGATCACCCACTCGTCGCCCTGGCGCTCGGCGCGGGCAGCCATGTTGGTGGCGTCCGAAGACGCCACGTCCGGCTCGGTCATGGCAAAGGCCGAGCGAATCTCGCCGCGCAGCAACGGCTCGAGCCAGCGTTGTTTTTGCTCTTCGTTGGCGTAGCGCACCAGCACTTCCATGTTGCCGGTGTCGGGGGCGGAGCAGTTGAACGGCTCCGGGCCCAGCAGCGAGCGGCCCATGATCTCGGCCAGTGGTGCGTATTCGAGATTGGTCAGGCCGGCGCCCAGTTCGGATTCGGGCAGGAACAGGTTCCACAGGCCTTCGGCCTTCGCCTTGGCTTTCAGCGTTTCCATGATGGCGGTGGGCTGCCAGCGATCACCTTCGCTGACCTGGCGTTCGAACACCGGCTCGGCCGGGTAAACGTAAGCGTCCATGAATGCGGTGACGCGTTCACGCAGTTCCTGAACCTTGGGCGAATAGGCGAAATCCATGAGCAGCTCCCTTCTCTGAGAGGTTGTTTAGGTCATGCAATCGATGCTAGAACAGCGCTGATAATTTACCTAGCCTATTCTCGGCGTGTATTAACATTCATCACCGATATATGATCGACGCCTGAACACCTGACAAATCGCCACCTAACAATAAGAGCGCAACGAAATGAATCTGAGCAAGGTCGACCTCAACCTCTTTATTGTCTTCGACGCGATCTACACCGAAGCCAACCTGACCCGTGCCGGGCAGATCGTCGGCATTACCCAGCCGGCGGTGTCCAACGCGCTGGCGCGCTTGCGCGAAACCTTCAATGACCCGCTGTTCGTGCGCACGGCCCAAGGCATGGTGCCCACGCCGATGGCGCAGAACATCATCGGCCCGGTGCGCAATGCGTTGTCGTTGCTGCGGGTGTCGGTGCAGGAAAGCCGGATTTTCAACCCGCAGCAGGCGGCCAAGACCTACCGCATCAGCATGACCGACCTCACCGAAGCGGTGATTCTGCCGCTGTTGTTCCAGCGCCTGCGCCGCCTGGCGCCGACAGTGGTGATCGAGAGTTTCCTGTCCAAACGCCGCGAAACCACCAAGGAGCTCGCGGCCGGGCGCCTGGATTTTGCCGTGGATGCGCCGCTTAACACCGACCCGCAAGTGCGCCACGTCAAGCTGATGGAAGACCGCTACGTGTGCGCCATGCGCAAGGGTCACCCGATGGCGGGCAAGGACAAATTCACGCTGGATGACTACCTGTCGCTGACGCATATCCATATTTCCAGCCGCCGCAACGGCCTGGGCCATGTGGACCTGGCGCTGGGCAAGATGGGTATCCAGCGCAAGATCGCCCTGCGCTCCCAGCATTACCTGATGGCCTCGCAAGTGTTGCAGCAGACCGACATGGTGATGACCGTGCCCGAGCGCTTCGCCCGCCGTCATGAATTGCACTGGTTCAACCTGCCGGTTAATGACGTGCCGCCGGTGGAAACCCACCTGTACTGGCACGAAAGCACCGACCAGGACCCGGCCAACCGCTGGATGCGCGAGCAAATGATTGAGTTGTGCCAACAGGTCACGGCGCATGAGAAGAAGCTCGACGGCAAGCAAGCCTGACCCGTGGCAAGCAGACCTTTTGTGGCTAGCAGGCTCTCTGTGGCAAACAGGCTCTGTGTGGCGAGCAGGCTTGCCCTGCGTTGGGCTGCGTAGCAGCCCCAACCCCCAGCGCCGCGTTTTTGCTGAAAATTGAATCAATATTTATTGCGGGCGCGTCCCCCCCAACGCAGGGCAAGCCTGCTCGCCACAACACGCCCGCTCATAAGGTTGGAAAGGCAGCTTGACGTTTACGTCAACCTGACATTAGCTTAGCGCCAAGACCTTCTTGAGCGCCCCCATGAGCACGACTTACAGCATCTCCGACCTCGCGCGCGAGCTCGACATCACCACCCGCGCCATTCGCTTCTATGAAGAACAAGGCCTGCTGGCCCCGGAACGCCGGGGCCAGGAGCGCATCTACTCGGCGCGCGACAAGGTCAGCCTCAAACTGATCCTGCGTGGCAAGCGCATCGGTTTTTCCCTGGCCGAGTGCCGCGAGCTGATCGAACTCTACGACCCCAGCAGCGGCAACCACATCCAGCTCAACAGCATGCTCGCCAAAATCGCCGAACGCCGTGAGCAGCTTGAGCAACAACTGCTGGATATCGAACAGATGAAGCTGGAACTGGACACCGCCGAAGAGCGCTGCACCCAGGCCCTGGCGCAGACCATGAGCCAGGTTGGCCAATAACGATAAGGTAGCCATCATGCCCCTCCCCTCACACGTACGCCTGGTGGAAGTCGGCCCGCGCGACGGCCTGCAGAACGAAGCCCAGCCCATCAGCGTGGCCGACAAGGTCCAACTGGTGGATGCCCTGACCGACGCGGGCTTGAGCTATATCGAAGTGGGCAGCTTTGTCTCGCCCAAGTGGGTGCCGCAGATGGCCGGGTCGGCGCAAGTGTTTGCGCAAATACAGCGCAAACCCGGTGTGACCTACGGCGCACTCGCACCGAACCTGCGAGGTTTTGAAGACGCCGTGGCCGCTGGCGTAAAGGAAGTCGCCGTGTTTGCGGCCGCGTCCGAGGCGTTTTCCCAGCGCAACATCAACTGCTCCATCAGCGAAAGCCTGGAGCGCTTTGCGCCCATCATGGCGGCGGCCAGGCAGCACGGCGTCAGCGTGCGCGGGTATGTGTCGTGTGTGTTGGGTTGCCCTTACGAAGGTGACATCGCGCCGGAACAGGTCGCGGCGGTCGCACGCGAGTTGTATGCCATGGGCTGCTATGAAGTTTCCCTGGGCGACACCATCGGCACCGGCACGGCGGGCGCTACGCGGCGGTTGTTTGAGGTGGTCGGCGCGCAGGTGCCACGGGACAAGCTGGCCGGGCACTTCCATGACACCTACGGGCAGGCGATTGCGAATATCTACGCCAGTGTGCTGGAAGGGATCACGGTGTTCGACAGCTCCATCGCGGGCCTCGGCGGCTGCCCTTACGCCAAGGGCGCCAGCGGTAACGTGGCGACGGAAGACGTGGTGTACCTGCTCAACGGCCTGGGTATCGACACCGGCATCGACCTGCAGGCGCTGATTCTCGCGGGCCAGCAAATCAGCAGCGTGCTTGGCCGGCCTACCGGGTCGCGGGTTGCCAAGGCGCGTAACGCCAGTTGAGTAGAGCGGCTGTGACAATGTGTTACCGCACGGCTACATATCGAGTAACACGGGAACATATTTTGTCGCATTCGCCGTAGGTATTTTCCTACCAAAAATTCAAGCCATTGATTTATAAGGAATTTAAAAAGTTGGCACGGCTTCTGCTATCTCTATCGCATAACAAGAATAAAAAGCGCCAAACCTAATAAAAATAAGACGAAACGACTCTGACATAACAAAAACAACACGGCAGAGACGCAGCTAACAGATTTTTTTGGAGAAGATGTGCTTCGCAGGGTACGGCATGCCGAAACCCGCAACCGGTTAGAGAAAAATAAAACTACCTCAGGTAGCTGCCACTGGTTGGATCGGTAACGAAGAAGCAGATCAGCGCTCAAAAAAATACGTTTGCTCTTGACCCCGGATGGGGGTCGCCCAAAACAGCGGTAAAGGGTAACGGCTGCTAAAAACAACAACAGGCCGCCCCTCAATAATAAAAAAGAGCACGCAACGACAAATTAAAGGGGACCTTCGGGTCCCCTTTGTGCTTTCCGGGATTCGACAAATGCTTGTCGGGCACCGATCAAAAAGCTGGGAGCGGGCTTGCTCGCGAAGGCGGTGTGTCAGTGTCAGATGAGCAGGCTGACCCTGCGCAGTCGCGAGCAAGCCCGCTGCCAGATGGGTTGGGGTTGTCAGTTGGGCTGGCTTTTCAGCTCCGCGATCGAGATTTCGCGCATGCGAAATTTCTGGATCTTGCCCGTCACCGTCATCGGAAACTCTTCCACGAATTTGAAATGCTTGGGCGTCTTGAAGTGCGCGATGCGCCCCTTGCACCAGATTTGAAGCTCCAGCTCGTTGGCCAGATGGCCCGGATGGAACTTGACCCAGGCGACGATCTCTTCACCGTAACGCTCATCCGGGATGCCAATGACTTGCACATCTGCCACCGCCGGGTGGGTGAAGAAAAACTCTTCGAGCTCGCGCGGGTACACGTTTTCGCCACCGCGAATGATCATGTCCTTGTTGCGCCCGGCGATACACACGTAACCGTGTTCATCCATGGTCGCCAGGTCGCCGGTGTGCATCCAGCCCGCGTCATCGATGGCGTCACGGGTGCCATCGGGGTTGTTCCAGTAGCCGAGCATGACGCTGTAGCCGCGCGTGCACAGCTCGCCGATTTCACCGCGCGCGACGGTATTGCCAGCGGTGTCGATGATCTTGTTTTCCAGCTGCGGCTGGGTGCGGCCCACAGTCGTGACGCGGCGCTCGAGGTCATCATTGGCACCGGTTTGCAGTGACACCGGGCTGGTTTCAGTCATGCCATAGGCAATCTGCACTTCACCCATGTGCAGCTCGCTGATGACGCGGCGCATCACCTCGATAGGGCATGTGGCCCCGGCCATGATCCCGGTGCGCAAGCTTGTCAGCTCGAATTCGCCGCGGCGAGGGTGATCGAGGATGGCGATGAACATGGTCGGCACGCCGTAGAGGCCGGTGGCGTGCTCTTCGGCGACGGCACTGAGGGTCAGCAGCGGATCAAAGCCGTCATTCGGGTAAATCATCGTGGTGCCGTGGGTGATGCAGCCAAGGTTGCCCATGACCATGCCAAAGCAGTGATACAACGGCACCGGGATCACCAGCCGGTCGTGCGCCGTGAGGCCCAGGCTTTCGCCAACCATGTAACCGTTGTTGAGAATGTTGTGATGGCTGAGGGTGGCGCCCTTGGGAAACCCGGTGGTGCCGGACGTGTACTGAATGTTCACGGCCTGGTCGAAATGCAGGCTGGCCTGGCGGCTGTGCAGCTGTTCGGGCGGGACGCCAGCGCCCAGGGCCGCCAGCTGCGACCAGGGCAAAAAACCCTGGGGTGGGTTGGGATCGAGGCTGATCATGGCGCCCAGGTTGGGGCTCAGTGCCTGCAGCATGGCGTGGTAATCGGAGCCTTTGAATGACCCGGCGCACACCAGCCATTGGCAACCGGACTGGTTGAGCACGTACTCCAGCTCACTGCTGCGGTAGGCCGGGTTGATGTTGACCAGGATCACGCCAAGCTTGGCGCTGGCAATCTGGGTGATGCACCACTGTGCACAATTGGGCGCCCAGATGCCCAGGCGGTCGCCGGCTTGCATGCCCAGGGCCAGGAACGCACGGGCGTGCAAATCAACCGCCTCGGCCAGTTGCCGCCAGGTGTAGCGGCGTTGCTGATGGCGCACCACCAACGCTTCACCCTCGGGGTAGCGCGAGACCGTGTTATCGAAGGCCTGGCCTATGGTCATGGCCAGCAACGCCTTGTCCTGAGCGCCACGGCTGTAGCTCTGATTCGGTTGATCCATAACGACCCCTTTTGTCTTTTTTGTAAGGTGGACGGCGGCTGCTTGACGTAAACGTAAACTACGATTGACAGCTTCGCAACGCAAGCTTACGTTAACGTAAAGGTGAGCGCCCTCCCCGGCGCTTAACCACACAACAACAAAGCTCACATTAAGGTGCCTGTCCATGAGTTACCCGTCCCTGAACTTCGCCCTCGGCGAAACCATCGACATGCTGCGCGACCAGGTGCAGTCCTTCGTGGCCAAGGAAATCGCGCCCCGCGCGGCTCAAATCGACAGTGACAACCTGTTCCCCGCCGATATGTGGCGCAAGTTCGGTGACATGGGCCTGCTCGGCATTACGGTGCCGGAAGAGTACGGCGGCGCCGGCCTGGGCTACCTGGCCCACGTGGTAGCCATTGAAGAAATCAGCCGAGGCTCGGCGTCAGTCGGGCTGTCCTACGGCGCTCACTCGAACCTGTGCGTCAACCAGATCAACCGTAACGGCAGCCACGAACAGAAGCTCAAATACCTGCCGAAGCTGATCAGCGGCGAACATATCGGCGCCCTCGCCATGAGCGAGCCGAACGCCGGCTCCGACGTGGTCTCGATGAAACTGCGCGCCGAAAAACGCGGCGACCAGTATGTGCTCAACGGCAGCAAGACCTGGATCACCAACGGCCCCGACGCCAACACCTTCGTGATCTACGCCAAGACCGACGTGGAGAAAGGCCCTCACGGCATCACTGCATTTATCGTCGAGCGCGACTGGAAAGGCTTCAGCCGCAGCAACAAGTTCGACAAGCTCGGCATGCGCGGCTCCAACACCTGCGAGCTGTTTTTCGATGACGTGCAAGTGCCCGAAGAAAACATCCTCGGTGCACTCAATGGCGGCGTGAAAGTGCTGATGAGCGGCCTGGACTACGAACGCGTGGTGCTGGCGGGCGGCCCGATCGGCATCATGCAGGCGTGCATGGACCTGATCGTGCCGTACATCCACGACCGTAAGCAGTTCGGCCAGAGCATCGGCGAATTCCAGCTGATCCAAGGCAAGGTCGCCGACATGTACACCCAGCTCAATGCCGGGCGCGCCTACCTCTACGCGGTGGCGCAGGCGTGCGAGCGCGGTGAGACCACGCGCAAGGATGCCGCCGGGGTCATCCTGTTCAGCTCCGAGCGCGCCACACAAATGGCCTTGGACGCCATTCAGATTCTGGGCGGTAACGGTTACATCAACGAATTCCCCGCCGGGCGCCTGCTGCGTGACGCCAAGCTGTACGAAATCGGCGCCGGCACCAGTGAGATTCGCCGGATGCTGATCGGCCGCGAACTCTTCAACGAAACCCGCTGAAGGAGCGCCCATGGCCACCTTGCACACCCAACTCAACCCGCGTTCGGCAGAATTTGCCGACAACAGCGCAGCCATGCGCCTACAGGTCGACGCCCTGCACAGCCTGCTCGCCCACGTGCAGCAAGGCGGTGGCGCCAAGGCTCAGGAGCGGCACACGTCGCGCGGCAAACTGCTGCCCCGTGAGCGGATCAATCGTTTGCTCGACCCGGGCTCGCCATTCCTTGAACTGAGCCAACTGGCGGCCCATCAGGTGTACGGCGAAGACGTGCCAGCGGCCGGGGTGATTGCCGGGATCGGCCGTGTAGAAGGCGTCGAATGCATGATCGTCGCCAACGACGCCACGGTAAAAGGCGGCTCCTACTACCCGCTCACGGTAAAAAAACACCTGCGCGCGCAGACCATCGCCGAGCAGAACCGCCTGCCGTGCATTTACCTGGTGGACTCCGGTGGCGCCAACCTGCCGCGTCAGGATGAGGTCTTCCCGGATCGCGAGCACTTCGGGCGGATCTTCTTCAACCAGGCAAACATGAGCGCCCAGGGCATCCCGCAGATTGCGGTGGTGATGGGCTCGTGCACCGCGGGCGGTGCCTACGTGCCGGCCATGGCCGACGAAGCGATTATGGTGCGTCAGCAGGCGACCATCTTCCTCGCCGGCCCGCCGCTGGTGAAAGCGGCGACCGGCGAAGTGGTCAGCGCCGAAGACCTGGGCGGCGCCGACGTGCACTGCAAGATCTCCGGTGTGGCCGACCACTATGCCGACAGCGATGAACACGCGCTGGCCCTGGCCCGGCGCAGCGTGGCCAACCTCAACTGGCGCAAACAGGGCCAGTTGCTGCAACGCCCGCCGGTGGCGCCGCTGTACAGCAGCGAAGAGCTTTACGGCGTGATCCCGGCCGATGCCAAGCAGCCGTTTGATGTGCGCGAAGTGATTGCGCGGCTGGTCGACGGCTCGGTGTTCGATGAATTCAAGGCACTGTTTGGCACCACGCTGGTGTGTGGTTTTGCCCACCTGCATGGCTATCCGATTGCGATTTTGGCCAATAACGGGATTCTGTTCGCCGAAGCCGCGCAAAAAGGCGCGCACTTTATCGAACTGGCGTGCCAGCGCGGGATTCCGCTGCTGTTTTTGCAGAACATTACCGGCTTCATGGTCGGCCAGAAATACGAAGCCGGCGGCATCGCCAAGCACGGCGCCAAGCTGGTCACCGCGGTGGCCTGTGCCAAGGTGCCCAAATTCACGGTGATCATCGGCGGCAGCTTTGGTGCCGGTAACTACGGTATGTGCGGCCGGGCTTACGACCCGCGCTTTTTGTGGATGTGGCCCAATGCACGCATCGGCGTGATGGGTGCCGAACAGGCGGCCGGCGTGCTGGTGCAGGTCAAGCGTGAACAAGCCGAACGCGCCGGCGCAAGCTTCAGTGCCGAAGAGGAAGCTGCGATCAAGCAGCCGATCCTCGACCAGTATGAAACCCAGGGCCATCCCTATTACTCCAGCGCGCGCTTGTGGGATGACGGCGTCATCGACCCGCTGCAGACCCGCGACGTGCTGGCCCTGGCCTTGTCCGCTTCGCTGAACGCCCCCATCGAGCCGAGCCGCTTCGGCGTGTTCCGCATGTAAATGGAGCTGTACCCATGAGCGATTTCAACACCCTGGAACTGATCACCGACCGCCGTGGTTTTGCCACGCTGTGGCTCAGCCGCGAAGCCAAGAACAACGCGTTCAACGCCGAAATGATCCGCGAACTGATCATCGCGCTCGACCAGGTGCAGGGCGATTCGTCGCTGCGCTTCGTGGTGCTGCGCGGGCGCGGCAAGCACTTCAGTGCCGGTGCCGACCTGGCGTGGATGCAGCAATCGGCCGAGTTGGACTACCACACCAACCTGGACGACGCCCGCGAGCTGGCGGAGTTGATGTACAACCTGGCCAAGCTGAAAATCCCGACCCTGGCCGTTGTGCAGGGCGCGGCCTATGGCGGCGCGCTGGGCTTGATCAGTTGCTGCGACATGGCGATCGGCGCCGATGACGCGCAGTTCTGCCTGTCGGAGACGCGCATCGGCCTGGCTCCGGCGGTGATCAGCCCGTTCGTGGTGCAAGCCATCGGCGAACGTGCGGCGCGGCGTTATGCCCTGACCGCTGAGCGTTTTGGCGGCCAGCGAGCACGCGACATTGGCCTGTTGGCAGAAAGTTACCCCGCCGGTGAGCTGGATCAGCACGTCGAACACTGGATCGCCAACCTGCTGCTCAACAGCCCTGCGGCGATGCGCGCCAGCAAGGACTTGTTGCGCGAAGTGGGCAACGGCGCCCTCACCCCGGCGTTGCGCCGCTATTGCGAAAACGCCATCGCGCGGATTCGCGTCAGCGCCGAGGGCCAGGAAGGCTTGCGCGCCTTCCTTCAAAAACGCCCGCCCAGCTGGCAAGCACAGGAGCCGCGTTCATGAGCCCACTGACAACTGTGCTGGTGGCCAACCGCGGCGAAATTGCCTGCCGAGTGATGCGCACCGCCAAGGCCATGGGCCTGACCACCGTGGCGGTACACAGCGCCATCGACCGTGATGCGCGCCACAGCCGCGAGGCAGACATCCGTGTCGACCTGGGTGGCAGCAAGGCCACCGACAGCTACTTGCAAATCGACAAGCTGATTGCCGCCGCCCAAGCCAGCGGCGCCCAGGCGATCCATCCCGGGTATGGGTTTCTATCGGAAAACGCCGGTTTTGCTCGCGCGATTGAAGCGGCCGGGTTGATCTTCCTCGGCCCGCCCGCCTCGGCCATCGATGCAATGGGCAGCAAATCGGCCGCCAAGGCGCTGATGGAAAAAGCCGGCGTGCCGCTGGTGCCGGGTTACCACGGCGAAGCTCAGGACCTGGACACCTTCCGCGCGGCCTGCGAGCGCATCGGCTATCCGGTGCTGCTCAAAGCCACTGCGGGGGGCGGCGGCAAGGGCATGAAGGTGGTCGAGGACGTCAGCCAACTGGCCGAGGCCCTGGCTTCCGCACAGCGTGAGGCACTGTCGTCGTTTGGCAACGGGCAGATGCTGGTGGAGAAATACCTGATCAAGCCGCGTCATGTGGAAATCCAGGTCTTTGCCGACCAGCACGGCCACTGTTTGTACCTCAATGAGCGCGACTGCTCGATTCAGCGTCGCCATCAAAAGGTCGTGGAAGAAGCGCCGGCGCCGGGCCTGAGCGTTGCACAGCGCAAAGCCATGGGCGAAGCCGCCGTGCGCGCGGCCCAGGCCATCGGTTATGTGGGCGCGGGCACGGTGGAGTTTTTGCTCGACGCGCGTGGCGAGTTTTTCTTCATGGAAATGAACACGCGGCTGCAGGTGGAACATCCGGTGACCGAGGCGATTACCGGCCTCGATTTGGTGGCCTGGCAGATCCGTGTCGCCCAGGGCGAGCCGCTGCCCATCACCCAGGACCAGGTGCCCTTGATCGGGCACGCGATTGAAGTGCGCTTGTATGCCGAAGACCCGGCGAATGATTTTCTGCCGGCCACCGGGCACCTCGCGCTGTACCGCGAAAGCGCACCCGGCCCGGGCCGTCGCGTGGACAGCGGGGTAGAACAAGGCGACAGCGTTTCGCCGTTCTACGACCCGATGCTGGGCAAACTGATTGCCTGGGGCGAAGACCGTGAACAGGCGCGCCTGCGTTTGTTGAGCATGCTCGATGAGTTCGCGGTGGGTGGGCTCAAGACCAACCTGGGCTTTTTGCGGCGCATCATCGGCCATCCGGCGTTTGCGGCGGCTGAATTGGATACCGGGTTTATTCCGCGCTACCAGGCTGAGTTGTTGCCAGTGCCGAGCGAATTCAGCGACGAATTCTGGCAGGCCGCAGGCTCAGCGCTTATGCAGAGTCTGCCGCCAGGGGATGGGCCGTGGGCGGACACGCGGGGTTTTCGCGCGGGGCTGCCTGCCGAGGTTTCGCTGCATTTGAGCAGCGGCGCACAGGATCGACGGGTGACGTTGGGTGGAGGCGCTGCGCAGCTACGTGGCGAGCAGTTGTGGCTTGAGCACAACGGCGTACGCCGTGCCCATCTGGCGGTGCGCGGCGAAGGTTGCGTGTACCTGCGCTGGGACGGCGAGATGCATGCAGTGAGCCTGTTCGACCCGATTGCAGCGGTCGAGGCCAACCAATCTCATCAGGGTGGGCTCACGGCGCCGATGAACGGCAGCATCGTGCGGGTGTTGGTGGAAGTCGGCCAGGCCGTCGAAGCCGGTACGCAATTGGTGGTACTGGAAGCGATGAAGATGGAGCACAGCATTCGCGCGCCGCACGCCGGCGTGGTCAAGGCGCTGTTTTACCAGGAAGGTGAAATGGTTGCCGAAGGCAGTGCCCTGGTGGCGCTGGAAACAGCGGATTAAAACTTCGCCGTGGCTTGCACGACAACGCCGAGGATTCGGCAGTCATCGGTAAACAGCTGCTTGGGATAAGTGGGATTGAGCGGCACCAGGTAGCGCTGGCCGCTTTCTTCCATTAACTGGCGAAAGGTCGCCTGGGGGCTGTCGGCCCATTGGGCGACCACCAGTTTGCCGGGTTCGGCATCAATGGCCGGGTCCACCAGAATCAACATGCCTGCGCCAATACTCAAACCACTGGGGGCAGTCATCGCATCTCCCGTCACAGGCAACCAGTAGGCTTCGCCCCGGGCGTGGTAATCGGTCAGCTCAAAACGCGCGGCGCCGTAGGCCGGGCGCTCCTCGCGTATTTCGCAGACGCCCTTCCAGTCGCTGACCGGGTAGCGAAAATACGGGTTGTAGTGTTTTTCCAGGGTCGGCGCCTGATCGGCTTTCGGCCGAATTTCGAGCGCAACCTCCAGATACTCCAACCCTAACTCGGCGAGTACCCGGTTCATGTCCGCCAGGCTTGGCACGCGACGCTTGTTGAGCCAATGGCCCACGCCACCCTGGGACATGCCCAGGCGTTCAGCCAGTTCATCCTGCGTGACCTTGCGGTCTTTCATGTTGGCTTTGACCAACGCTATCCAGTTATCCATGGGCGGTGACAATACGTTGTGCAGAGGCCACGACAATAAACAGTTTGTAGTAATCCATCAAATGACATAAATACGATTCGTATTAGTATCGGACGCAGGTTTTCGACATTCACTCAGAGTAACCACCCTCATGACGACCCGCCCGTATCAACTGCCCGGCACCGCTGAAACCGAACAACTGTCGGGGCTGCGCACCAGCGGCGCGGCTCAGCGCGCATTGGATCATTACTTGAAAGACGATGTGTCGGCACCGCTCCCGGACGAGTGTTTCTTCGACATCAAGCCCAACGTCAGCCACGAGGATGCACTGGTGCATGCTTCGGAGCTGTTACGCAGCGCGGCAGCGGCGGCCTACGAACTGGCAAGCAGTCGGCAGGGCAACCAGCGGGACCTGGCGTTTTCAGTGGTGTATTTGATTGATATGGCGAAGGTGATGGTGGAGCGGACGCTGCAGTCGCCGGTGGCTCAGGCAAGCGCATAACAGACACAACGCAAAAATATTTCTATCCCGCGGATAAAAACATTTGACTTGCAAATGATAATGATTATTATTGGGCTCAGCTGATCGCGAGATCAGTCGATAGACCAAGGGACCTTAGGTCGGACTCTTGGAATATCTCCTCATCAGGCTAATCACGGTTTTTGACCCGGCTCTTTGGCCGGGTCTTTTTTTTGCCAGTTTCCCTGGCATGGCTTCAGGCTAATGAAGACTGTGTGTTGCTTGATGGCGCGCATGGTAGCAAGAGACCATCGTCAAAAGAAAGCCGAACGAGCGCTCTAGCCCCGATCTTTCCGAAATAGCGCTTGAGAATCAATCTCATAGATTCTAAGCTGCTGCTGCGTCAAGGATGATGCCCCCTCCTCCGTGCAAAAATATTGCATCAAGATTTTGCCTGACTCCTGTGTAAGATATCCGCCACAACACTCATATTCAGGCAATCAGACTATGACCGTGGCCTTGACCTCCATCAAGATCAGCACCGACTTCGACAGTGGCAACATCCAGGTTCTGGATGCGAGTGATGCCTATCAGTTATTGCTGGCGATCAAACCCGACACCCGCAGCGCACACTTCCAGTGGTTCCACTTCAAGGCCGAAGGCATGCACGTGGGCCACACCCACACCTTCCGCCTGAGTAACGCGAGTCAGTCCTCTTACAAAAATGCCTGGAGCGGCTACAACGCCGTGGCGTCCTACGACCATATCAACTGGTTTCGCGTCCCCACGCGCTTTGATGGCGAAACATTGCACATCAGCCTGGAAACCCGCGAAAAACAAGCCTGGATCGCCTACTTCGAACCCTACAGCCGCGAGCGTCACGACGCCTTGATCGAGCAGGCCGTGACCCGCGCCGGCACCCAGTTACTCGCCACCGGTAAAAGTGCTGAAGGCCGAGATATCCAACTGCTGCGCCACGGCAAGGGTGGCGAGGGCCAGCGCAAGGTCTGGATCATCGCCCAGCAACACCCCGGCGAGCACATGGCCGAATGGTTCATGGAAGGCGTCATCGAACGCCTGCAACAGGACGGTGACGCCGAGCTGAAAAAACTGCTGTCCGTCGCTGACCTGTACCTGATCCCCAACATGAACCCCGACGGCGCCTTCCACGGCCACTTGCGCACCAACGCCATGGGCCAGGACCTCAACCGTGCCTGGCAGAGCGCCAGCCAGGAAATCAGCCCTGAAGTGCTGTTCGCCCAGCAGCAGATGGAAAAATACGGCGTCGATCTGTTTCTCGATATTCACGGCGACGAAGAAATCCCCTACGTGTTCACCGCCGGCTGCGAAGGCAACCCGGGCTACACGCCTCGCCTCGAAGCGCTGGAAAAACACTTCCGCAGCCACTTGAGCGCGCTGACTCGCGACTTCCAAACCACCCACGGTTACACCCGCGACCTGCCGGGCGAGGCCAACATGACGCTGGCCTGCAATGCCGTCGGAGAGAAATTCGACTGTCTGTCGCTGACCCTGGAGATGCCCTTCAAGGACAACGACGATGCGCCCAACCCGAAAACCGGTTGGTCAGGTGAGCGCTCCAAACAGCTGGGCAAGGACGTCTTGAGCACGGTTGCCGATATCGTCACGGCACTGCGCTAAACCGTCCCGCCCCCGGCATCAGTCCTTGGTGCCGGTCATGCTTTGCAGCACGCCGTCACGGCGAATCAACCCGTGAAACAGCGCCGCCGCCAGGTGCAACAGCACCGTCAGAAACAGCAGATACGCCAGATACCCGTGGGCCTTGCGCAACACCGCAAACAACGGCGCATTCGCCCCCACCAACGCCGGCAACTGCACTGAACTGCTGAGCATTACCGGGTCACCGGCCGCCGAAATCATCGCCCAGCCCAGCAGCGGCAACACCAGCATCAACGCGTACAACAGCACATGAGAGGCCTTGGCGGCCAACCTTTGCCACAGCGGCAAATCATCAGGCAGCGGCGGTTGCCGAGTGGACAAACGCACCACCAGCCGCACGATCACCAGCGCCAGAATCGCAATCCCCAGTGGCTTATGCAGGTGGATCAGCCACTCATGGCGCTCCGACACCGACGCCGCCATGCCCGCACCGATAAACAACATAGCGATGACCATCAGCGCCATCAGCCAATGCAGCACGCGCGCCAGCGGCGCGAAATAGCGTGGTTGAACATTCATGGCTTCAACTCCTGAGGGGCGCTGTGCAGCGGGCTGACTTCACCGGCACGACGCACGTACGAGCTGGCGTAGGCTGCCGAACGCGCCGCCAGCAGCGGGTCGTCGGAGGCCTGGATACCACTGGGCAAAATCAGCGGATCAAAGTTGATATCGCGGCAATCGCCGTCCGCTTGCGGCTGGCTGCTCTGCAGTACCAGCGTGCCGGCGTTGAGCACCTTGTGTTCGCCGGTCCAGGTTTTGCTCGCATCGTCCAGCGGGTCACCAGGGTTGGCCAGGGTCATGTTCAGCTGCCAACGCAGCGGGCCGGACGCCAGGCGCTGCACCAGGTCTTTTTCAAGAAAGTCACTGCCCGACGGTGCGGTATCGCCCGCTGCATCCTGGATCTGCGGCACGACGCCCCACCGCACTGCCTGGCGTTTGCCGTCAGCGCTGACCAGATAAAACGCATTGATGCCGTTGTAGGTCTCTGTCGCATAGCTGGCCGACGGCTTGGCCGTCTTGACCCACGCCAGGAACGGCGCAGTCTCCGGGTGCGCGGCAAAAAACGCCGGCATGTCCGCCGGGTTCGGCTTGCCGGTGGCCGGGTCTGGCGCGCCCGCCTTGAGCATCTGGTAAAAGGCTTCAGGCGTGCCCACCGGAAACACCGGCATGCTGTTCATCCCGGTGCGCCATTGCTGGCCGTTGGCTTGGCTCAATTGCAAGGCAAAACTGCGGATCGGCACACTGCTGTCCGGCGCGTAAGGGTTACCACTGGGCAAGGCAAATCGGCCGATCACCGGCGTTCTCGCTTCGCTGAACACCTGGGCACTGGAATACGCCCGCGCCTCGGGGCTGCTCTCGAAGTAACCCGCCACACACACGCCCTTGGCATGGTTGCGGCGAAAACCAGGGTGCAGTCCGTTATTGGTTTCCAGGGCATTAACCAGGGTTTTGGGGCGCAGGCGCTGTGGGTCGAGGGTGCCGTTGACGTAGGCAAATGCCCCGGCAACAACGGCAACCACGGCACCGATACCGGCGAGCCGTGCGATCAGGCTCGCGGTACTCAACGGAGGACGGGGCGGTGATGAGTGATCTACCATGAAGTGACTCCAGGGCCAGAGGCCTAAGCGGTGAAACATAAGGTCGGAGCATTAAGACGAACGCCGATCCGCTCTATTCCCACGCCCTGTGTTTATTTTTCAGGCTTGGGAATAACCTTCAACGTCAGACGTCTCTCTAGTCCCAGCGTAACGACCAGCCAGATTCCCATGCATGAACTCGACGAACAGTTACGTGAACTGATCCCCAGGATGCGGCGCTTTGCCGTGTCCCTGACCCGTAACACCAGCAGCGCCGACGACCTGGTGCAGTCGACCCTGGAACGCGCAATCACCCGATGGGCCGACAAACGCATCGAAGGCGACCTGCGCGCGTGGCTGTTCTCGATTCTTTACCGGCAATTCCTCGACGCCCACCGCCGCAGCCGGCGTTACGCGCGCATGCTCGACTTCTTCACCGGCCGTGACGACGCGCAACCTTCGGTGGAGCGCACGGTGATGGCCCAATCGGCCTTGCAGGCTTTTGACCAACTCAACACCGAACAGCGCGCCCTGTTGCTCTGGGTGTCGGTCGAAGGCTTAAGCTACAAGGAGGTTGCCGTCATCCTCGAGGTGCCCGTCGGCACCGTCATGTCGCGCTTGTCCCGGGCGCGCCAGGCCCTGCGCCAACTCAGTGATGGCGAAATTGTCAGCCCTTCCCTGCGGATACTCAAATGATCAGCCTGCCCCCCAGCGAACGCGATTTGCACGCCTACGTCGATCACCAACTGCTGGAGAGTGATCGCCGCGTGCTTGAAACCTACTTGGCGACCCACCCCGACGTCGCTGCCCAGGTGCATGCCTGGCAACAGGATGCGCAAGCACTGCGCGCGTCATTGAGCGGGGCCTTGCAACAACCGGCCAACCCCGCGCTGGACCCGGTGCTGATTCGCCAACGCATCAAACACCAATCGCGTCGCCACTTCGCCACGGCTGCCGTGTTGTTGATCGCCGTCAGCCTGGGCGGTTTTGGCGGCTGGCACGCCCGCGAAGCGACCCAGCCTGCCCTGTTGCCGATGACCGACGCCATGCAAGCGTTCCGCCTGTTTGCTCAGGACGGCATCATGCCCGCCGACTACAACGCCCAGGACGGCGGCTCGATGCAGGCCTGGCTGGATCGCTACTTCAACCAGGCGCACCGCCTGCCGGACTTGAGCCAGGCAGGTTTCAAGCCGGTCAGCGGGCGCTTGCTCACCACTGAGCAGGGCGCTGCCGCGATGGTGCTGTACGAAGACCCGCAAGGCCGACGCATCAGCTTCTACATCCGCCCGCCTGGCCCGGAAAACGGCTTTCTGCCCCGCGGCAGCCGCAGCGCCGATGGTTTGCAGGCCGAGTACTGGTCCGGCAGCGGCTACAACTACGCGATGGTCAGCCCGGTGGATCAGCCAACCACGCAGATGATGAAGTTCTAAAAGCCCACGTCCAGCACCACGTTGTCCAGATAGGTGCCGCCCGGCGGCGTGGTCTGGTCGGTGTAGACCTTGGCGTTGTAGTTGAACACCTGGCTGCCGGTGCCCAGGCCGTTGCCAGGGTTGACCTCGGCCGTTGAACTGGCCCGACGCGCCGTGCCCACGCTGCCCCAGCGGGTTGTGCTGGCACTCTTGAAGATGTCGTAAGCAAGGAAGTTACCGGCGGACACCATCTGCCGTCGGCCACCCACACTCACCGGGTTCTGCCCGTCACTGAGGCCCACGGTGTAGGCGCTGCCCTTGGTGCAGGCAACGCTGGCCTGCCCGTTGACGGTGGCAAATGCACTGACCACCGGCGCGCTGCCAAAGGCGATGGCGGGCGTAGTGATCTGGCAGTCATTGACCACGGTCATGCTCACATTCAGCGTGGTCGTGCCGTTGTTGATCTCGCGGCCCGCGCAAATCCCACCAATGCCAATGCCCGAACAGTAATTCCAGTTCCAGAAGATACTCAGGGTTTCGGTGTACACACCTGCCGCCACATTACTGCCGACGGTGGTGGCGAAATACAGCGGCACAATTTTGGTACCCGGCCCGAACACCAGGCCAAGGGAGGCGGCAATGCCACCACTGCCGCCAAAATCGAACGCGGTGCCGCGCGTCATTGGGAACGCGGTGGTGTTGTTGGCATAGATCGTATAGCTGATGACATCCCCGGTCGGCCCGACCAGGCCGCCTTGCGAGGAGCCGGTGACGGTCGCATAGAAATGGTCATTGGAGGTCAAGACTGACAGTAGCGCTGGCGTGCAGCTCAACCCAGCGTTGGTGGTCGAACTCGGCTGGGAGGTGGTGCGCACGGTCATAGAACTCACCGTGGTGCCGAAACTGGCCGGCACAGTGGCGCCCACCGTGCACACCGCCTGCACCTGCACCGACACGCCCAGGCTCGCCAACAACAATAACCGCAACAGCCAATCCTTGACCTGCACACGCACACTCCTTATGTCATTGGCACACCAGTGGCCCGATCAGCGGCACCTGCTCCTGTGTGGTATCCAGTTCGAACGTCGCCTGGCAGGTCTGGCCATCGCCGACGGTGACCTGCAAGGTGTTGTGGGCCGCCAGGTTTTCCAGGTAGACCAGCCCGTCCCACCCCACCACCGCCAGCGCGCCGCTTTGCTCGTGTCGCACCTGGCTGCCCAGGGGCAAATCCTGATGCTGCGCATCGACCAGGGTGATGCTCGCCGCGAGCACCCGGCGCACCGGAAACTCCAGCAGGTAGCCACTGCCACGGCGCACGGCCACGCGCTGCTCGACGTTGGGCACTTGCATGTTGGCCGGCAGGTTCAGCGGGTCGATCTCGTATTTGGCCCGGTAGTAGGCGCTGGTCCACGGCACCAGCAAGTGCCCGTTGCGGTCGGTTTCACCCACCACTTGGTTCTCGTAACGCACCGGTACGCCGCCGACGCCATCGGTGCTCACCACCACAAACGCATCGTCGACACGGTTGGCCGCGAACACGTGGTGGTCCATCCATACCAGCGAGCCACTGGCATCCGCCCAGCGGGTTTCGGCGTCGCGGTTGCCATACACGCCGGCCTGCAACTGCACCGACTGCAAGCGCCAGGTCAGGTCGGCCTGCCGATAAGCCGGCCCGTCACCGCTGGCGTAACCCAGGTTGAAGCCCACGCCGCCCTCGGCCGGCACTGCCCGGCTGTAGTTGACGCGCTGCTGGCTTTGTCCGGTTTTGCTGCGTTCGCTGCCCACGCTGAGGCTGCCGTAGATGTCGAAGGGCACCACCACTTGGGCCTGCACTGCCCAACTGCTGTCACCGACCTCGTGGTTGGCCGACAGGTAGAAACTGCTGTTGCGCCAAAGCGCTTTACTCCAGGTCATGTTCACCAGGCGGGTGCGAGAATCATCCGCCGCCTGCACATCGAAATATCCCACGCCCAAACTGCCGAAATCGTTGAGGTTCAGGCTCAAGGTCGCTTGCTGGCTGCGCTTGCTGAGGCTGGCATAGGGCGTGTCGACCAGACTCAGGTCGGCGTACTCATCGCGGCGCTCTACCCGTTGATAAGACACGCTGTAACGCTGATTGCTGTACTGGTAGCCCAGGCTCAGTTGCTGGCCTGTGCGCCCGTCGAACTGGCTTTGGCTGACGGCGGTATTGAGCACGCCGAAGTTGCCCATGCGCAGGTTGCCGCCGACACCGCCCAAGGCCAGGTCACCCGCGGCTTCGGCGTGGCTTTCCAGGGTAAACGCATCCGACAGCCCGTACCGAAACGTGCCGCTCGCCACGCCGGAGCCGTAGCCAAAATCGCGCACGGTGTAGTCGCGGCGCAGGTTACCCGCCGCCACCGAAAAGTCCGACAAGCCCTTTTGCAACAGCGTACTCGTGACGTAGAACGGCACCGTGGTCGAGACCTGCCGGCCCAGGGCGTCGGTGGTCACCACCACCGCCTCACCCGCGCCGTTGATGAACGGCACGTTGGTCAGGGTGTACGGCCCAGGCTGCAGGTCGGCGCTGCTGGTTTTGTAGCCGTTGATAAACAGGTCCACCGACGACGGCACGGCGGCCTCACCGGCAAACTGTGGCAGCGGGTAGGTGACCAAATCCGGGCGCACGCCAAAATCGCGCGACACTTGTACACCGCCAAGACGCACCGAGGTGCTCCACGGCAAGGCACCGCTGATCACGTCGCCGGCCTCATAGGTCAGCAGGCGCTCGTCGTCGGAAAACCGCCACGTGGTGTCATAACGCCGATAGCCGTTGTCCAGGCTGCCGCCGGCTGTCTCCCGGCCAAGCGTGGTGCGGTACTGGCCGGTGTTGGACAAGGTGCCCCAGGTGTCGAACAACCTGACTTCGTTGAAGATGCCGAGGTAGGTGCCGGCGTCATCGGTGTCGTTGAGGTAGGCGTCATAGTTGAGCAGCGCGCCAAAGCTGGTCAGCGCCTGGGTGCGCGGGTAATTGTTGCGGTTGCCGATAAATTGCTCCGGCAACCAGGCCGGCGGCACGCTGAGCATCAGGCGCTGGCCCTGGCTGTCGTAATCGGTGTGCATGCCTGGCAGGTTTTCCAGCGCAACCTCGGCGGGCACTTCACCCGGCAGCTTCATACCGATTTCCTGCAACACCGACGCCGGCAAGAACAATTGCCCGGCACGCTGATTGACGGCGACCACGCGCCCGGTATCCATCTGATTGACCACCAGTTCCAGAAACAACTGCGCATCGGCAAAAGCCTCCATACTGCTGGGAGGAGGCGGCAATGGAGCGGCCACACCCGGCGCCGCAAGCACCAGGCCAGACAGGCCACTCACCACCCACACCGATCGCCATAAACCTCTCGCCCGTTCATGGCTCACCAAGGCTTTGTGTCCATCAATGGACATCTCCATCCGTTAACACCAGGGGCTGCTCCATGCCCTACCGCACTGATTTATCGCCCCGGTGCAAGGTTCTCCAATTGCGTCGCACCATTGACTCGCACCTGCAGCGGCTGATCAGCCGGCAGGCCCTCCGGCACCGGCCAGCGCATGGTTGCGCCCGGCAGCACATAGCCCATCAGGCCTTCCACCAGCGGCCGCGGTTGGCCGCCCTGTTTGAACGTGGCGTCGGTCAAGCGTGCATGCACGGCGCCCTGGTTGCGCATTTCGACGTAGTTGCGCCCACCCACTGTGACCTTTTTCCAACTCAGGTCCGGCTTGCCGGCACTTTTGGGGTCGCGCTCGCGGGTGCCATCTACCTTGCTCCAAAGGCCCGGGCCATAGGCGAACAGCGGCACCGAATAGCGCATCTGGAAGCGAATCGCAGCGGCCGTCTTGCCATCAGCCGGGGCCGCAGGCGGCGCGGCCGGGGGGATTTCATCAATGATGATCCGGTAGGCCAGTTCCCGGCCCGGCGGCACCTCTTTGGTCCGGGTCAGGCGCACCAGCTGTTTCTGCCCCGGCTCGATTTTCGCCACCGGCGGGCTGCCGATCACGTCGCGCTGGTTCTGGTACTGCTCATCAAAACCGCTCTGGGTCCAGGCAAACACGCGGATTTGCAGGTTGGCGGTCTCCGTGCCGCGATTTTCCAGCCACAGGGCGCTGGCCTGTTGGTCGGCCTCCAGCACCGGGTCAATCGGCCAGATCAGCACCGAGCTGGCCGCCTGCGCCTGCCCTGCCGTCAACGCCAACAACGCGCTCAAACCTGCTGCCCACCAGTGCCGGGAAGCTGCATACATAAGTCTTACTCCTCATTGCCAATCGCCTTACCACGACAGCTGCACCTGCAACGTGTCGCTGTACGTCCCCCCAGGCGTATTACCCGGTAACTGCACTCGCCCATAAATCGGCAAGGTGATGCTGGCTGCGTTGGTGTAGGCCACGCTCACGCTTTGACTGATGCCTAGGCTCTGGCTGAACGCCGCGTCCCGAAACAGTTGATAAGCCACTTGAGCAGTGCCGCTATTGAGCTGCATCCGCCGACCGCTGTTGTTGTGCAATCCGCCATCGACACTCATGCTCAGCGCAACCCCCGGCGTACATTGCAGGGTCACGCCCCCCGTGAGTGCGACAGACGCCGTGCTGGTCGCCAGGGCCGAATAAGTGCCAAAGGCCAGGCTGCCGTAGTTCGTCCCGCCACCCACCACCAGGCATCCAGGGGTGATGGTCGCGCTGACCTGGAACGACTGACTGGTCACCGCCAGCAGCGACACCGGCATGCCCCAGCCGATGCACACCACACACGCCGCCCACCCTGCCCGGCTCATGGCACTTAGAACGTCAGCGTCACGTTGACCGTGTCGGTGTAAGTCCCGGCCGGCAGCCCGGCCTTGCCGTTGGCCTTACCGTAAATATTCACGGCCTGAGCCACGCCCGTGCTGGGTGCCAGGTTGATCACCCCACCGATGGCGAGCAAATTGGAATGGCCACTGTCGGTGAACAGGTCATACGGCACGTAATTGGCCACACCGTCGTACAGCGCGCGACCACCGCCCACAGACTTGCCGTCGTTGGCGCCGGCAGACACGGTCAGCGTCGGTGAAGTGCCCGCCGAACACAGAATCGACAACGCGCCACCGCCGCCGCCCAGCACCTGGCCGTCGGCTTCAGTGAACAGGCTGTTGGCCGTACCGAAGTTCAGGTTACCGAAGCTCATCCCGCCGGTGGCCGCCGCACCATTGACCTGGCAGCTGCTGGTCAGCACCAGCGTTGCGGTGACGGTGCCGGCGACCGTGGCCGCCTGCGTACCCGATACCCACACCAGCGCCATCAATGGAAAAACTGCTTTCGATACAAGTGCATGCATGATGTTCATCCTCATGATTTACCAATCCAGAGTCACCGTCAGGGTGTCTGTGTAGATGCCGGCCGGTAGGGCCCTGGTATTCGCCACCACCGAGCCGAATACCGGGATCGGTACTTGTGTGCCCTTGGTCACGACGAAATTGCGTTGTTGGCCAATGCTGTAAGTGCTCTGGCCCAGCGGATCGGCCGACAGCCGATACGGGATGGTCTGACGCCCGTTGCTCAAGCGTCGCGTGGTGCCATCGCCGTGCGCGCCGCCGTCGATCGTCACGGTAAAACTGCTGACCACCGACGGATTGCAGGACACCGACAGCGGCGCCTTGTCGCCATCGGAAACGGCTGCGCCCAGTGGGTTGCTCCAGGTCGGGCCCTGGCTGCCAAAGTCGAGCATTGCCGTGCCGCCCGCGGGGCTCACGGGCGCGCTTGCGGCGCCTTTGCTCACCTCACAACTGGCGGTTATCACCAGCCGCGCATGAATCTGCCCGGCCACGGCCGCCTGGGCGTCTTCTGCCAGCAGCAACAGGCCGCCCATGGCCACGAGGGCCCAGCCCCGGCTTACCATGTGACCGTGACCTTGAGCAGGTCGGTGTAGCGGCCGACGGCGGGGATGTCCTTGAGCGGTTCGATGCGGCCATATAAGGGCAAGTCGACGCTGCCCGAGTCCGGCACGCGGCCACTGAGCGGTTCATTCACGGGCAAGGCAATACGTCGCGCGGCGTCGGCGTAAAGGCGATAGGGAATAGGTTTACTCGAGGGGGTCGCGGCGCTGAGGTAGCGCACTTCGCCGACGCCGCCATGCAGGCCGCCGTCAACGCGCATTTGATAGGGTGTGTCCGGGTTGCATTCCAGGCGCGGCTGGCGCTGGCTGATCAAGGCCGCACTCAAGGGGCCGGCCGGGTCATTCAGACGCGGGCCGCTGCCAAAGTCCAACACGCCCAGCTGCTCGATACCCGCATCGCGGGTGATGCCCACCAGCTGGCAGCCCCGTTGCACGTCGATGCGCACTTCTACCTGAAGTTGCGCAGCGTAAACCGTGTTACAGAGTATGGCGCCCATGACTGCCAATACTGCTCGTCCCTTCACTGCCCCAATTCCTTATACAGGGGTGACAACTGTGTATGAGGTTAGCCATTTAAGAAGAAACCGCCAGTTTGCCCAGGACTACCCCCTCGCCATGCTTTTTCGAGATAGCTGGCGGCGCGCTTCTCTATTGGTCAAATCGCCTCGGGCGCCCTAAAGTGGGCGACCACCGCACGACAGAGTGACTTGCATTGGCTGTGCTTCCCCTGATTCAGCGTTTGCTGGGCAAAAAAACCGCCGTCCTGGCCCCCTCGCCTATCCCGGCGTTCTTTGAAAACAAGGCCAGGCAACAGGGCTATACCCTGAGCGCAGGCCAAACCCGGGCGATTGCCGCCCTCGCCCGCGAGACCCAGCACCTGCTCGCCAACCGTGCAACGCGCAGCCTGTACCTGCACGGCCCGGTGGGGCGCGGCAAAAGCTGGCTGCTCGATGGGTTTTTCCAGGCGCTGCCGATTGCCGACAAACAGCGCGTGCACTTCCATGCGTTTTTTGCCCGCCTGCATCGGGGCATGTTTGCGCACCGTGAGCACGACGACGCCCTGGGCGTGACCCTCGATGAGCTGTTGGCGGGATGCCGGGTGCTGTGTTTCGACGAATTCCATGTTCACGATATCGGCGATGCCATGCTTATCAGCCGGCTGTTCAAAGCCTTGTTTGCGCGCGGCGTGCTGGTGCTGGTGACCTCAAACTATGCGCCCGAGGGGCTGCTGCCCAACCCGCTGTACCACGAACGCTTCAAGCCGGTAATCGACCTGATTGCCGCGCGGATGGACGTGCTGGAGGTCAGCTCACCCGAGGATTTTCGCAGCTTGCCCCAAGCGCATGCCGAGCAGCACTTCACCGCTGGCCAGTATGTTTGGCCGGGCACGCCCGCCCAGCGTGAAATGCTCGGGCTGCCCGCCACCGATTGCCCGGCGCAAAGCCTGACCGTCGGCAATCGTCAGCTGATATGTCGCCACCATCAGGCGCCAACCATCGCGTTCACCTTCAACGACCTGTGCGAACAACTCACGGCCGTGATGGATTACTTGCTGCTCTGCGAGGACTTCGACCACTGGATTGTCGACGGGCTGCCCCAGTTGGCAGACTGCCCGATCGCCGTGCAACAGCGGTTTATCAACCTGGTGGACGTGCTGTACGACCAGGACAAACGCCTGACGCTGATCGGCCAACACCCCTTGGCGCATGCCCTTGAAGGGCAGGCCATCGACCTGGCTCGCACCGCGAGCCGTCTGAACCAATTGCAAACCGTCTACCCGCAACCGGCGCCTCACCCGGTATCATGAGCGCCTTTTTACGCCCTCTTGCCGAGTGACTGCGCCGTTCATGAATACCCTCGCCCAACTCAAGGCCGGCCAACTGGCCGGCATCACGCGCCTGGACCTGTCCTGCGGGCTGACCGAATTCCCGCGGGAAATCTTCGAACTGGCCGACTCCCTGGAAATCCTCAACCTCACGGGCAACGCCCTGAGCAGCCTGCCCGACGACCTGCATCGCCTGTCGCACCTGCGCGTGCTGTTCTGCTCGGACAACGCCTTCACCGAGCTGCCGGCGTGCCTGGGCCAGTGCGCACAGCTGAGCATGATCGGCTTCAAGGCCAACCGGATCAGCCACGTGCCCGCCGCCGCCCTGCCGCCGCAGTTGCGCTGGCTGATCCTCACGGATAACTGCATCAGCCAATTGCCCAACGAATTGGGCGAGCGGCCGTTGCTGCAAAAACTGATGTTGGCCGGCAACCAATTGGCGCACCTGCCGCAAAGCCTGGCCAACTGCCACAACCTGGAACTGATCCGCATCGCCGCCAACCGCCTGACTCAACTGCCGCAGTGGCTGCTGACGCTGCCGAGCCTGACCTGGCTGGCCTATGCCGGTAACCCGGTGGAAATGGCCGTGGATGTGGCGGGCGATGACGCGACACCGAACATTCCCTGGTCGGAACTGGAACTGGGTGACGTGCTGGGCGAAGGCGCCTCGGGGATCATTCGCAAGGCGGCGTGGCGACCGCGGGGGATGTCTGTCGCAGTCAAACTGTACAAAGGCACGATCACCAGCGACGGCTCTCCGCTGCACGAAATGCAGGCCTGCATCGCCGCCGGGCTGCACCCCAACCTGATCAAGGTGGAAGGCCGCGTGGTGGGCCATCCCGATGACCAGGCCGCGCTGGTGATGGACCTGATCGACCCGAGTTATCGCAACCTTGCTGCACTGCCGAGCCTGGCGTCCTGTACGCGCGATATCTACGCGCCCGACACGCGCTTCAGCCCCCAAGTGGCCTTGCGCATGGCGCGCGGCATAGCGTCGGTGGCGGCCCATCTGCACCGCCACGGCATTACCCATGGCGACCTGTACGGCCACAACATTCTGTGGAATGCCGAGGGTGATTGCTTGCTCGGGGATTTTGGCGCGGCGTCGTTCCATGCCACGGCGGACACCTTGGAAACCCAGGCGTTGCAGCGTATTGAAGTGCGCGCGTTTGGGGTGTTGCTGGGGGAGTTGCTGGAGCGGGTTGACACGCCGTTCAACGACCAGGCGTTGGTGGCGCTGCAAAAACGCTGCTGCCAGCCTGATGTGTTGGCGCGGCCAGGCTTCGAAGAGATCGAGACCTTGCTGCAAGCGCTGCCACACCACTGATCAAATGTGGGAGCGGGCTTGCTCGCGAATGCGTAGTGTCAATCACTGATTGGGTGACTGACACATTGCATTCGCGAGCAAGCCCGCTCCCACATTTTTTACCGCGTTCTATTCAGCGATAAATCAGCCAGCCAGGCCGACGAACATATCCTGCACGTCGTCATGGTTGTCCAGCCCTTCCAGGAAGGCTTCGACTTCGGCCATCTGCTCATCGGTCAAACCACTCACCGGGTTCTTCGAGATGTAGCCCAGCTTGGCCGACAACACCGTGAAACCCTGCTCCGGCAGGGCCTTCTGCACGGCATCCAGGTCGGTGGTTTCGGTGATGAACAGGGTGGTGCCCTCTTCTTCGCCGTCTTCGAAATCCTGGGCGCCGGCTTCGATAGCCGCCATTTCCGGATCAGCGTCCGGGGTGTCCGGCGACGCTTCGATCAGGCCGACGTGGTTGAAGTCCCAGGCCACAGAGCCCGAAGCACCCAACTGACCTTTGCGGAACGCCACGCGGATTTCCGCCACGGTGCGGTTGATGTTATCGGTCACGCACTCGACGATCAGCGGCACCTGGTGCGGGGCGAACCCTTCGTAGGTCACACGGTGGTACTGCACGGTTTCACCCAGCAGGCCGGCGCCTTTTTTGATCGCGCGCTCCAGGGTTTCCTTGGGCATCGAGGCCTTTTTGGCTTGCTCAACCACCAGACGCAGGTGGGCGTTGGTCGCGGTGTCGGCACCGTTGCGGGCGGCGATGGTGATTTCCTTCACCAGCTTGCCGAAGATCTTGCCCTTGGCATTGGATGCCGCTTCTTTATGTTTGACTTTCCACTGTGCGCCCATGACTCACTCTCTTTTGTCCATCGCGCCGAGACGTCTACTGGCCGGCGCTTTGGGGGCAGAGTTTATAGGGCAAAAAAAAATCGTTCCAGCAAAAAACCGTCAAGACGCCAACTCGAAAAACGCCTGGATCAGGCGCAGTGAACGGCGCCGCTCCATGCAACCGAGCATGTGCCGGTTGACCAGCCCGTCGCCCTGCAGGGGTATGGCGTGCACGCGCGGATCGCGGCTGACCTCCATTGACGACACCACCCCTACGCCCAGTTCAGCGGCGACGGCTTCGGTCACCGCCTCACGGCTGTCCAATTCGAGCAAGACCTTGGGCTGCACAGCGGCGCTGGCGCACGCGCTGTCGAAGGTGCGCCGGGTAATCGAGCCGGGCTCGCGAAGCACCATGATCACTTCGTGCAATTGCTCAAGGCGAATGCCCGCCGGGTCGGCCAGCCACGGGTGCCCTGCCGGCACCAAGGCGCAGATCCGCGATTCGTTCAGGGCTTGTAGGTGCAGGCCATTGCGCGGTTCCACCTCGGTGAGCACCGCCACATCCGCATGCTCGGACAACAGCGCCGCCAGGGTTTCCTGAGCATTGCCCAAGCGCAGGTTCACGGTGATGCCTGGGTAGCGCGCACGTAACCTGGCGATCATCGGCATCACCAGATGCGGGCCGTCGGCCGCCACCTCCAGGCGCCCGGTGAGCAACTGACGATTGGCTTCCAGCAGGGTCTGGGCCTCGTCCACCAGGCCAAAGATCGCGCGGGTGATCGCCGCCAGTCGCGTGCCCTCCTCGGTCAACTCCACCCGCCGCGCCGTACGCCGTAACAACGGGATCTGATAATGCTCCTCCAGAGCCTTGATGTGCCCGGTCACCGCCGGCTGGCTGATAAACAGCCGCGCCGCCGCCCGGGTGAAACTGCCCTCGCGGGCTACGGCATCGAATGCACGCAGTTGGAACAAGTTCATAGCTATCGGCCTCACTGATAGCTCGCATAACAACAAACAATTTGATTGATAACAAGCCAAACTGCACTTTAGGCGCCGTAGCTTCCCCAAGACTTGCGAGGACTTGAGATGACCACCGCCGCGCCCATTCTGCTCACACCCGGCCCCCTGACCACGTCCGTGCGTACGCGTCAGGCCATGCTGGTGGATTGGGGTTCATGGGACCAGCGATTCAACCAACTCACCGCCAGCGTCTGCGAGCAGTTGCTGGCGATCCTCAACGCTGCCGACAGCCATCACTGCGTGCCCCTGCAAGGCAGCGGCACCTTTGCCGTCGAAGCCGCCATCGGCACCCTGGTGCCGCGTAGTGGCAAGGTGCTGGTATTGATCAACGGCGCCTACGGCAAGCGCCTGGCCAGGATCTGCGAAGTGCTCGGCCGCCCATTCAGTACCTTTGAAACCGCCGAGGATGAACCTACCACTGCGGCCGATGTGGACCGTCTGCTGCGCGCCGACCCGGCCATTACCCACGTGGCGCTGATTCACTGCGAGACCAGCACCGGCATTCTCAACCCGCTGCCGCAGATTGCCGAGGTGGTGAAAAGCCACGGCAAGCGCCTGATCATCGACGCCATGAGTTCCTTCGGCGCGCTGCCAATTGACGCTCGCGAAGTGCCGTTCGACGCACTGATAGCAGCCTCGGGCAAATGCCTGGAGGGCGTGCCGGGCATGGGTTTCGTGTTTGCCGACAAACAGTCGCTGGCCGCCGCCCAAGGTCACTGCCACTCCCTGGCGATGGACCTGTTCGACCAGCACAGCTACATGGCCAGGACCGGGCAATGGCGCTTCACCCCGCCAACGCACGTGGTCGCCGCCCTGCACGAAGCGTTACTGCAATATCACGAAGAAGGCGGCCTGCCTGCGCGTCACCAGCGCTATACACGCAACTGTCAGGCGCTGCTCGATGGCATGGCCGAACTGGGCCTGCGCAGCTTCCTGCCGGCAGCGATCCAGGCGCCGATCATCGTCACCTTTCATGCGCCAAAGGACCCGCGTTACCAGTTCAAGGCGTTCTATGAGCGGGTCAAGGCCAAGGGTTTCATCCTGTACCCCGGCAAACTGACCCAAGTGGAAACCTTCCGCGTGGGCTGTATCGGCCACGTCGATGCGGCCGGCATGCGCGCCGCGGTCAAGGCGATCGCGCAGGTGTTGCAAGAAATGGAAGTGCTGGACATTTGATTTCCCCCATTACCCCCAGGATCTGCACCATGAATTACCAGAACCCCAACACCCTCCAGGCCGTTATCCTCGATTGGGCCGGCACCGTGGTCGACTTCGGCTCCTTCGCCCCCACGCAGATTTTTGTCGAAGCCTTCGCCGAGTTCGACGTGCACGTGTCCATCGAAGAAGCCCGAGGCCCGATGGGCATGGGCAAGTGGGACCATATCCGCACCCTCTGCGATCAGCCGCAAGTGGCCGAACGTTACCGCAAGGCCTTCGGTCGCACTCCGACCGACGACGACGTGACCGCCCTCTATGAGCGCTTCATGCCGCTGCAGATCGAGAAAATCGCCGAACACTCGGCGCTGATCCCAGGCGCTCTCGACACCATCGCCCGGCTGCGTGCGCAAGGCATCAAGATCGGCTCTTGCTCCGGCTACCCCAAGCAAGTAATGGACAAGGTCGTCGCCCTGGCCGCCACCAACGGCTACCTCGCCGATCACGTGGTCGCCACCGACGAAGTGCCCAACGGCCGCCCATGGCCGGCCCAGGCACTGGCCAACGTGATCGCGCTGGGCATCGATGATGTGGCGGCCTGCGTGAAGGTCGACGACACCGTGCCCGGCATTCTCGAAGGCCGTCGCGCCGGAATGTGGACCGTGGCGCTGACCTGCTCGGGCAATGCCCTGGGCCTGACCTACGAGCAATTTCGTGCCCTGGACAGCAGCACCCTGGCCCGCGAACGCGAGCGCATCGAGGCGATGTTCAAAGGCGCGCGCCCGCACTATCTGATCGACACCCTCAACGACCTGCCCGCCGTCATCACCGATATCAACCAGCGCCTGGCGCGCGGTGAAATGCCGCAAAGCCACTGACAGAGGTCAAAACAACGGCATTTACGCCAGGCAAAGCGCTCAAAACCGGCATACAGTTAAAGGACTCCGTCACCAAGAACGGAGGTTTGCCCTGATGAGTGAGGAACACAGCGATGCCGTGGAAAAACTCCGATACACGCTACAGCACCATGTCGATTGCGCTGCACTGGTTGATGGTGGTGCTACTGGCGGTGGTTTACGCCTGCATAGAGTTACGCGGCCAGTTTCCCAAAGGCAGTGGCGCGCGTACGTTGATCGTCGAAATGCACTTCATGTTTGGCCTCACTGTGTTCGTGCTGGTGTGGCTACGCCTGTTCGCGCGCAGCCTGGGCGTTGCGCCGAAAATCGTGCCAGCGCCCCCGCAATGGCAAAGCCTGTTGGCCACGCTGATGCACGTTGCGCTGTACGCGTTGATGATCGGCATGCCGATCGCCGGCTGGCTGATCGTCAGTGCCGAGGGGCATTCGGTGATGTTCTATGGCATTGAGCTGCCGCCGTTGATCGCTGAAAACAAGGCGCTGGCCAAAGAAATCGAGGGTTGGCACGTGCTGTTCGGCAAGATCGGCTACTGGCTGATCGGGCTGCATGCATTGGCGGGGATCCTGCACCATTACGTGATCCGCGATAACACAGCGCTGCGCATGATGCCGGGTGGAAGCGGGCTTGGGCGCAAGGGCGGTGGATCAGCCACCAAATGGGTCGATTGATACAGCGCAATCGCGGCCGGGTAGCCGACCGGAGTGAAGCAATGGCTGGAAAAAAGCACAGCAACACCGGATATACCTGGCTGCAATGAAAAGCCAATGTGGGAGCGGGCTTGCTCGCGAATGCGTTGGGTCAGTCAGCTCATTTGTACTGACCCACCTCATTGGCGAGCACGCCCGCTCCCCCCCACGGATTTGCGCTAGGCAGTAAACCCACGACGACCTTGCAGGCCGCCGGTATGCACGAAGATCAGACGAGTGCCGGGGGGAAAACGCCCAGCCTCGATTTGCTGCTTCAGCGCCAGCAAGGCCTTGGCGGTGTAAAGCGGCTCCAGCGGCAAACCACTGGCCTGCTCCGTGGCGTGCATGAAATCAAGCAACAACGGATCGACCTTGGCGAAACCGCCTCGGCTTGCGTCCACCAATTCATAGCCTTGCTGCACGATAGCCTGCACGTTTTGAGCGACGCCGTGGTCATCCGGCACCGCCATCGCGCCAAAGACTGCGTGCGCGCCCGCCTCGGCCAACGTCAACCCGGCCAGGGTCGTACCGGTGCCCGCCGCCAACCACCAGGCGTCGTAGTCGGCCCAGCCGAGGGTATTCAATTGCGCGCGCACTTGATCGACCAATACCGCGCAACCCAGGGCACCGGCCATTCCACCGCCGCCTTCCGGCACTGGGTAAAGTTGCGGGTATTGTGCGTGCCACGGCAACCAGAAATCCGCCGCATGCCGCGCGCGATAGCCGCCGTAGCCGAGCCAATGCAGCTGCATGCCAAAGGCTTTCAGGTCGAGCACAGTGGGTGTGTCTTGAGGATGACCGCGCAACAGGCCCACGGTCGGAAAACCGAAGCGTTTGCCGGCTGCCGCCAGCGCGTGCAGGTGGTTGGAGTGCGCGCCGCCGAGGCTGATGACTCCGCGGGCTCCGGCCGCCTGGGCATCGGCCAAGTGCTGGGTGAGCTTGAACCACTTGTTGCCGCTGATCAGCGGGTCGATGCAATCCAGGCGCAGCACTGCCACCTCGACGCCGTTCAGCCAATCCAGCTGCAACAGTTCAAGGGGCGCGTGGGGAAGCCAGTCGAAAGGGCCCATCGGGAGGCCTCTGAACGAAAAAAGGGGCGGCAGTCTACCACCGCCCCTTTTTCGTCTTACAACTCGGCAGCGAGGCGCGAGCCCTGGTTGATGGCGCGCTTGGCATCCAGCTCGGCCGCCACGTCGGCGCCGCCGATCAGGTGCACGTTCTGGCCTGCGGCGATTAGGCCGTCCTGCAACTCGCGCAGCGGGTCTTGCCCGGCGCAGATGACGATGTTGTCCACCGCCAGCAGCTGCGGCTCGCCGTCGGCGCCGATGCGGATATGCAGACCCTGGTCATCGATGCTCAGGTATTCGACGCTGTTGAGCATCTGCACATGCTTGTTCTTCAGGCCTGTGCGATGGATCCAGCCGGTGGTCTTGCCCAGGCCGTCGCCGACCTTGGAGGTTTTGCGTTGCAGCAGGAACACTTCACGCGCCGGCGCATGCGGCGCAGGCTTGATGCCGGCCACGCCGCCACGGGCTTGCAGTTGCGTGTCGATGCCCCACTCTTTCCAGAACGCTTCGCGGTTCAGGCTGGTGGACACGCCTGCGTGCACCAGAAATTCAGAGACGTCAAAGCCGATACCGCCAGCGCCGATCACCGCCACGCGCTTGCCCACTGGCTTGCGCTCAAGAATCACGTCCAGGTAGCTCAGCACCTTGGCGTTGTCGATGCCTGGAATCGCTGGCGTACGCGGCGCAATGCCGGTGGCCAGGATAATCTCGTCATACCCGCCCGCCGCCAGTTGCGCGACATCCACACGGGTGTTGAGGCACACCTCGACGTGGGTGGTCTGCAATTTGCGCTTGAAGTAGCGCAGGGTTTCAAAGAACTCCTCTTTGCCCGGCACGCGCTTGGCGATATTGAACTGGCCGCCGATTTCGCTGGCGGAATCGAACAAGGTCACTTGATGGCCGCGCTCCGCCGCCACGGTAGCCGCTGCCAGGCCCGCAGGACCGGCACCGACCACGGCGATTTTCTTGATCTGCTTGACCGGCAGGTAGTTCAGCTCAGTTTCGTAGCAAGCGCGCGGGTTGACCAGGCAGGTGGTCAGCTTGCCGCCAAAAGTGTGGTCCAGGCAGGCCTGGTTGCAGCCGATGCAGGTATTGATTTCATCGGCGCGGCCGGCAGCGGCCTTGTTGACGAACTCCGGGTCAGCCAGGAACGGCCGCGCCATTGAGACCATATCGGCATCGCCCTCGGCGAGGATCTGCTCGGCAACTTCCGGCGTATTGATACGGTTGGTAGTAATCAGCGGAATCTGCACCGCGCCGCGCAGCTTGGCGGTGACTTTACTGAACGCGCCACGCGGCACTTTGGTGGCGATGGTCGGGATACGCGCTTCGTGCCAGCCGATACCGGTGTTGATGAGGGTCGCACCGGCTTGCTCAATGGCCTTGGCCAACTGCACGATTTCTTCCCAACTGCTGCCGCCCTCGACCAGATCGAGCATCGACAGGCGGAAAATAATAATGAAGTTCGGGCCCACGGCTTCGCGCACGCGGCGCACGATGTCGACCGCCAGGCGCATGCGGTTTTCGTAGCTGCCACCCCAACGGTCGGTGCGGTGGTTGGTGTGGGCGGCGAGGAACTGGTTAATGAAGTAGCCCTCGGAGCCCATGATTTCCACGCCGTCGTATTCGGCGACCTGGGCCAGCAGCGAGCAGGTGACGAAATCCTGGATCTGCTTTTCGATGCCTTCTTCGTCCAGTTCCTTGGGCTTGAACGGGTTGATCGGCGCCTGGATCGCGCTCGGTGCGACCTGCTTGGGGCTGTAGGCATACCGCCCGGCGTGAAGGATCTGCATGCAGATCTTGCCGCCCGCTTCGTGCACGGCCTGGGTCACGATCTTGTGCTTCTGCGCTTCCTCGTCAGTGGTCAGCTTGGCTGCACCGGCATACACGCCGCCCTCGTCGTTCGGGCCAATACCGCCGGTGACCATCAGGCCGACACCGCCACGGGCGCGCTCGGCAAAATAGGCGGCCATGCGCTCGAAACCACCTGGCTTTTCTTCAAGGCCTGTGTGCATCGAACCCATCAGGGTGCGATTGCGCAAGGTGGTAAAACCCAGGTCCAACGGGGCCAGCAGGTGCGGGTAGGCAGCAGCGGTCATGGTACAGCTCCACAACGGATCATCACGGGACGTGGCAGGCTCGAATGGCCTGCCATCGGTTTATGTCCCACAGACTAAGAGGCGATGGACTGCCGCTCAATGACTGAAACTGACAACTTATTGATCCAAATGCACAGCGCCCCTTGGCAAGCAGGTGCCTGGGCCCTACCCTAGTCGGCGAACCCTGCACACGGTCTGTTGTCTGTTGCCCCATGCGTAAACTTCTAGCGTTCACCCTCGTCATGGCCCTGGTTGCCGCCGTCACCGCGTATCTGGTCTGGACCCAGGAGCGCCCTGTGGCGCACTACCTGTCGGACCTGCGCATTTCCCTGGCCGTCAATGAAGGCGAACCTGCCGATCGTGGCAACTTGCTCGGCATTCAGCCGGAGTTGTTCCCCGCCGATTACCAGAGCCTGGAACGCCTGCACCTGAAGCTCGCGGCGTACCTGCAAAAGGCCCGTGATCAGGGGTTGATCAATCAAAAGACCATCGTGGTCCTGCCCGAACATATCGGCACTTGGCTGATGCTCAGCGGCGAAAAAAACGAGTTATACCAGGCGGTCCATTTAAAAGACGCGATGAACTGGCTGTCGGCCAGCAACCCTCTGCAGTTTGCGCGCGCATGGATCAGCGCCACCGGCGACAACCGCATGGATGACGCCTACCTGCGTATGAAAGCCTCCGCCATGGCGCGCGACTACCAGCTGTTGTTCGGCGGCCTGGCCAAAGAGTTTGGCGTCACGCTGGTGGCCGGCTCCATCACCCTGCCCAACCCGAGTGTCGAACAAGGCCAACTGCATGTCGGTCATGGCCCGCTGTATAACGCCAGCCTGGTGTTCGGTGCCGACGGTTTGCCAGTGGGCCAGCCACAGCGCCAGTTCTACCCGATCTACGATGAGCGCGGTTTTATCCAACCGGGCGACGAAAATATCGTCAACGTGGTCGATACCCCGGCCGGGCGCCTGGGCATCCTGATCGGCAGCGACAGCTGGTACCCGGACAACTACCGCAAACTCAACGAGCAAGGCGCGCAGTTGGTCGCCGTGCCGGCGTTTGTGACCGGCCGCGAGACATGGGATCGCCCATGGCGCGGGTTTAAAAGCGTGTCGACGCCACCCGAAATCAGCCTCAAGCCCGAGGAACTCAGCGAAGGCGAAGCCTGGCACCGTCTGACCCTGATCAGCCAACAACCGATCAGCCAGGCAAGCGCCGGCATGAGCGTGTTCCTGCGTGGGCAGTTCTGGGACCTGGGCACTGCCGGGCACAGCTTTCTCAGCAGCAACGGGCGAGTCAACGCCGACAGCGGCGCCCGTGGCGCACGCCTGCTGAATATCTGGTTGTAACGCCTTGAAGCCGGTGCGCCTCGGGGATCTGTCAGTGGGCTTCGTGCACACCCTGGCGGACGCCATTCAAAGCCACGGCCTGGACCCGCAACCGCTGCTGCTGCAATACGGCCTGGACGCAGCGCGCCTCGCCGAAGCCGGTGCGCGCCTGTCGATCCCGCGTTACATGCGCCTGGGCCATGCGGCCATCCAACTGACCGGTGACCCGGGCCTGGGCTTGCGCATGGGCCAGCTCAGCCGCTTGAGCCAGGCGGGCCTTGCAGGGGTCACCGCCGCGCAAGCGCCCAACGTGCGTGAAGCGGCGCGCACATTGACCCGGTTCGAGGCGCTGTACGGCTCCAACTATCGCGGGCAGTCGAGTTTTCACGAAGATGCCGAAGGGGCGTGGCTGCGGTTCTATTCCATCAGCCCCTACAATGCCTACAACCGCTTTGTGGTGGATTCGATCATCGCCGGCTGGCTGCAGCAATTGTCCAGTTTGGCCCAACAACCGGTGCAGGCGCAGCGCATCGACATCGAATTTGAAGCGCCCCCGTATTGTGACCAGTACGCCGTGCTGGGTGACGGCCCGGTGCATTTTTGCGCCGACGCCAATCAAGTGCGCCTGAGCCAGCAAACCCTGGCGATGCGCAACCCGCAGCATTGCCCGAGTACCTGGCAGCTGTTGTTGAAGTTGTGTGAAGCAGAGTTGGAGCAGTTGACGCGCACCCGCAGCCTGCGCGAGCGCATTACCCGTTTGCTGGGGCCGATGCTCAATGGCGGCCGGGAACCCGACCTGGAGGAAGTGGCGGCACGCTTGAAGCTGCCCACCTGGACCCTGCGCCGCAAACTGGCCGAAGAAGGCACGCAGTTTCGCGCGATTCTCAACGACACCCGTCGCGATCTGGCCATGACCTACATTCGTGATACGGAGTTGGCGTTCGGCGAAATCGCCTACTTGCTCGGTTTTGCCTCAGCCCAAGCCTTTCAAAGGGCGTTCAGGCGGTGGAACAACCAGACCCCAGGGGAATTTCGCCGCAGTCAGCGGCATTCCGCCTGAAGTCGGTATTACAGCTCGGTGGCGTCATCGACCGGATCCAGCGGGTCCAATTCAAACGCATGGTACTCCAGCAGTTCTTCTTGGTAATCGTCCATGGTGGACTCCTTGTGAAGTTAAAGCGGCTGCCAATAAATGACCCGCACAGCCAGCCTAAAGTGCCGTGATGACGAAAAAATGTCTGTGCCATGACGTTCCTGCACATCCTGATTAAACGTAGCAGCGCTGGGTTGATTTAGCGTTTAACGTTTGACGTGCGATTGCAATCATTGCATGTGCAACTACATTTCTATTAGGGTACGAACCTCTGTTGCCTGGAGCTTCAACCCATGCCCGCCTCTACCGCTAACGCCGCGCAGCTGTGTATTGACGCACTGAACGGCGCCGAACCATCGCGAAGTTCGCCGTTGTACACGGTGATGACCATGGCCAATACCCTGGAATTCAGCCAGCAAGCCTGGGTAATTCGCGGCCAGTCACGCAGCCGACGCGTGGGGAGCTGGCCTACCTGGTTCGCGCGTAATACCGGCGAAAAACCACTGCTGTACCTGCACAGCGCGGCGTCGTCGGCGCAGCTGTGTGCGTTGTCGGATGAGACCGCGCAGCGCGGCATCCTGTGCAACGACATCGAGAACCAACCTTCGCCCTGGCCCAAAGGCGCGCAACCCTCGCTACCGCTGTGGCTGGCAAACCAGCCGCGTTGCACACCGTATGATCCGGCCTCGGGTGAGGAAGCCCGCGCGATAGTACTGGCCGGGTTGCGCACGTTGTACGTCGACGGCCAGCCCGGGTTTTATTACCTGGCGCTGCATGATCAAGAGACCGCCGTGACGCTGGATGCGCAAGACCGTGAAGATGCGCTCAGGGGCATGTACCCGATCCAACGTCGCCAAGGGGAGGTGCGATTGCTCGGTGCAGGTCGGGCACTGGTGGAAGTCGCTCATGCGGCTCAGTTGCTTGAACAGGACTGGAGCATCACGGCGCAGCTGTGGAGTTGCCCCAGCTACACGCGACTGGCCCGCGAGGCTGCGGCCGCTGCGCGCTGGAATCGGCTGCACCCCATCGCGCCCCGGCAGAGCTGCCATTTGCGTGATTGCCTGGCCGGGGATACCACCCCGGTAATCGCCGTCACTGGTTATCCGCAGCCGATTGTCGATCAGCTGGGGCCGTATGTTGACGCGCGTTTTGTGGCGCTGGGCGCCGGCTCAGTGCAGGCGTGTGCGCCGAGTCGTTTTTGGATCGCGGTGTGTGCGTTGAGGGCGTTGGCGGATGAAGGGTGTATTGACGCACACCAGGTGGAAATAGCGATGAAACGGTATCCACTTGAATGAATGAGAAACGCGATAAACATGTGGGAGCGGGCTTGCTCGCCAATGCGGTGGTTCAGTTAACCGGTAGGGTACTGACACACCGCTTTGGCGAGCACGCCCGCTCCCACATTGAATCTGCACCGTATCTCAGATCTTGCGTCGGTTGCGGGTGTGCACACCCGCCTCCACCGCCAACCCCGCCGTACGCTCCAGGGCATCGGCAAACAACTGGCGCTGCTCGGGCTCGATTTGCGACAGGAACAACTCGTCGACGGTGCTTTCGTAGATCGTCCACATTTTTTTGCGCAGCACCCGACCCGCGTCGGTGATCGAGGCAAACGCCGCTCGGCCGTCGCCGTCTGAACGTGAACGCACCACCAGGCCGTCCTTTTCCAGCCGGTCCACCAGGCGCGTCAGGTTATAGCGCTCGATCGCCAGCACATCGGCCAGTTCGTGCATACGGCGAGTGCCCTCGGGGCCGCTTTCCAGCCCCCACAGCGCGTCATACCAGGCGTACGGCGGCAGGCCCGCCTCAGCCAGCCGACGCTCGATTTCACGGATGACCGTCCTGTGGGCCCTGACAAAACGGAACCATACATCAGGCTCATTCGACGACATGCAACACCATCCGGGGAATTTCAAGAAGGTTGCAATAGTAGCTCATCCCGCGCTAGATTCAGGTATGTCGTTGCAATTGCAACTACATTGGCGCTACTCCCACAAGGAGCTCGCTGCTTCAAATCCGCCTACCCTGGAGCTTCACATGACCCCCAATAACGCTGTAAGACTGGACGACGATCCACAGGAAACCCGCGAGTGGCTGGAGTCCATCGAATCGGTGCTGTCCACCGAAGGCCGCCCGCGCGCCCACTACCTGATAGATCAGTTGCTGGATTTCGACGTAGCGCGCCATGGTGACTTCTACGGGCGGGTGACCACACCCTACGTCAACACCATTCCCGCCGACCGCCAGTTGCCCTACCCCGGCAACCTGGCTATCGAGCGTCGCACCAATGCGTTTATCCGCTGGAACGCCATGGCCATGGTCTTGCGCGCAGGCAAACATTCCGGTGTGGGTGGGCATATCGCGACTTATGCGTCAGCTGCTGTGCTGTACGACGTAGGCTTTGACCACTTCTTCCGTGGGCGCACCGACACGTTCGACGGCGACCTGGTGTACATCCAGGGCCACTCCTCTCCTGGCATCTATGGCCGCGCGTATCTGGAGGGGCGCATCAGCGAAGCACAGTTGGACAACTTCCGCCGTGAGGCCGGTGGCAAAGGTTTATCGTCCTACCCGCACCCGCGCTTGATGCCGGACTTCTGGCAATTCCCTACCGTCTCCATGGGGCTGGGGCCGATCACGGCGGCCTACCAGGCGCGATTCATGCGTTACCTGGAATTTCGCAACCTCAAGCAACACCAGGGCCGCAAGGTCTGGGCCTTCCTCGGTGATGGCGAAATGGACCAGCCGGAGTCCCTCGCCGCCATCTCCCTCGCTGGTCGCGAGAAACTCGACAACCTGATCTTCGTGGTCAACTGCAACCTGCAACGCCTGGACGGCCCGGTGCGCGGCAATGCCAAAGTGATTCAGGAATTCGAAAGCCTGTACCGCGCTGCCGGTTGGAATGTGATCAAAGTGATCTGGGGCGGTGGCTGGGACGCGCTGCTGGAAAAGGATCAGAGCGGCCTGCTGCGCCAGCGCATGATGGAATGCGTGGACGGCGATTATCAGAATTACAAATCGCAGAACGGCGCCTATGTACGTGAGCATTTCTTCGGTAAATACCCGGAGTTGCTGGCACTGGTTGCAGACATGTCCGACGACGAAATCTGGAAACTCTCACGCGGTGGCCATGACCCGGACAAGGTCTACAACGCCTACGCCGCTGCCGTGCGCCACCAGGGCCAACCGACGGTGATCCTGGCCAAAACCGTCAAGGGCTTCGGCATGGGTGAAGCCGGCGAAGGCCAGAACATCAACCACCAGCTGAAGAAAATGGGCGCCGAGGCGGTAAAAGCCTTCCGCGACCGCTTCGGATTGGAAGTGGCGGATGACCAGCTCGACGACATCCCCTACCTCAAGCCCGCTGCCGACAGCGAAGAAGCCCGCTACTTCGCCGCGCGTCGCCAAGCCTTGGGCGGCTATGTGCCCGCGCGCCACAGCGCCATCGAGTCGTTGCAAATCCCCGAACTGAGCGTATTTGCGTCCCAACTCAAAGACACGGGCGAGCGCGCCATTTCCACCACCATGGCCTTTGTGCGCATCCTTGGCACGCTGCTCAAAGACCCGCACCTGGGCAAGCTGATCGTGCCAATCGTGCCGGATGAATCGCGCACCTTCGGCATGGAAAGCCTGTTCCGTCAGATCGGCATCCATTCAGCGGTGGGTCAGCTTTACACCCCACAGGATGCCGGGCAACTGAGCTACTACAAGGAGAGCAAGGACGGACAGATCATGCAGGAAGGCCTGAACGAATCCGGCGCCATTTCCTCGTGGATCGCGGCCAGTACGTCCTACAGCAACCACGGCCTGATGACCGTGCCGTTCTACATTTTCTACTCGATGTTCGGCTTCCAGCGCGTCGGCGACCTGGCCTGGGCGGCGGGCGATGCGCGGGCGCGCGGGTTCCTGCTGGGGGCCACGGCGGGGCGTACCACGTTGATGGGCGAAGGCCTGCAGCATGACGACGGCCACAGCCATATTCTGTCGTCAGTGATCCCATGCTGCGTATCGTATGACCCGACGTTTGCCTACGAGCTGGCGGTGATCATTCGCGAAGGCATGCGGCGCATGTACGTCGAGCAAGAGGACATTTACTACTACATCACCCTGCTTAACGAGAACTACCCACACCCGGCCATGCCCGATGGCGTGGAGCACGGGATTCTCAAGGGCATGTATCGACTCAGCAGCCACCCGCAAGCGCAGGTGCAATTGATGGGCAGTGGCTCGATTTTGCGCGAAGTGATCGCCGCGGCCGACTTGCTCGAAAAGGACTTCGCCGTGCACAGCGACGTGTGGAGCGTCACCAGCCTGACCGAGCTGCGCCGTGACGGGCACGCGGCGCAGCGCTGGAACCTGCTGCACCCGCAAAGCGAGCCACGCGCGAGTTACGTTGAGGAATGCCTCGCCGGGCAACCCGGGCCGGTGGTGGTGGCCACGGACTACATGAAGTTATTCGCCGATCAGGTTCGCCCCTTCGTCCACGGCCGTCGCTTTGTAGCGCTGGGCACCGATGGGTTCGGGCAATCGGATACCCGCGAAACCTTGCGTGAGTTTTTCGAAGTGGACCGGCACTTTATCGTGCTGGCGGCCTTGAAGGCACTGGCCGATGACGGCGTGATCGGCCGGGACAACATCACTCAGGCCATCAGTCGCTACGGGATCAACGTCGACAAGGCGGATCCCGTAACGGTCTGAGTTACTGCGCGGGCGTGGGCAGCGGCGGAATCGCCTCTGTCGGCGCCGGCAGGCTCGGATTGGTCGGCGCCGGGGCCGGCTCGCTTGCCGGGGTCGGGGCCGGCTCTTCCTTGGGTGCAATCGGTGCCGTCTCGGCGGGCGGCGTCACCGTTTGCGAAGCAGCCGGCGCTGCCGGTTCTTCCTTCGGTGCCTCGACCTTCTCGGCTACCGGCGCTGCCTTGGGTTCCGGCACACCGAGGTCAGCCTTGGGCTTCTCGGGGATATGCTCGGCCTTCTTCACTTCCTGCGGCAGGAATACGTCCACCAGCGCGAAATAACGGTCGTAGAACTTGGGCGCCGAGACCGTCTCGCTCGCCACCTTGACCATCGAGTCATCGGTGGAGCCGATCGGCATCGACACCGAGCCCAGCACACCCACACCGAGGCTTGCGGAGTTGTTGACCTTCTTCAGCGCATAGCGATCCTGCAAGGCGTTGGCAAACATCGTCGAGTGGTTATTGCCTTTGCCATCATCGGCACACACCACGTTGAAGCTGATCTGCAGGTGCGTCTCGCCGGTCTGCTGAAAGCTCTTGTTACCCACGACCAGCTTCGGATCGCTGCTGGTGATGATGTAACCCTGGCTCAGCAGGGCACGCCGCGCCGCTTCGCAGGCCGCCACGTCGCTGACCGGGTAATCACGGGAGAACGTACCGGAGTCGTCGAAATTCTCATGTTCATAAATAGCGGTCTTGGGTGACGAGCAGCCCGCGGCGCCCGCCAGCACCAGCGCCAACCCGAGGCTACGCAAGTGAAATGATGTCGACATCGAAAATCCTGAGGAAAACAGTCCGGGCGGTATTGTGCAACAGAACGGGGTCCTGGCGCGCGCATTCCTGTCGGTAAAACGTCACAGGCCTACAGGACGGTGCCCGCAGGAAAAAGCCCGGCGCCCATATGGTCAATGAACACGCGCAGTTTGGCTGAGGCATGGCGACTTGCTGGCCATAACATCCAGAAGCTGCCGCGGTGCTCGAGAAAGTCATCCAGCACCCGCTGCAAATGCCCTTGCTGCACCGCGTCCCTGACCATGTAATCCGGCAGGCAAGCGATGCCCAGGCCTTCGTGCACCACATGGTTGAGCGATTCAATGGTGGTGCTGACCAACGGTGTGCGCAAAACGGGTTCTACGGCGCCTGGCACAGGACGCAATGGCCACGGTTCCAGCTTGCCGGTGGCGCAGAATTTGTGGCGCAGGCACGCGTGGCCGGTCAAGTCCCGGGGCTGCTGCGGGGTGCCATGTTGCTCGAAATAGCCTGGCGTCCCTACCAGCACCAAACGGTAGTGCCCCAGATGACGCGCCATCAAGCGCGAATCCTCCGGCCTGCCTGTACGAATCACCGCGTCGAAGCCTTCTTCAATCACATCCACCATGCGGTCGGAAAAATCCACATCCAGTTCGATGTCCGGGTACGCACGCATGAAATCGCTGAGCACCGGCATCAACAGCCCACGCACCTGCGGCACGCTGATCCGCAACTTGCCGCGCGGCGTGAGAGTGGCCTCGGTCAGCTCCTGCTCCGCGGCCTCGACTTCGGCGAGAATCCGTCGCGAACGCTCGAGAAACAACGCCCCCTCGCTGGTCAAGGTGATGCTGCGCGTACTGCGGTGAAACAGGCGCACACCCAGGCGCTCCTCGGTGCGTGCGATGCTTTTGCCCACCGCCGAGGAAGACACGCCAAGCACGCGGCCAGCGGCGGTGAAGCTGCGGGTTTCCGCGACCTGCACGAATACCGAAAGACTGCTCAGGCTGTCCAATGGGCCACCTATCAATTGCGGACGTGGGTGTCCGATAAGTTCGGAACCTTAGCCTGTTTTTCCGCAGCTCACAGCCCCCTACCCTGCTTCCTTGTCTTTCTTCATGGATAGCGTGCGATGAGCAACAGCCCTGCATTAACCGATTTTGCCTCTGCCAACCCACGTCAGGCTCTGCCGCTGGGTGGCTTGCTGGCGTTGGCTTCGGCCGGTTTTATCACCATCCTCACCGAGGCAATGCCCGCCGGGCTCCTGCCGCAGATGAGCGACGGCCTGGGCGTCTCGCCAGCCCTGGTGGGCCAGCTGGTCACCCTGTATGCCCTCGGCTCATTGCTCGCAGCCATTCCTCTCACGCTGCTGACCCGAGGCTGGCGACGACGGCCGTTACTGCTGATTGCGATCGGCGGCTTTGCTTTGGTCAACAGCGTGACAGCGTTTTCCAGCCATTACGGGGTGACCCTGGTGGCACGTTTCTTCGCCGGGGTCTTCGCCGGTCTGCTCTGGGCGCTGCTGGCGGGATATGCCAGCCGCATGGTTGCGCCAAACCTGCAAGGGCGGGCGATTGCCGTGGCGATGCTCGGCGCGCCCTTGGCATTGTCGCTCGGTGTGCCGGCGGGCACATTCCTGGGCACCACCGTTGGCTGGCGCCTGAGTTTCGCAATCATGACCGGGCTCACGCTGTTGCTGCTGATTTGGGCGCGCTGGCAGCTGCCGGATTTTGCAGGCGAACCTGCGGGAAAACGGCTGGGGCTGCGCCAGGTCCTGAATTTGCCAGGCATTCGTCCGGTGCTGTGGGTGACCTTTACCTACGTGCTGGCCCACAACATTCTCTATACCTACGTGGCGCCACTGCTGGAGCCCGCAGGAATTGCCGCCGAGATTGATCGTGTGCTGCTGGTATTTGGCCTCGCCGCGCTGCTGAGCATCTGGCTGGCGGGCGTACTGATTGATCGATGGTTGCGGGTGTTGCTCGTGGCCAGCTGTGCGCTGTTTGGTTTGATCGCCCTGGCGCTGGCGTTCTGGATCGAGTCGCCAGGGGTTGTCTACGCCGCCGTGGCGCTATGGGGCCTGGCGTTCGGCGGCCTGCCAGCGTTGCTGCAAACCGCACTGGCCAAGGCGGCCGGTGCATCGGCGGATGCAGCGCAGTCGATGCTGGTCACGGTGTGGAACCTTGGCATTGCCGGCGGCGGGTTGGTCGGTGGTGTATTACTTCAAGGCTGGGGCGTCGGTGCCTTTGCGTGGGCGGTCGTGCTGCTGATGCTATTGGCCGTGATCGCCAGTCTGAAGAGCAGGTAATAAAAAGCCCCCGGTCCTTTCAGAGCGGGGGCTTTGTACTGCAAACCGACATCAGAATTTCTTGATGTCAGCCTTGCTTTCCAACTGCTTGCGGTAGGCAGCAAAGTCTTGCTGACCGATACGGGAAGCGAGGAAGCGGCGGTATTGCGCCTTTTCTTCGTCCGTCGGCGCAGCGGCTTCGTTGACGCCGTTCAAGCGCACGATCACCAGACTACCGTCCGCCAGGGTCACGGTAGTGAAGGTCGGCTTGTCCTTGCTCGCAGGCTTGGGCATGCGGAACAAGGCTTGCAGCACGGCCGGGTCGATCGCTTCCTGGCTACGGGTAGCCGCTTCAGTGACTTTCCAGGCCTGGCCGTCGATCGGCTGGTTCAGCGCAGTTTTGCCATCACGCAGGCTGGCGATCAACTCGTCAGCATGAGCCTTGGCAGCCGCGCTGGCGCGCTCCTTGGTCATCTGCGCACGGATAGCGGCAGAGACGCTTTCCAGTGGCAATTGCGTAGGCTTCAGATGCTCTTTGGCCCGCAGCACAATGATGGTTTCCGGGTCCAGCTCAATGGCGGTGCTGTTGGCACCCTCATCCAGCACTTCCGGGCTGAATGCAGCTGTGACCACCGCGCGGTTGGCGGCAACACCTTCGCCACCTTCACGGCCAAACGGCGCCGAGGTGTGCACGGTCAGCTTCAGGTCGGACGCCGGCTGAGCCAGGTCGGAGGCTTCGAATGCCGCATCTTCCAATTGCTTGGTGGCCTCGACAAAACGTTGCTCAACCTGCTGAGTCTTGAGCTCGCGCGTCAGCTTGTCTTTCAGGCTGGCGAACGATGGCACTTGCGGTGCTTCAACGCCCAACAGCTTGATCAGGTGCCAACCGAAGGTGGTACGTACCGGCGCTGACACCTGGTCCTTGTTCAAGGCATACAGGGCAGTTTCGAAGTCAGGATCGTAGACGCCAGGGCCCGCGAAGCCGAGGTCACCGCCATTGGTGGCCGAACCTGGGTCTTGGGAGAACTCCTTGGCCAGGGCGTCGAACTTCTCACCCTTGGCCAGGCGTGCCTGGATTTCCTCGATCTTGGCCTTGGCTTGCGCGTCGGTGGTCTTGTCGTTGACTTCAATCAAAATGTGCGCGGCACGACGCTGTTCAGCGAGGTTGGCGGTTTCTTTCTGATAGGCAGCCTGCAGCTCATCGTCCTTGACCGTGACCTGATCGAAGAACGAAGACTTCTTCAATTCCAGATAGTCGATAACCACCTGATCGGGGGTCATGAACTCTTTGGCGTGCTGGTCGTAGTAAGCCTTGACCTCATCGTCGGTGAGCTTCACCGCCGCAGGGTCGGCCTTGATGTTGACGGTGGCGAAATCGCGGGTCTGTTTTTCCAGACGGGCGAATGCCAGCACTTCAGCGTCGGTGACAAAGCCGCTGCCGGCGAGACCTGCGCGAACCTGGCCGATCAGCATTTCCTGGGTCAGCATCTGACGGAATTGCATACGGCTGTAGCCCAGTTGACGGATCACCTGGTCAAAGCGTTCAGCGTTGAACTGGCCGTCCACTTGGAATTCCGGCGTCTGCAGAATCACTTGGTCAAGCGCCGCTTCAGAGAAGCCGAACTTGGAGTCGGCAGCACCTTGCAGCAGCAGTTTGCGATCGATCAGACCCTTGAGGGCTGCATCGCGCAGCAGTTTTTCGTCCAGCAGGGAAGCATCGAAATCCTTGCCCAGCTGTTGCATCAGCTGGCGACGTTGCATGTCGACGGCCTGGCTCAATTCGGTTTGGGTGATCTCTTCACCGTTGACCTTGGCCACGTCCTGTTTGTTGTTGGTCGAAGCCTGGAAAATGGCCTCGATACCGGTGAACGCCATCAATGCGACGATGATCCCGATAATGGTCTTGGCAATCCAGCCTTGTGAATTGTCCCTGATATTTTGCAGCATGCGTCCCCCAGAAACGGTTGATCTTCAAAAATTAGGCAACCGTGGAGCGTGGGTAGAGTCCGGATAGAAGAAAGGCGCATCCGAGGATGCGCCTTCTCGTAACTGGCGGAGCGGACGGGGGTTTGAAAGCACACCCCAGGCCCTGGCGACCCGATGGATACGTGGGTCAGCTGCCGCTCCGCTGCCAGGCCAGACCTGCGTCTGACCCGGGTAGGTAAGGCTTGAGCGAAGCTTAGTTAACGGCTTCTTTCAGGGCTTTACCGGCTTTGAAACCTGGTTTCTTGGCAGCAGCGATTTGCAGTGCTTTGCCAGTCTGTGGGTTACGGCCAGTGCGAGCTGGGCGGTCGGTCACAGAGAAAGTACCGAAGCCTACCAGTACTACAGAGTCGCCGGCCTTCAGAGCGCCAGTGACGGATTCGATTACTGCGTCCAGCGCACGGCCAGCAGCAGCTTTCGGGATATCAGCGGATGCGGCGATAGCATCAATCAGTTCCGACTTGTTCACTCTAAGTCCCCTTATATATCTATTGAGTATGATTCTAAGTTTTTTGGTGAAAGCAAAAACCAGTGCTGAATGGCCTACAGACACTTAAGAGCCGCTTTATAACAAGGGCTCTAAAAAGCTGTCAAGGAAGCCACCCGGCTTAATCGCATTAATGCGTGCTAATTCTTTCCTTGGAATCAGACTCGCGTTTTTCATCCTTCGAGACTATCTCCGGAGCCACATCTGGCAAGGGCTCCGGCGCGTATTGCAGCGCAATTTGCAGGACCTCGTCAATCCATTTAACCGGTTTAATCTGAAGATCCTGCTTGATATTGTCCGGAATTTCCTTCAAGTCGCGAACATTCTCTTCAGGAATGATCACCGTCTTGATACCACCCCGGTGTGCAGCGAGCAATTTCTCTTTAAGACCGCCAATGGCCAATACCTGGCCACGCAGGGTGATTTCCCCTGTCATTGCCACATCGGCTCGCACAGGGATGCCGGTCAGTGCCGATACCAGTGCCGTGCACATGCCTACGCCAGCGCTAGGACCGTCTTTGGGCGTCGCCCCTTCCGGCATATGGATATGGGTGTCGTGCTTCTCGTGGAAGTCCAGGGGAATCCCCAGGCTCTTGGCGCGGCTGCGCACCACGGTCTGCGCGGCAGTGATGGATTCGACCATCACATCACCCAGCGAACCGGTCTTGATCAACTGGCCTTTGCCCGGGATCACGGCGGCTTCGATGGTCAGCAATTCGCCGCCCACCTGCGTCCACGCCAGGCCCGTCACCTGCCCTACCTGGTCTTGCTGCTCGGCCAGGCCGTAACGGAATTTCTTCACACCCAGGAAGTGTTCAAGGGAGTCGGCGACAACCTTCACAGAGAAGCGTTTTTCCAGCGCGTGTTCTTTGACCGCCTTGCGGCAAATCTTCGCAATCTGGCGCTCAAGGCCCCGTACACCCGCCTCTCGCGTGTAATAACGCACGATGTCGCGAATCGCTTCGACCTCAAACTCGATCTCGCCTTTTTTCAAGCCGTTGGCTGAAATCTGTTTAGGCGCGAGGTATTTGACGGCGATGTTGATCTTCTCGTCTTCGGTGTAACCCGGCAGACGAATCACCTCCATCCGGTCCAGCAGCGCTGGCGGAATATTCATGGAGTTGGAGGTGCACAGGAACATTACGTCGGACAGGTCGTAGTCGACTTCCAGGTAATGGTCGTTGAAATTATGGTTCTGCTCGGGGTCGAGCACTTCGAGCAATGCAGAGGCTGGATCGCCGCGCATGTCGCTGCCCATTTTGTCGATTTCATCAAGCAGGAACAGCGGGTTGCGCACGCCCACCTTTGTCATCTTTTGAATCAATCTTCCTGGCATCGAACCGATGTAAGTACGGCGATGGCCACGAATTTCCGCTTCGTCACGCACACCACCGAGGGCCATGCGCACGAATTTGCGGTTGGTGGCGTTGGCGATGGACTCAGCCAGGGACGTTTTACCGACCCCAGGAGGCCCCACCAGGCACAACACCGGACCACGAATTTTCTTCACGCGCTTTTGCACGGCAAGGTATTCGAGGATGCGTTCTTTGACTTCTTCGAGGCCGTAGTGGTCGGCATCGAGGATGTCTTCAGCGCGCGCCAAGTCCAGGCGCACTTTGGTCTGAGCCTTCCACGGCACCTGCACCAGCCAGTCGATGTAGGAACGCACCACGGTGGCTTCGGCGGACATTGGCGACATTTGCTTGAGCTTGTTCAGCTCAGCGGTGGCCTTGGTCAGCGCGTCCTTTGGCAGGCCGGCAGCATCGATGCGCTTTTTCAGCTCTTCGATTTCATTGTGGCCGTCCTCGCTGTCGCCGAGCTCTTTCTGAATGGCCTTCATCTGCTCATTCAGGTAGTACTCGCGCTGGCTGCGCTCCATCTGTTTTTTCACGCGACCGCGAATGCGTTTCTCAACCTGCAGCAGGTCGATCTCGCCATCCAGCAAAGCCAGTACGTGTTCAACACGGGCCGGCAAGTCGATAATTTCGAGGATGTCTTGCTTCTGCTCGATTTTCAGCGCCATGTGCGCGGCCATGGTATCGACCAGGCGGCTTGGCTCATCAATGCTGTTGAGAGAGGACAGGACTTCAGCCGGGACTTTTTTGCCCAACTGCACATACTGCTCGAACTGCGAGAGCAGGCTGCGCACAAACACTTCAGATTCGCGCTCAGGGGCTTCGACTTCGTCGATCAGCGCCACTTCGGCGCGCAGGTGGCCATCCACCTCCATGAAACGCTCGACTGCACCACGTTGCTCACCTTCCACCAGCACCTTGACGGTGCCATCAGGCAGCTTGAGCAATTGCAGGACAGTAGCAACGGTACCGACGCGATACAGGGCGTCTTCGCCTGGATCATCATCAGCAGGATTTTTCTGGGCCAACAGCAGGATCTGCTTGTCGCCCGTCATCGCGGCCTCGAGGGCTTCGATAGACTTCTCGCGCCCCACGAACAGCGGGATAACCATGTGCGGATAGACGACGACATCACGCAACGGCAGGAGAGGCAATTCGATGGTTGTCTTCATGATTTCGCCTCTATGACAGTTGAAAAGTAAGCTTGAAAACAAGATGGGGGCTGCATGCAAAAAAAACAAGCTCAATGCCAGCAGTTAAACGCATGAATAAACGCGAATTAAAAAAACTGCTGCAAAAAACAGCCCCAAAAAAGAAGGGGCCCCGAAAGGCCCCTTGCTTGTACTGCAACTGCAAAACGCTTAAGCGTCAGGTGCAGCCTTGGCAGCCGGCTCACTGTTTTCGTAGATATACAGTGGCTTGGATTTGCCTTCGATAACGCTTTCGTCGATCACCACTTTACTCACCTCGGACTGCGAGGGGATTTCGTACATGGTGTCGAGCAAAACGCCTTCGAGAATCGAGCGCAAACCACGTGCACCGGTCTTGCGCTCCAGTGCCCGCTTGGCCACTGATTTGAGTGCGTCGGTACGGAACTCGAGGTCTACACCTTCCATCTCGAACAACTTGGCGTATTGCTTGGTCAGGGCGTTTTTCGGCTCGGTGAGGATCTGAATCAAAGCAGCCTCATCCAGCTCGTCCAACGTGGCCAGGACCGGCAGACGGCCAACGAATTCCGGGATCAGACCGAACTTGACCAGATCGTCAGGCTCGACTTCACGCAGGGACTCGCCCACCTTCTTGCCTTCTTCCTTGCTGCGCACTTCCGCACCGAAACCGATGCCGCCACGCGTGGAACGTTGCTGAATAACCTTTTCCAGACCGGAGAACGCACCGCCACAGATGAACAGGATGTTGCGCGTATCAACCTGAAGGAATTCCTGCTGCGGGTGCTTGCGGCCACCTTGAGGCGGTACGGAAGCAACCGTGCCTTCGATCAGTTTCAACAGAGCCTGCTGCACGCCCTCACCCGATACATCGCGGGTGATCGACGGGTTGTCGGACTTGCGCGAAATCTTGTCGATTTCGTCGATGTAGACAATACCCATCTGGGCCTTCTCTACGTCGTAGTCGCACTTCTGCAGCAGTTTCTGAATGATGTTCTCGACGTCCTCACCCACGTAGCCAGCCTCGGTGAGGGTGGTGGCGTCGGCGATGGTGAACGGAACGTTCAACAGGCGAGCGAGGGTTTCTGCAAGCAAGGTTTTACCCGAGCCTGTAGGGCCGATCAGCAGGATGTTACTCTTGCCGAGTTCGACTTCGTCGCCTTTCTTGTCACGCTGGTTCAAGCGCTTGTAGTGGTTGTACACCGCTACGGCCAGAACCTTCTTTGCACGCTCTTGACCAATCACATACTGATCAAGGATGCCGCTGATTTCTTTAGGCGAAGGCAATTTATGCGCGCTGCTTTCGGCCTGAGCTTCCTGCACCTCCTCGCGGATGATGTCATTGCACAGGTCGACGCACTCGTCGCAGATAAACACCGAGGGGCCGGCAATCAATTTGCGTACTTCATGCTGGCTTTTGCCGCAGAAGGAGCAATAGAGCAGCTTGCCGTTGTCCTCGCCGTTGCGGGTGTCAGTCATTCGTTCGATCCAAATCCGATAGGCTTGCAACACAAGATGAAGGCTTATGCGGGCTTTTTCAAGCCCGCCGGTGGTCGGACATGCCGACCAGCCCTATTTTGAGGTGCTTATATTAAGCGGGGCGCTTTTCGATCACTGCGTCGATCAACCCATACGCGCGTGCAGCTTCCGCGCTCATGAAGTTGTCGCGATTGGTGTCACGCTCGATTTCTTCCAGGGTGTGCCCGCTGTGCTTGGCCATCAACGTGTTGAGGCGCTCACGAATAAACAGGATTTCCTTGGCGTGAATTTCGATGTCCGACGCCTGGCCCTGGAAGCCGCCCAGCGGCTGGTGAATCATCACGCGCGAGTTAGGCAGGCAGTAACGCTTGCCCTCGGCGCCCGCGGTGAGCAGGAACGCGCCCATGCTGCAGGCCTGACCGATGCAGGTCGTCGACACGTTTGGCTTGATGAACTGCATGGTGTCGTAGATCGACATACCCGCCGTCACCGAACCGCCCGGGGAGTTGATGTAAAGATGGATGTCCTTGTCCGGGTTTTCCGCTTCAAGGAACAGCAGCTGCGCGCAGATCAGGTTGGCCATGTAGTCCTCTACAGGGCCGACCAGAAAGATCACTCGTTCCTTGAGCAGGCGCGAGTAGATGTCATAGGCGCGTTCGCCACGAGCAGATTGCTCGACAACCATCGGGACCAGGCCGCCAGCGGCCTGGATATCAGAGTTCTGCTGAATATAGGAATTACGGAACATGCTCTGCAGTTACTCCCAAATAGTCATGTCTTGAAAACGCATAAGCCAGCGCGAGGCTGGCTTATGGTTGTATTTCGAACGAGTTGGACAATCAGTCGGCTTGTGCTGCTTCCGCCGGTTTGACTGCTTCTTCGTAAGAGACCGCTTTGTCGGTCACCTTAGCCTTCTGCAGAACAGTATCCACAACTTGTTCTTCCAGCACAACCGAACGTACTTCGTTCAGCTGCTGGTCGTTCTTGTAGTACCAAGCCACGACCTGCTCTGGCTCCTGGTAGGCGGAAGCCATTTCCTGGATCATTTCGCGAACGCGATCTTCATCAGGCTTGAGGTCGAATTGCTTGACCACTTCGGCCACGACCAGACCCAGCACTACGCGGCGCTTGGCTTGCTCTTCGAACAGCTCGGCCGGCAGTTGGTCAGGCTTGATGTTGCCGCCGAACTGCTGAACCGCTTGAACGCGCAGGCGATCCACTTCGTTGGACAGCAGAGCCTTAGGCACTTCGATCGGGTTGGCGGCCAGCAGACCATCCATGACCTGGTTCTTGACCTTGGACTTGATGGCCTGACGCAGCTCACGCTCCATGTTCTTGCGAACTTCGGTGCGGAAGCCGTCGATCCCGGTTTCCTTGATACCGAATTGAGCGAAGAACTCTTCGTTCAGCTCTGGCAACTTAGGCTCGGAAACACTGTTGACGGTCACGGTGAACTCGGCGGCTTTGCCGGCCAGGTCCAGGTTCTGGTAGTCAGCAGGGAACGTCAGGTTCAGAACGCGCTCTTCGCCGGCTTTGGCGCCAACCAGGCCGTCTTCGAAGCCAGGGATCATGCGGTTGGAACCCAGCACCAGCTGAGTGCCCTTGGCGGAGCCGCCAGCGAATACTTCGCCGTCAACCTTGCCAACGAAATCGATGTTCAACTGGTCTTCGTTCTGAGCAGCGCGATCGACCGCTTCGAAACGGGTGTTCTGCTTGCGCAGGATTTCCAGCATGTTGTCCAGGTCGGCATCGGCCACTTCAGCGCTCAGGCGCTCTACGGCGATGTCTTCGAAACCGGCAACGGTGAATTCCGGGAAGACTTCGAATACGGCAACGTATTCCAGGTCTTTGCCGGCTTCCAGGGATTTAGGTTCGATCGAAGGCGAGCCAGCCGGGTTCAGCTTGTGCTCGACAACAGCTTCGTAGAACGAAGCCTGGATCACGTCACCTACAGCTTCCTGACGCGCATCGGCGCCAAAACGACGCTTGATTTCGCTCATTGGCACTTTGCCTGGACGGAAACCAGCGATCTTGGCCTTTTGGGCAGTCTGCTGCAGACGCTTGTTGACCGCAGTCTCAATACGCTCTGCCGGCACGGTGATGCTCAGGCGGCGCTCGATAGCAGTAGTATTTTCAACAGAAACTTGCATGGATATTCCTCGTTGCACAGACGTTAGCCGGCCGTTTCCGACCCCAGAATGTCGGGTAGAGATGGGCCATTACTGGCCCATCTCCCCCTAAGAACCGTACGTGCGAGTTTCCCCGCATACGGCTCGGGCCTAATCAAAACCCCCGGTAAGGGGAGCCGGTTTGTTCACTGTCAATCCGCGAGCGTGTAGCCGCTGGTGACAAAGGGGGTGCAATAGTACCCGGTTATTTAGGGAGTCTCCACCGCCTTTTGTGCGGTACAGAATGTGGTGATCATGCCACCCCGTCTCCTTCGTAATCGGTAACTTACATATTGGACACAATCCTTTCTGACTCTGGAAAAGGCTCAAGATTTGCTTACGGTACGCCAGCCTTTTGAGCATCTGTTCCATACGCCTTTTCTCACCCATTTCCTCCATAGAAGGATCGAAGGGGTTGTACTCCCCACTCACCTTCTTGTGTCGTTCGATCGGAGTGCTCGCTAGCGAGTACAACTCGATCGTTCGCATCTCTCCCTTGTCATTCATCGTCGCGGTAGCAAACACCCCTTTCCGCCCCTTCATGGGTTTAAAGTATTTCGCTCCGATCCACTGGAGTGTTTTCTTAGGGTGTCGCCGTTTTGCCCAACGCCATAGAGCCAGAAAGATCATGTAATCCATGCGGCTATACGCTTTCTTGGCTACCACAGGCTGGTGATAGAACGCCCAGCCACGCAGTATCGGATTCAGCTGTCGGATCAGATCCTCCTGCCTTACCGTTTTGCTGGTACTGATGACCTCCCTTACCTTGCTATAGAACGCTTTCACGTTTTTCTTGCTTGGCTTGATCAGAAGCTTCCCATCGTACTTGCGGAAATTCCAACCTAGAAAGTCAAAGCCTTCCTTTATATGGACGACACGCGTCTTCTCGAGTGACAACTGCAGCCCCCGCACTGCTAGGAACTGCTCTACCCAAGGTCTGACTTCAGTTTCCAGCACCTCTCGCGAGGTTCCGGTTATCACAAAGTCATCCGCGTAACGCACCACATTGATTTTCAGCTTCTTGGCCTTGGTCACACCCAGATGTTGCTTAAGTTGTGACTCCAGCCCATCCAGCACCAGATTCGCCAAGCTGGGCGAGACAATCCCGCCCTGTGGCGTACCGGCATCCGTTGCCTGTAGCTGGCCTTTATGAATCACGCCAGCTTTCAACCATTTTCGGAGAACCACCTTATCCGTTGGGACGTTGGTGATAAGCCAGTCATGATTGATATGGTCAAAGCAGCCTTTGATGTCCGCCTCCAAAACCCATTGGGCCGAAACCTTCTTGGATAGGCATACGAACAACTGCCCCATTGCATCCGCCGTAGATCGCTCGATCCTAAAGCCGTAGCTGTTTGGATCGCCGGTGGTTTCTGCAATGGGTGCCAGAGCAAGCAAATACAACGCCTGCATTGCCCTGTCCGTCATGGTCGGAATGCCCAGAGGGCGCTCCTTTCCATTTGACTTCGGAATAAACACACGCCGTAAAGGCCGTGGCTTATAACCGTGGCGCCTCAACCCATTTGCCGCCTTCCATTTGGCATCGGGTGTATCCCAGAGCACGCGGTCGACTCCCGCCGTGCGCTTACCCTGGTTTTCAGTGACTCGCCGTACGGCCAAGTATCTGGCCGAGCGTGAGCGGGTCAGCATCCGCTGCAAGGCTTTCACCCTGCGCCAGTTGCCTTCCCGACAAGCCTTCGCAATCCGTATCTGCATCGCCCGGACATTCCGCTGAACACGCCACCAATCGATGTCATGCCATTGTTGCGGAGCGCCGGAAGGCGCAGACACGGCCAATTGGCTATGTTCTAACATGCTGCCTTCCTCTCAAGTTGCCCCAAGCGAAAGACGCACACATCCCCTGACGGGAATGGACGCTCCCGCCAGGGCTGGATTAATAGAAGATCCGTTACAGCTGGATCTCTAGGTTTATTGAGACAGGTTCACTCAGAGTTCATGCGACGAAAGACCACGCAGAAGTCTGCCCGGTTTCCCGTGGAGCAATGTTCCAGCCCCTATCCAGGCCATTACAGCCCGGCTTTCGCTTTCTCTGCGATCCCATACCCGCACAGCCAACGGATCACCTTGCGGTTCACCTGCCCGAAGGCAGCTATACGGGCTTACCACGTTCCCTGCCTGTCACACGACTGGGTTAGAGTCTGCCTATTCGCCGGCGACCTTATGTGACGACGTGTTCCGACCCTTGACCAGAACAACCGGTCGCATCACCTTTTTGGTTAATGCCTATCAGCAGATTAGGCACCGTAATGCTGACGACGTTTATTAGCAGTTCACTTGTGTTACCCATACCAGCCAGCCTAGCGCCTCAACCCGGTACTGCTCCGAGCATCTGCGCTCCGCCTCACGGCGAAGACGCACCCATACGGGGGCTACATTGTTGGAAGAGCTTCACACCCCACCGTTACCAGTGACGCATGTCTTCCTAGGCTATCGTTGGTCGCACAACGAGTCCGCTGCCACTCCAAACAGGCAATGGTTGGACAATGACAGACAGAGCTTTCGCTCATGTCTCCGGTTTGATGTGAACAGGGACTGCCGAGGCAGCATGCTCAAAGAATTGTTACCTCCTGTTTCAAAAGCAGGAGGGAACCCCAGCGGGGATTCTCTCCCGCATGGGTTTAGCCCTGAATAGGGCTGATGTGTAGTAGGCACTCCAATACCGGAAATCCAGTACTGCGGTCGAGCCACCGAGCGCTAATCGACCTTGAGTTTGCCACCGCCGCTGCGGCAAGTCCTTGAAGGCATTGGACTTCTGGGAGGGTTTTGTTTCTTGGGGTTGGGTACCCAAGCTCTCGGCTCTCTTTCGAAAACCCTTCAAGATGACTCTACACCTCGAAGTTTAGGAGACACGCCACGCGTGTCGCACCAAGGGCATGCATTCTAGTGGGTCAAACTCAAGAAGTCACCCTACTGAAAACGGGTAGAAAAACAGCAGGCCATTTATAGGTTCAAGTGCACGCATGCACTTCATCCCGTAAGCAAATACAGCTCATCATGCCAAGGCTCTGCATCAGCCTTCTATATATAGAAGAGCGTGGACGTCCAACCTTGGCGACCGACCTTGCACGCAAGGTCGAAGGGCGCGGCAGCAGCATCGAGAAACACAAATACGACGAAACGCCCCACCCTGGAAACTCAAGACACTTAAACAAAAACGGCACAGCCCTTTTCAGGTACTGCGCCGTTATTCGCTATTAAATAGCTGCACTGACCCCGATAGAGCCGGGAATCAGTTCTACACGCTCAAAACCGGCAACGATTCTAACGCCAAGGCATTGAGAATGCTTGCTTTTTCTTGGCGTCAAGCCACAGCGTCGACAGACAGGAAATTCTGGGCGCAAAAAAAAGCGCCAGATCATTGATCTGGCGCTTTTTCTGAATATGGGGTGGACGAAGGGGATCGAACCCTCGACAACGGGAGTCACAATCCCGTGCTCTACCAACTGAGCTACGCCCACCATATTGCATTAACAAAGAACTCAACCATCTTCTTTGTCGAACCTCGCACCCCCTGACGGCGGTGCAAAGCTTTAATTGGTGCGGATGAAGAGACTCGAACTCTTACGCCTCGCGGCGCTGGAACCTAAATCCAGTGTGTCTACCAATTCCACCACATCCGCGCTTGAAGCTCTTAAAGCAAAGGCGCCAGATGATTAATCTGGCGCCTTTTAAAATATGGGGTGGACGAAGGGGATCGAACCCTCGACAACGGGAGTCACAATCCCGTGCTCTACCAACTGAGCTACGCCCACCATATAGCGCTACTTGTGCCAAAGCTGCCTAATGGCGCACCCGGCAGGACTCGAACCTGCGACCATCCGCTTAGAAGGCGGATGCTCTATCCAGCTGAGCTACGGGCGCCTGATTAATCTGTACTCTTGGAGGATTACAAACTAAGTGCTTCCAGCCTTGCACGACAACAATTGTGCTCGACCTTCTTAACCAGTGCTAGGCTGTGCCCGACAAGTGCGACGAATAGTATAGACGCCTCGGAAACCCGTCAAATCTTTTTTGAAAAAAATTCATTTTATTTAAGGGGTTAGGGCAATTTGCAGACCAAGCGCCTTTGCCCTCACGTCTTGGCATGCGAGAATGCGCGCACTTTTCTTCCCCCTCTCGATGGTTAATCACGCGTAATGACTGCACAACTTATCGACGGCAAATCAATCGCCGCCAGCCTGCGCCAGCAGATCGCCAAACGAGTCACCGAGCGTAGCCAGCAAGGCCTGCGCACGCCTGGCCTCGCGGTGATCCTGGTCGGCAGCGATCCTGCCTCTCAGGTTTATGTCTCGCACAAGCGTAAAGACTGTGAAGAGGTCGGCTTTATTTCCAAGGCCTACGACCTGCCGGAAGACACCACCCAGCAGGCCCTGACCGACCTGATCGACAGCCTTAATGACGACCCGGGCATCGACGGCATACTGCTGCAGCTGCCACTGCCCGAGCACCTGGATGCCTCTAAATTGCTGGAGCGCATCCGCCCGGACAAAGACGTCGACGGTTTCCACCCTTATAACGTCGGCCGCCTGGCCCAGCGTATCCCGCTGCTGCGCCCGTGCACCCCGAAAGGCATCATGACCCTGCTGGAAAGCACCGGTGTCGACCTGTACGGCCTCGATGCCGTCGTGGTCGGCGCGTCCAACATTGTCGGGCGCCCGATGGCCATGGAGTTGCTGCTGGCTGGCTGCACCGTGACCGTCACTCACCGTTTCACCAAAGACCTCGCTGGCCATGTCGGCCGCGCCGACCTGGTAGTCGTGGCTGCCGGCAAACCCGGCCTGGTCAAAGGTGAGTGGATCAAAGAAGGTGCCATCGTCATCGACGTCGGTATCAACCGCCAGGAAGACGGCAAGCTCGTCGGCGACGTGGTGTACGAAACCGCCCTGCCCCGCGCCGGCTGGATTACACCAGTGCCAGGCGGAGTGGGCCCGATGACTCGAGCATGCCTGCTGGAGAACACCTTGTACGCGGCAGAAACACTGCACGACTGATAAGTGCCTGTTATAAAAAGCCCCGCCTGATCGCGGGGCTTTTTATTGGGCGCAATTAACGAACGACGCTGCGTCGTACCTGCCGTGGCACCTTGTTCAGCGGGTGGCAATGCTCTCCCCTGGCCAGCCTCGCTTCCAACGAAGGCGTCATTATCGCCGGTGGTACTGGCAGAACCGCGTTTACACGCCTGTTACTTAGGACCAGGCGCGTAGCCCGGAGTACACCGATGCACTCATCGAAACACTCAATGACCGAGCGTTTGAGCTCAACCTGAAAGTGGGCTATTTATGTTTAAGCACCCTGCCTGACTTTGTGGGCAACTTCACCCGGCACACACTGGTAAAATCGTCGGCCTAAAGCCGCTTTGAAAAAAAACTGGCGCGATGAGCAGGATTTTTAAAAACCGGTACAACCCTGACCAATCATCGGCTTACAGCCTTTATTTAAAGGCCTCTATCGCTTTCTGATCCATACTCCTAAAATGTAACGGCATTTGTCATATAACCCGTTCCTGAACGGTATTTCCTTACTTTTTAGCGAGTTCACCCGCGTGAAAATTCGTCTCTCTATTGTCAGCCTATTTTTTGTATTTACAGGCACCTTCGCGCACGCAGCCGAAACCACTCTGGCGCCGCGCGACACCTCCAAACTGCAGATCGCTTCCGGCAGCGCCATGCTGGTTGACCTGCAGACCAACAAAGTCATCTATTCCAGCAACCCCGACGTGGTCGTGCCCATCGCATCCGTCAGCAAACTGATGACCGGCCTGATCGTGCTTGAAGCCAAGCAGAACATGGACGAGTACATCGACATCAACATCAAAGACACGCCAGAAATGAAAGGCGTGTTCTCGCGCGTGAAAATCGGCAGCGAAATGCCGCGCAAGGAAATGCTGCTGATTGCCCTGATGTCTTCGGAAAACCGCGCCGCCGCCAGCCTGGCCCACCACTACCCAGGTGGCTATCCAGCCTTTATTGCCGCAATGAACGCCAAGGCCAAAGCCCTGGGCATGACCAGCACGCACTATGTCGAACCCACCGGGCTGTCGATTCACAACGTGTCCACCGCGCGCGACCTGAGCAAGCTGCTGGCCTATGCGCGCAAGTTTCCGATGCTGAGTCAGTTGAGCACCACCAAGGAAAAGACCGTGTCGTTTCGCAAACCCAACTACACCCTGGGTTTCTCCAACACTGACCACCTGATCAACCGCGCCAACTGGGACATCAAGTTGACCAAGACCGGTTTCACCAATCAGGCCGGCCACTGCCTGGTGCTGGTCACCAGCATGAGTAACCGCCCAGTGTCGTTGGTGATTCTGGATGCCTTTGGCAAGTTCACCCACTTTGCCGATGCCGGGCGCATTCGCAACTGGGTTGAAACCGGCAAGAGCGGCTCAGTGCCGGACGTAGCGCTGCGCTACAAGGCTGACAAGAACCTGAAGAACCGTCCTAACGCCGCAGAAGTGCGTCGCTAAGCACCACAGTGTCAATGTGGAAGCGGGCTTGCTCGCGAAGGCGGTGGGTCAGTCATGAATGTATCGACTGACACTCGGCTTTCGCGAGCAAGCCCACTCCCACCTGTTTGGGTCTGCGTTGCCTTTACTTGCGTTCCGCCAACACCTTGAGCGCCTGCGCCGCTGCCTGCTCCTGGCCGGCTTGGGCGGTGGCGTTCGCCGCCGCCTGCCAGCGCTGCGCATCCACATTCGCCGGCAACTGGCTCGGGCGCTGAGTCAGGATGGCCCAGTTGCCTGCGCTCTTCCACGCTGACTCAAAGTCGCTGAAGCTCATCAACAAACGCCGGTCCATGCCCGAGCGCAACAGCACCGTGCTCTTCTGTTGATTGAACCCCACCACCACGACATAGCGCGTGCCAGACCAAAAGCTCGGGTTAATCCGCGCCATCACCGGGTAACCCGCCGCCACCTGCGCCAGAACGGCCGTCAGCTGGTTGTCCAGCGGATACACCATCAGCCCGTATTCACGCGCCAACACCTGCATGTTGCGCTCCAGGTCCGCCTCGCCGCCTGGCAAGTGCAGGGGCTTATCGAGCAAACCGGGTGTCATGACAATGCCTTGTTGCGACAGCATGCTGGCTAAAGCCGAGGGGCCACTCAGGTAAGCCTCGCTGCGAAAGGTCGGCACGCCGTTGAGTTCTACACGCTCCGGCAGACCCGCCAGCCTCGACGGATGCCCGGAACAGGCCGCGAGCCCCAGGGCGCAGGCCAGCAGCAGGGATGTTTTAACGTTCGACCGTAACCGCAATTTTTTACTCTCTTGATCAACTGCCGGTAAGGGCCCTGATCATAGGATGCTCCGCAAGGCGGGTATAGCCCGAGGCGTCAGTAAAATGCGCTGGATAGAGCAAACAAGTTGGATGGACTCGACCATTGGTCAATAGCAGGCAACCGTCAGGTAGCTAGACTGTCCATTGAGAAGACTGTGTGTGCCCCCTGCGGGGCGAAAGGAGGCCCTAATGAGCCTTGCAACAACGATTTTCCTGTTGATCTGCGGTTGGCTGGCGGTAGCCAGCGCCATGTTGTGGGGGGTCATGCGCGTAACTCGCCGGCATCATCACCCCCACGTCAAACCCGCTGCACCGGCCGAACCCCCCAAGGCAGCAGCGCATCACGCCTAGCCGGGCATGCAATTGAAGTCTTGAGTCGCTGCCACTTCCTTGCCGTGCCCGTCCTTGAGGACGGCACGCACGGTGGTGCCCAGGCTCGATTCGGTCAGGGTGTAATGCTCACCCGCCTGGAAATGCTTGTACTCGACCCGACCCTGGCAGTCCTGCTGATTGTCATCGCCTGCCTCCTCCTCGAATAAGGTCACATCCAGGCGATGGTCACCCGGTGTCACCTCGAAAAAGCGCCCGTCGTCCACGCGCTTGCCGTCGACACGCTCGGCCATCAGGTCGTTCGGCGCCTCTTCTTTCAAACCAATCCAGGCTTCGCTCGGGTCAGCCTTGGGAATCGGACCGGCGCAGGCCGACAACAACAAAACAGCACCAAGGGCTGGAATCAACAACAACGGTTTAAGTGACATGGCAGGGCTCCAAAGGACATCAGAAAAAAACGTTGGACGGCGTACAAATGTGTCGCGTCCGATGGGAGACAAGCTTGGAGAGCTGCCCTTTGTAGAACAAATGAATACATATGAAACGATCTTCAGCCGTTAACTAAATGTTCCTTCACCTGGCTGAAAGGTCCGTGTTAGGTGGGTCGGGCAAGACTGCCGGGGTTTGCAATCCTGCTCCCTCGGAGGTTCACGCATGCTCGGGCTGGTAAAGACCGCACTGCAAAAGCCGTACACGTTTATCGTGTTGGCCATATTCATCTGTATCGTCGGGCCGATGGCGGCCCTGAAAACCCCTACGGATGTTTTCCCCGATATCGGCATCCCCGTCGTCGCGGTGGTCTGGCAGTACAACGGCCTGTCGCCGGACGCCATGGCCGGTCGGGTGATCTACACCTACGAACGTTCCCTGAGCACCACCGTCAACGACATCGAACACATCGAATCGCAATCGCTGCCCGGCATGGGCATCGTCAAGATCTTCTTCCAGCCCGGTGTGGACATCCGCACCGCCAACGCGCAAGTGACCGCGGTGTCACAAACCGTGCTCAAGCAGATGCCACCGGGCATCACGCCACCGCTGATCCTCAACTACAGCGCCTCCACGGTGCCGATCCTGCAAATGGCGTTCTCCAGCCCCAGTCTTTCGGAAGCCAAGATCCGTGACCTGGTGCAGAACAACATTCGCCTGCCGCTGAGCGCCCTGCCCGGCCTGGCCATGCCCACGCCAATGGGCGGCAAGCAGCGCCAGATCACCCTCGACCTCGACCCGCAAGCCCTGGCCGCCAAAGGCTTGTCGGCGCAGGACGTGGGCAACGCCCTGGCCCTGCAAAACCAGATCATCCCGGTGGGCACCGCCAAACTCGGCCCCGACGAATACACGATCCTGCTCAACAACAGCCCCAAGGCGATTGATGAACTCAACGACCTGCCGATCAAGACGGTCGATGGCGCACTGATCACCATCGGCCAAGTGGCCCACGTGCGTGACGGCTCGCCGCCGCAGACCAACATCGTGCGCGTCGACGGCCACCGCGCGGTGCTCATGCCTGCGTTGAAAAACGGCAGCATCTCGACCTTGTCGATCATCGACGGCATCCGCCAGATGTTGCCGCGCATCAACGAAACCCTGCCGCCGTCGCTGAAGACCTCGCTGCTGGGCGACGCCTCGGTGTTCGTCAAGCAATCGGTGGGCAGCGTGGCCCAGGAAGGCATCATCGCCGCACTGCTGACCAGTGCGATGATCCTGCTGTTCCTCGGCAGCTGGCGTTCGACGTTGATCATCGCCGCGTCGATTCCCTTGGCGGTGCTGTCGGCGATCGCGCTGCTGGCGGTCACCGGGCAAACCCTCAACGTCATGACCCTGGGCGGGCTGGCGTTGGCGGTGGGGATTCTGGTGGACGACGCCACGGTCACCATCGAAAACATCAACTGGCACCTGGAACAAGGCAAGGCGGTGAAGACCGCGATCCTCGACGGCGCCGCACAAATCGTCGGCCCGGCGTTCGTCTCGCTGCTGTGTATCTGCATCGTGTTCGTGCCGATGTTCCTGCTGCAAGGCATCGCCGGCTACCTGTTCCGGCCAATGGCGCTGGCGGTGATTTTCGCCATGGCCAGCTCGTTCATACTTTCGCGCACCCTGGTGCCGACCCTGGCGATGTTCCTGCTCAAGCCGCACACACCGGAACAAGGCGCCGGGCATCACCCCGAAGATGCATTCATCAACCACCACGAAGGCGATCAGCACAAAAAACCGCGCAACGCCGTGCTGCAATCGGTGCTTAATTTTCAGCAAGGCTTCGAGCGCCACTTCTCGAATATCCGCGACAGCTACCACGGCTTGCTGATTCTTGCGCTGGGCAACCGCAAGCGCTTTATCGTCGGTTTCCTGGCCTGCGTGCTTGCCTCGTTCCTGCTGCTGCCCAGCCTGGGCCAGGACTTCTTCCCGGCCACCGACGCCGGCGCCCTCGCCCTTCATGTGCGTTTGCCGCTGGGCACGCGGATTGAAGAAAGCGCGGCGGCGTTCGACCGTATTGAAGCGCGGATTCGTGAAGTGATACCCGCCGAAGAACTCGACACCATCGTCGACAACATCGGCATTCCGCTCAGCGGCATCGACATGGCCTACAGCAGCAGCGGCACCATCGGCCCGCAGGATGGCGACATCCAGGTCACGCTGAAAAAGGACCACGCGCCCACCGCCGACTACGTGAAAAAACTGCGTGAAGCCTTGCCCGAAAGCTTCCCCGGCAGCCACTTCGCGTTCCTGCCGGCGGACATCAGCAGCCAGATCCTCAACTTCGGCGCACCGGCCCCGCTGGACGTGAAAATCTCCGGGCGCAGCGATGAAGAAAACCGCACCTACGCGGTGGAACTCGAACGTCGCCTGTCGCACATTCCGGGCATCGCCGACCTGCGCATCCAGCAGTCCACCGGCTACCCGTCGCTGCAAGTCAATGTTGATCGCATGCGCGCCAATGGCCTGGGCATCACCGAGCGTGACGTGACCAACAGCATGGTCGCCTCCCTCGCCGGCAGCTCGCAAACCGCGCCGACTTTCTGGCTCAACCCGGCCAACGGCGTGTCGTATTCCATCGTCGCCGCAACCCCGCAATACCGCCTCGACAGCCTGCCGTCACTGGAAGCCTTGCCGGTCACCGGGGCCGATGGCCAGTCGCAGATCCTCGGCGGCGTTGCCACCATCTCCCGCGTGCAAAGCCCGGCGGTGGTGACCCACTACAACATCGAACCCACCCTGGACCTGTATGCCAACGTGCAGGGCCGCGACCTCGGCGGCGTGGCGCGCGACGTGCAAAAAGTGCTGGATGACACCGCCTCCATGCGCCCCAAAGGCGCGGTGATCAGCCTGCATGGGCAGATCGATGCGCTGCACGAAGCCTTCAGTGGTTTGAGCTTCGGCCTGCTCGGCGCCGTGGTGCTGATCTACTTGCTGATCGTGGTCAACTTCCAGTCCTGGGCCGACCCGTTCGTGATCATCACCGCCTTGCCGGCCGCGCTGGCGGGCATCGTGTGGATGCTGTTCCTCAGCGGCACCTCGCTGTCGGTGCCGGCGTTGACCGGGGCCATCCTGTGCATGGGCGTGGCCACCGCCAACTCGATTCTGGTGGTGAGCTTCTGCCGTGAACGCCTGGCCGAACATGGCGATGCGTTGAAGGCCGCCATGGAGGCCGGTTACACGCGCTTCCGGCCGGTGTGCATGACGGCCCTGGCGATGATCATCGGCATGTTGCCGCTGGCGTTGTCCGAAGAACAGAACTCGCCCCTTGGCCGGGCGGTGATCGGCGGCTTGATCTTCGCCACCGTCGCCACCCTGTTGTTTGTACCCGTGGTCTTCAGCCTGGTCCACGGTCGTCACCCTACTCGCGCTGCTGCTGGAGAAACTTCACATGTCGTCTGATCACAAACCCTCGCGCAAGCGTCTGATGCTCATGGGTGTCGGCGGCCTGACACTGGCCGCCCTGTTGGTCGCCAACGGCCTGCACGCCCGCACGATGCACGAACAGTCGGTGAGTGCCTGGACCGAAACCGCCGCCATCCCGCAAGTGATGGTGTTCCAACCCAAACAGAACGTCGCCGGCGATACCTTGCGCCTGCCCGCGCACCTTGAGGCATGGAGCAAGGCGCCGATTCACGCGCGCGTCAGCGGCTACTTGAAGGACTGGAAAGCCGACATCGGCACCCAGGTCAAAGCCGGGCAAGTGCTCGCCGAAATCGACAGCCCCGACCTCGACCAGCAAATGGCGCAGACCCACGCGCGCCTGGTGCAGGAGCAGGCCAACGCACGCCTGGCCGAAACCACCGCCACGCGCTGGCAGAACCTGTTGGCCAGCCACTCGGTGTCGCGTCAGGAGGCCGATGAAAAAACCTCCAACGCTGCCGCCGCCAAAGCCAACGCCGAGGCGGCCGCCGCCGACTACGCACGGCTGTCGGCACTGGAAAGCTACAAGACCATCCGCGCGCCGTTCGCCGGCACCATCACCGCGCGCAACACCGACATCGGCCAGTTGATCAAGGCCGACACCGACAGCGACCCGGAGCTGTTCAACATTGCCGATACCCATCAGCTCAGACTCTACGTGCCGGTGCCGCAGAACTATGCAGCCGTGATTCATCCAGGGTTAGAAGCCGAGCTGACGGTGCCCGAGCACCCCGGCGAGCACTTCAAGGCGCGCCTGATCGGCGACTCCACCGCCATCGACCGCCGCTCCGGCACCCTGCTGGCGCAGTTCGTCGCCGACAACCCCAACGGCGAATTGCTGCCCGGTGATTACGCCGAAGCCACCCTGCCAATTCCGGCGGACACCCACGGCGTGAGCATCCCGGCCAGCGCACTGATCTTCCGCGCCCAAGGTACCCAGGTTGCGGTGCTGGACGCGCAAAATCACGTGCACTTGCAAGACATCCACATCGGCCTCGACCTCGGCGAACGCCTGGTGATCGACCAAGGCCTGAAACCCGCCGACCGCGTGGTCGACAACCCGCCCGATGCCCTGCGCGAAGGCGACCCCGTGCAACTGGCCGACGCCGGAGGTGCGCATGCGCCCAAGGCTTAAACCCCTGGCGGCGTTGATGCTGCTGCTGTTGCAGGGCTGCTCGATGGCGCCCACCTACAAGGTGCCGTCGGTGGACCTGCCGGCAGGCTATCGCGAACAGACCAGCGATGGCCCGTGGCACAGCGCGCAACCGTCCGACCAACTGGCGCCCGAGTGGTGGAAGCTCTACAACGATCCGTGCCTGACTGACCTGCAACAGCAACTGCTCAAGGCCAACCCTGACCTGGCGGCGGCATTGGCGCATTTCGATGCGTCCCAGGCGTATGCCAGCCAGTTGCACGCCGGGTTGTTCCCGCAAATTACCGCCAGTGCGCAGCCGCTGCGTCAGCGGCAATCGGATTCGCGGCCGCTGCGCGGGGACACACAGCCGTCGGTGTACAACAGCAATACGGCGGGCTTCTCGCTGAGCTACGACTTGGACCTGTGGGGTAAAATCCGCAACCAGGTCGCGGCCGGCGATGCCCAGGCGCAAGCATCCGGCGATGACTTGGCGGTGGCACGCCTGAGCCTGCAACATCAGTTGGCGACGCTGTATGTGCAGCTCAACGGGCTGGATGCGCAGAGCCGGATTCTGAACAGCTCACTGGATGATTTCAGCCAGGCATTGCAACTCACGCGCAGCCGTTACGAGGGCCAGATTGCTTCAGAGCTGGACCTCACCCGTGCGCAAAACCAACTGGCCGAAGCCAAGGCGCAACTCGACGAAGTGCGCGGGCAACGCAACCTCACCGAGCATGCGATTGGCGAATTGGTGGGTGTGGCAGCCAGTAACTTCAGCTTGCCGTCCAGCCAGCAATTGATTGCGCTGCCAGGGATTCCATCGCAGTTGCCCAGCCACCTGTTGCAACGGCGCCCAGACATTGCGGCGGCGGAACGCCGAGTGTTTGCCGCCAATGCCAATATCGGCGTGGCGAAGGCCGCGTGGTACCCGGACTTCAGCTTGACCGGGTTGATAGGCGGGCAAACTCAGGGAGTTGGCAACCTGCTGTCCGCCGGTAACCGCTACTGGGCGCTGGGGCCGTTGGTGAACTTGCCGATCTTTGATGGCGGGCGCTTGAGTGCCAATGAACGTCAGGCCAAAGCCGAGTTTGAAGAGGCTTCGGCGCAGTACCGCAGCCACGTGCTCAAAGCTGTGCGCGAGGTGGAAGACAACCTGGCGCAGCTAAGGGATTTGCAGCAGGAAGCGCAGGATGAGCAAGCGGCGGCAGATGCGGCGCAGCACACGCAATCTCTGGCGATGAACAGCTATCAGGCCGGAGCCGTGAGTTACCTGGATGTGGTGACCGCGCAGACAGCGGCGTTGCAGGCGCAAAGGACCTTGCAAGCGGTGCAGACGCGGCAGTTGCAGGCGAGTGTGGGGTTGGTCACGGCGCTGGGTGGTGGGTGGCAACCGGGCGCCTGAGATCGCTTGGAGGTTCAGCTCGGTTGTAAAGGTGAGAAAGGGCTCGCCCTCGATTGCGGTGCGCCATAGGGCTCATTTGTAACTGATACACCGCCATCGGGGGCAAGCCCCCTCCCACAGGGGACCTGCGTCAGACACATGATGTATGAACACATCAGATCCAATATGGGAGGGGGCCGGCCCCCAACATGGGTTCTGCGCCAGACACAGCATGTATGAACACCTCAGAGCCAATGTGGGAGAGGGCTTGCCCCCGATGGCGTCCCTCCAGACACATCCTGCCAAAAGCCTGTCGATCACTCCTGGATTACTCGATCTAGCCTCTCAACACCCATCCAGAGAGAGGCCAAGGAATGCCTGACTTACCCGCTTCACACCGCCTGCGCATTGGACGCTTCAGCGAACCCAACCGCATCTACCTCATCACCACCAACACTCACGAACGTCTTCCCATCTTTAGCACTTTCCATCTAGGTCGCCTGGTGGTCTGGCAATTTCGGCTGGCCCAATACCAAGGACTCGCCAACTCCCTGGCGTGGGTGATCATGCCGGACCATTTCCACTGGATTATCGAACTGCAAAAAGGCTCGCTGGCGGATTTGATGCGGCATGTGAAATCCAAGAGCACGCGGTCCGTCAATGGCGCAAGTGGGCGCAAGGGAAGGCTCTGGCAGGAAAGTTTCCATGACCGAGCGCTGCGCAAGGAAGATGACGTAGTGAAGATGGCCAGGTATGTGGTGGCCAATCCACTGCGGGCCGGGTTGGTGGAACGAATTGGCGACTACCCTTTATGGGACGCGATTTGGATCTAGCGCCCAGCAAACCCGTTCAAATGTGGGAGGGGGCTTGCCCCCGATCGCGGTGTATCAGAGCCAGCTCAGCCAAATGACCCACTGCCATCGGGGGCAAGTCCCCTCCCACATTTTTCAACCGCCGGTCAGGCAGCCAGCTTGCCGCTGGCGATCGCCGCCGAAGCCGCCACCATCGCCCTCAACAACACCGCACACCCCGCCGCCAGGTCATCCGGTGCGGCGTTCTCGATTTCGTTGTGGCTGATGCCGCCTTCGCACGGCACAAAGATCATCCCGGCCGGGCCGAGTTCGGCGACGAAGATCGCGTCGTGCCCTGCCCCGCTGACAATGTCCATGTTCGACAGCCCCAGCCCATTCGCCGCATCCCGCACAGCGTCCACGCAGCCTTTATCGAAATACAGCGGCGGGAAATCGGCGGTGGGTTCCAGCTCAAACGTCAGCCCATGCTTGGCGCAGGTTTCGTCAATCACCTTGCGCACCTGGGCAATCATCGAATCCAGGCGTGCCGGTTCCAGGTGACGCAAGTCCAGGGTCATGCGCACCTCACCCGGAATCACGTTGCGCGAGCCGGGATACGCCTGCAGGCAACCGACAGTGCCACACGCATGCGGCTGATGCCCCAGCGCCGCCGCATTCACCGCCGCCACCACGGCCGCCGCGCCCACTAACGCATCCTTGCGCAAGTGCATCGGCGTCGGCCCGGCATGCGCCTCAACACCGCGCAGTTTCAGGTCGAACCACTTCTGTCCCAATGCCCCCAACACCACGCCGATGGTTTTCTTTTCATCCTCAAGAATCGGCCCTTGTTCGATATGCGCCTCGAAGTAAGCCCCGACTTTATGCCCGCTGACCGGCCGCGTGCCCGCATAGCCAATGGCATTGAGCGCATCCCCCACGCTCACGCCCTCCACATCCACCTTGGCCAAGGTCTCGGCCAGGGTAAATTTTTCGGCAAACACGCCAGAGCCCATCATGCACGGCGGAAAGCGTGAGCCTTCCTCGTTGGTCCACACCACCACTTCCAGCGGTGCTTCGGTTTCGATCTTGAGGTCATTGAGCGTGCGCAGCACTTCCACACCCGCCAACACGCCGAAGCAACCGTCAAACTTGCCGCCCGTGGGCTGGGTGTCGATATGGCTGCCCGTCATCACTGGCGGCAAGTTGGGATTGCGACCCGGGCGACGGGCGAAGATGTTGCCGATGCCGTCGATGGTCACGGTGCAACCGGCTTCCTCGCACCACTGCACAAACAGGTCACGGGCTTTGCGATCAAGGTCGGTGAGGGCCAGTCGGCACACACCGCCTTTGGGTGTGGCGCCGAATTTGGCCAGGTCCATCAGCGACTGCCACAAGCGGTCGCGGTTGATGTGCTGATGGGTGGATTGCAGAACGTCGATGGCAGCGTTCATGGGGATCTCCTCAGGCTACTGTTCTTATGAATTGACTCGCTCAAATAGGGGGAGCCGGTATGTGTGGGAGCTGGCTTGCCTGCGCTCCAGGCGGCTCGATATTCCTGCAGAGCCGAGGTGATGCAATCGCAGGCAAGCCAGCTCCTACATTGGCCGTTTTTACAAAGGTGATTTAGCGGTGACTGGGCTGATACCACGTTTGGCATTCAACCCGTAATACAACAACCCACCCAGCGCCGATCCGGTAAACCAGCCATAGCTGTAGAACCAGCTGAACGCATCACTGCCCAGCGACAGCAAGGTCAGCACCACGGGCACGCCGAAGGCGATAAAACCGCTCCAGTTCCACGCCGGGTACACGTCGTCACGGTACAAACCGGCCAGGTCGAGCTGCTGTTTGCGGGTGATGAAGTAGTCCACCACCATGATCCCGGCAATCGGCCCCAACAGGCTTGAATAGCCCAGCAACCAGTTCGAATACACGGTTTCCAGGCTCACGTCCGAGACGATCAGCCCGAGTTTTTTCAGCAGTTCATGGCCCATCAACGCAAGCCCCACCAGGCCAGTGAGGATCACCGCAGTGGTGCGGTTGATCAGCTTGGGCGCGATGTTCTGGAAGTCGTTGGTCGGTGAGACGATGTTCGCCGCAGTGTTGGTGGACAAGGTGGCGATGATGATCAGCAGCATGGCGATGGCCACCCACACCGGGCTCTGGATGTGCCCGATCAAGGTCACCGGGTCGGAGACGCTCACGCCCACCAGTTTCACCGACGCGGCGGTCATGATCACGCCAAGGGCAGCGAACAGGAACATGGTCAGCGGCAGGCCGAAAATCTGCCCGAGAATCTGGTCCTTCTGACTTTTGGCGTAGCGGCTGAAGTCGGGAATATTCAGCGACAACGTCGCCCAGAAACCCACCATCGCCGTGAGCCCCGCCATGAAGTAACCGGTGAGGCTCGCGCCTTCGGGGCGCTTGGGTGGAATCGCCATCAGCTCGCTGATTGACACGTTCGGCATTGCCCACACCAGCAGGCCGATCCCCACCGCCACCAGCAACGGCGCAGACAGGGTTTCGAGGCGTTTGATCGACTCGGCGCCGCGCAGCACCACCCACAGGTTCAGGCACCAGAAAATCATGAACCCGATGACTTCACCGGTACCGCCAAGGGATTTCCAACCCTCGAAAATCGAGCCCAGAAACAGGTGAATCGCCAGCCCGCCGAACATTGTCTGAATGCCAAACCAGCCGCACGCGACCAGCGCGCGAATCAGGCACGGCACGTTGGAGCCGAGGATGCCAAACGATGAACGCAACAAGACGGGAAACGGAATGCCGTACTTGGTGCCGGGAAACGCGTTAAGGGTCAGCGGGATCAGCACCACGATATTGGCCAGCAAAATCGCCATCAGCGCCTCGCCCACCGACAAGCCAAAGTAGGCGGTGAGCACCCCGCCGAGCGTGTAGGTGGGCACGCAGATCGACATGCCGATCCACAGCGCGGTGATGTGCCACGTGTTCCAGGTGCGTTCGTGCACCTTGGTCGGTGCCATGTCGTGGTTGTAGCGGGGGCTGTCGAGGACGTCGGCGCCGGCGTCGAGTTCGTACAGGCCGTTGCGTTCAATGACTTGCGATCTGTTCTGTTGCATGGCCGCTCCACGGTTTTTTCGAATTATTGTTGCTCACCCAACGCTAAGCGCAGGGTGGCCGGAGTACCTCGTAAACAACATGACATCACGGGCCCGGCCAGCCGCCACTGCACTCAATAACCGTGCCGACCTGCCACCTTGAACCCGCACCGCTTATATAACGTGCTGATGTTAATCAGCTTTCCGATTGCGCCTTCGGAACTTGCCGCCTCACTCAGGCTACATAATGCGAAGTTGCCGAACTGTCAGGACTCAATCTGGTGCAACACAATTATTTTTATTTCCTGTCGCCGTCAAGGGGCATGTCTCAAGCGTCTGATTTGCAATAAGAAATGTTGCTCAAATCCAGAACCTGTCAAGTGCGTCAAAATAGTGAACGGTCGCCACATTTTGGTGAATTTATATTTTTATCGTTATTAATCAATAATTTAAAACAAATATAAGCTTATAAAAAATCTTCTTGCTCATTCGAAAAACTCCGGATAGTTTCTATTCCTGTCACCGATGACAGGATTTAATTGTTCATCGGCAAGCAGCATTACAACACTTAGAACTGGCACAAGCCGGTCAAGCCTGTGAGGAACTCGACATGTCGCTGTTGATCCGTGGCGCCACCGTTATTACCCATGATGAAAGTTACCGCGCCGATGTGTTTTGCGCAGGCGGTCTAATTCGCGCTATTGGCACGGATCTGGATATTCCCGCCGGCACTGAAATACTCGATGGCAGTGGCCAATATTTGATGCCCGGCGGCATCGATCCGCATACGCACATGCAATTGCCCTTCATGGGCACTGTGGCCAGTGAAGACTTTTTCAGTGGCACCGCGGCAGGCCTGGCGGGCGGCACCACCTCGATCATCGACTTTGTGATTCCCAACCCACAGCAATCCTTGATGGAAGCCTTCCACCAGTGGCGCGGCTGGGCGCAAAAGTCTGCCTCCGACTACGGTTTTCACGTGGCGATCACCTGGTGGAGCGAACAGGTGCGCGAGGAAATGGCCGAACTGGTCAGCCACCACGGCATTAACAGCTTCAAGCATTTCATGGCCTACAAGAACGCGATCATGGCGGCTGATGACACCCTGGTCGCCAGCTTCGAGCGCTGCCTTGAACTCGGCGCAGTGCCGACGGTGCACGCAGAAAACGGCGAGCTGGTGTATCACCTGCAACGCAAGCTGATGGCCCAGGGCATCACCGGGCCGGAGGCGCACCCGCTGTCGCGCCCGTCCCAGGTCGAAGGCGAGGCCGCCAGCCGTGCGATTCGTATCGCCGAAACCATCGGAACGCCGCTGTACCTGGTGCACGTATCGACCAAGGAGGCGCTGGATGAAATCACCTATGCCCGTGGCAAGGGCCAGGCGGTGTACGGCGAAGTGCTCGCCGGCCACCTGCTGCTCGACGACAGCGTTTACCAACACCCTGACTGGCAAACCGCCGCCGGCTACGTGATGAGCCCGCCATTCCGCCCGCGCGGGCATCAGGAGGCACTGTGGCACGGCCTGCAATCGGGCAACCTGCACACCACCGCTACCGACCATTGCTGCTTCTGCGCCGAGCAAAAAGCCGCCGGCCGTGACGATTTCAGCAAAATCCCCAACGGCACTGCCGGTATCGAAGACCGCATGGCGTTGCTGTGGCACGAAGGCGTCAACACCGGGCGCCTGTCGATGCAGGAATTTGTCGCGCTGACTTCCACCAATACCGCAAAGATCTTCAATCTTTACCCACGCAAAGGCGCGATTCGCGTGGGTGCCGATGCTGACTTGGTGCTGTGGGACCCCGAGGGTACCCGGACGATTTCGGCCAAGACCCACCATCAGAAAGTCGATTTCAATATCTTCGAAGGCAAGACCGTACGCGGCGTGCCGAGCCACACCGTCAGCCAGGGCAAGCTGGTCTGGGCCGATGGCGACCTGCGTGCCGAACGCGGCGCCGGGCGGTATGTAGAACGCCCGGCATACCCGTCGGTGTTCGAGCAGTTGAGCAAGCGGGCGGCGCATTCCAGGCCTGTCGCTGTGAAACGCTGATACCGCCAATCGCGGGCAAGCCCGCTCCCACATTCGATCGGGTTTACACAATCCAACTGTGGGAGCTGGCTTGCCTGCGACGAGGCCAGCCCAGGCAACACAAAAACCAATGCCCATCAGAGGCAGCACCTCAATAACCGTGAGGCCAAAACCGTGATCCAGACCCTGACCCACCTCCCCCATCCCCATGAAGATGGGCCGACACTCGCCAGCCATTTCACCGACCTGGCGCCGCCCCTCAATGCGCGCCAGGCTGCACTTGAAGCGTCGCGCTGCCTGTATTGCTACGACGCGCCGTGCGTCAATGCGTGCCCTAGCGAGATCGATATCCCGTCGTTCATTCGCAATATCCACACTGAAAACGTTCAGGGCGCGGCGCAGAAGATTCTTTCGGCCAACATCCTCGGCGGCAGTTGCGCACGGGTTTGCCCCACCGAAATTCTGTGCCAGCAGGCCTGCGTGCGTAACAACGCCGAAGAATGCGCGCCAGTGCTGATCGGCCTGTTGCAACGCTACGCCATCGACAATGCGCACTTCAGCGAACACCCCTTCCAGCGCGCCGCGCCCACCGGCAAGCGCATCGCCGTGGTCGGCGCCGGGCCTGCGGGGTTGGCCTGTGCGCATCGCGCCGCCCTGCACGGCCATGACGTGGTGATTTTCGAAGCGCGGGAAAAAGCCGGCGGCCTGAATGAATACGGAATCGCCAAGTACAAACTGGTGGATGACTTCGCCCAGAAGGAACTGGATTTCCTCCTGCAGATTGGCGGCATCGAAATCCGCCACGGCCAGCGCCTGGGTGACAACCTGACCTTGAGCGAGCTGCACCAGCAATTCGACTCCGTGTTTCTTGGCCTCGGCCTCGCCGCCAGCAAACAGCTCGGCCTGCCACACGAGGACGCCCCCGGCCTGCTGGCCGCCACCGACTACATCCGCGAATTGCGCCAGGCCGATGACCTTACCCAACTGCCGCTGGCCGACCGCTGCATCGTGCTTGGCGCGGGCAACACCGCCATCGACATGGCCGTGCAAATGGCCCGCCTCGGCGCCCGCGATGTGAACCTGGTGTACCGCCGTGGCTTGGCGGACATGGGCGCCACCCACCATGAGCAGGACATCGCCAAGGCCAATCAGGTGCGCCTGCTGACCTGGGCCCAACCCGAAGAAGTGTTGCTCGATGATCAAGGCCACGTGCGCGGCATGCGCTTCGCTCGCACACGCATGGACAACGGCCGCCTGCACCCTACCGGCGAGACCTTTGAACTGGCTGCCGATGCGATTTTCAAAGCCATCGGTCAGGGCTTCGACAGCGAGGCATTGCACGACCCGTTGGCCCAGCAACTGCACCGCGTGGGCGAACGCATCTTTGTTGACGAACACCTGCGCACCAGTATTCCCGGGGTGTACGCCGGCGGCGATTGCGTCAGCCTTGGCCAGGACCTCACCGTGCAGGCGGTACAACACGGCAAGCTGGCGGCTGAAGCCATGCACGCCCAACTCATGCTGAATGTGGAGGCTGCGTAATGGCCGATCTCTCGATTGTGTTCGCCGGTATCAAAGCCCCCAACCCGTTCTGGCTGGCCTCCGCACCGCCCACCGACAAGGCCTACAACGTGGTCCGCGCCTTTGAAGCCGGCTGGGGCGGCGTGGTCTGGAAAACCCTCGGTGAAGACCCGGCGGCGGTTAACGTGTCGTCACGCTACTCGGCGCACTTCGGCGCCAACCGTGAAGTGTTGGGCATCAATAACATCGAGTTGATCACCGACCGCTCGCTGGAGATCAACCTGCGCGAAATCACCCAGGTGAAAAAGGACTGGCCGGACCGCGCGCTGATTGTGTCGCTGATGGTGCCCTGTGTTGAAGAATCCTGGAAAAACATCCTGCCGCTGGTGGAAGCCACCGGCTGCGACGGCATCGAGCTGAACTTCGGTTGCCCCCACGGCATGCCCGAGCGAGGCATGGGCGCAGCGGTCGGCCAGGTGCCGGAGTACGTGGAACAGGTGACGCGCTGGTGCAAGACGTATTGCTCGCTGCCGGTGATCGTCAAGCTCACGCCAAATATCACTGACATCCGCGTGGCCGCGCGTGCGGCGTATCGCGGCGGTGCGGACGCGGTGTCGCTGATCAACACCATCAACTCCATCACCAGTGTCGACCTTGAGCGCATGGTCGCCCTGCCGGTGGTCGGCACCCAAAGTACCCATGGCGGGTATTGCGGCTCGGCCGTCAAGCCGATCGCGTTGAACATGGTCGCGGAAATCGCCCGCGACCCGCAGACCCAAGGCCTGCCGATCTGCGGGATTGGCGGCATCGGCAACTGGCGCGACGCGGCGGAATTCGTCGCGCTGGGTTGCGGCGCGGTGCAGGTGTGCACGGCGGCGATGCTGCATGGGTTTCGGATTGTGGAAGAGATGAAGGACGGCCTATCGCGGTGGATGGACAGCCAAGGCTACAAAAGCCTGCAGGAATTTTCCGGGCGCGCGGTGGGCAATACCACCGATTGGAAGTACCTGGATATCAATTATCAGGTGATCGCCAAGATTGACCAGCAAGCCTGCATTGGCTGTGGGCGTTGCCACATTGCCTGTGAGGACACGTCGCACCAGGCTATCGCGAGCTTGAAGCAACTGGATGGCACGCACAAATACGAGGTGATCGATGATGAGTGCGTGGGCTGCAATTTGTGCCAGATCACCTGCCCGGTGGCCGATTGCATCGAGATGGTGCCGATGGAGACGGGCAAGCCGTTTTTGAATTGGACACAGGACCCACGTAATCCGTATCGGGAGGCGGTGTAGTCCTGTAGACCGCTATCGCAGGCAAGCCAGCTCCCACACTTGAATGTGTTCACCCATCAACTGTGGGAGCTGGCTTGCCTGCGATAGGCCATAAGCCTTCAGACAAGGCTCAAGGCTCCAACCCCACTGGACCGCCTTGGCGAGCAAGCCCGCGTCCCCCAGTCGACAGCATTTCCTTCAGGCAAAACGCGGTCAACTGTGGGAGCTGGCTTGCCTGCGATAGGGCCATAAGCCCTCACACAAGTCTTAAGGCTCCAACCCAATCCCGCGCAAAATCACCGCGGTCACGGTCTGAATCGCCTTTTCGAACTGCATGTCCGACAACGGCTGGTGATCATTCAGAATCTTCACCTGGTGATCAAAGTCGGCATAGTGCTGGGTCGATGCCCAGATCATGTACAGCAGGCTCGACGGTTCCACCGGCAGGATGCGTTTGTCCTCCACCCACTGGCGAATTTTCGCTTCTTTCATCTTGGCCCAGTCGTACAGGCTTTCGTCCAGTGCCTCACCGAGCGTCGGCGCACCGTGGATGATTTCATTGGCCCAGACTTTCGAGCCATAGGGCCGAGTACGCGAGCGCTGCATCTTGGCGCGGATGTAGCTGCTGAGCACCACCCGCGGATCATCAAAGGTTTCAAAGCTCAGGGCATCCTGCTTCCACAGCTCCAGCAGGTCGAACAGCACCGCGCTGTACAGTTCGCTTTTGGTGGTGAAGTAGTAATGCAGGTTGGAGCGTGGCAGTTGCACTTCTTCAGCGATGTCAGCCATGGCGGTGCTGCCGTAGCCTTTTTCAGCGAAGATTTTCTCCGCCGCCAGCAGGATTTTTTCGACGTTGACCCGCCGAATTCCGATCTTGTGATTGCCCATAAGGGCTCCCCGACAACAACATGGCCTCAAGACTACCATCGGCTCTAGATCGCGGCGACAGGGCATAATGAAACTTCTTACGCGAACCTTTCCCCTGCAAAACGGATTGGTTAGGATCGCGATCCCCATGAAGGATCATTGCCATGACTATCCGACCTCGCGTGGCCGCCGACGACCCAGTGCTGGGAGCACTGTGGGAGCGCTCGGTGCGGGCCACCCATGACTTCCTCCCCGAGGATGACATCCAGCGTTTGCTGCCACTGGTACGCGACGCTTACCTGCCGATGCCGGCCCTCGACGTTTGGGTCTATGAAGACCAGAACGGCATCGCCGGTTTTATCGGCACCGGCGGCCACAATGTAGAAATGCTGTTTATCGACCCCGATCGCCGTGGCCAGGGCATCGGCCGCCAATTGCTCGACCACGCCCGCGCACGCCACGACACGCTGACGGTGGATGTGAACGAACAAAACCCGCAGGCCGTGGGCTTCTACCTGCACTATGGTTTTATCCAGGTCGCGCGCTCGCCGCTGGATGGCGAAGGCAAACCCTTTCCCTTGCTGCACATGGCCTTACCGACTCCCTAAACCTGAAGGTATTGAACAATGTTGATCAAGAAAACCCTGACCACCGTCGCCCTGCTCGCCTCCTTGCTGGGCGCCTCGGCAGCCTTTGCCCATGCCCACCTCAAGAGTTCGACACCGGCGGCTGACAGCTCCGTCGCAGCGCCCGCCGACCTGCGCCTGACCTTCACCGAAGGCGTTGAAGCGACGTTCACCAAAGTGTCCCTGAGCAAGGACGGCACCGAAGTCGCGATCAAAGGCCTGGAAACCCCGGACGCCGACAAGAAAGTCCTGGTGGTCACGCCGGCGGCACCGCTGGCGGCCGGCACCTACAAAGTGGAATGGCACGCCGTGTCCGTGGACACCCACAAGAGTGAAGGCAGTTACAGCTTCAAGGTCGGCCAATAACCCATGGCGACCCTGCTGGTGCTGTGCCGCTTCCTGCATTTCATCGTCGTGCTGTTGATGTTCGGGGCCTGTGTGTTCAGGCCCTGGCTAGTCGGCGCTGAACCGCAGCCGGCGCTGGACCGGCAACTGCTGCGCCTCACCCGCGCGCTGGCCTGGCTGGGGCTGGGCTCTGGCGTGGCCTGGCTGCTGCTGATCACCGCCAGCATGGCCGGCAGCTGGGACGCGGCCTTGCAACCGGCCACCGTGCAGTTGGTGCTGGGCAAGACCTTTTTCGGCCAGGTGTGGGTCTGGCATCTGCTGCTGAACCTGTTGCTGGTGATCGCGCTGATCAAACCCTGGCCCGCCCTGCGCCTGCCACTGACTGCGCTGCTGTTGGCAACGCTGGCACCTGTGGGCCATGGCGCCATGCTCAATGGCTTGAGCGGGCAATTGCTGATCCTCAACCAGGTAGTGCACCTGGTGTGCGTCGGCGCGTGGCTCGGCGGGCTGCTCGTGCTGGTGCTGATCTTCAGGCAGCCGCAGGGCTACGCGCTGCAGCCGATCCTCAAGCGCTTCAGCGGCGTGGGTTATGGCCTGGTCGGCGGGTTGCTGGTGACGGGTTTGATCAACGTGCGCGTCCTGACCGGGCAACTGTGGCCCACACCGCTGTTCAACGGGTTCGCGCTGATTCTGTTGATCAAAGTGCTGCTGGTGCTGGGCATGCTGGCGTTGGCGTTGCTGAACCGGTTGCGTATTGAGCGCTGCGAAGAGCGCCGGGCCAGTTTGAAGGCCAGTGTGATGCTGGAGTGGGGATTGGGGGTGTGTGCAGTTGCCGCCGTTTCGCTCCTGGGCACCCTTCCGCCGATGGTCATGGCCAACTGAACATCTCTTTTGACATGCAATCGATGTGGGAGCGGGCTTGCCTGCGATGGCATCCACTCGGTGCACCTGACACACCGAAGTGTCTGCATCGCAGGCAAGCCAGCACCCACATTAACTGTGCCCGCTTTTGATCGGAACACCCGGCGTCATCGTACAACTTCCGCTTGACACCCTACGAAAACCCCGTAAATATCCTGCCCAATGTTGTACGACAACGTATAACAAATAATAAAAACAACAAAAGAAAAAGGGAGCTTCTCTGTGAATCAATTCACCCGCAATTCCTCCTCGCGTATCGGCCTTATCGGTCTCGGCAGCCTGGCGTTCGCCCTGCCCCTCAGCGCCCAGGCCGACGGTTTCCTTGAAGACGCCAAAGCCACGCTCAACCTGCGCAACGCCTACTTCAACCGTAACTTCACCAATCCGACCTACCCGCAGGCCAAGGCCGAGGAGTGGACGCAAAACTTCATCCTCGATGCCAAATCCGGCTTCACCCAGGGCACTGTGGGTTTTGGGATTGATGTGCTGGGCCTGTATGCGCAAAAGCTCGATGGCGGCAAAGGCACCGGCGGCACGCAGCTGCTGCCGATCCACAGCGACGGCCGGCCCGCCGACAATTTCGGCCGCCTGGGCGTGGCCCTGAAAACCAAACTGTCGAAGACCGAACTGAAAGTCGGCGAATGGATGCCGGTGCTGCCGATCCTGCGTTCGGACGACGGCCGCTCGCTGCCCCAGACCTTTCGCGGTGGTCAGGTCACGTCCAATGAAATTGCCGGCTTGACGCTCTACGGCGGACAGTTTCGCGGCAACAGCCCCCGTAATGACGCGAGCATGGAAGACATGTTCATGAACGGTAAAGCCGCGTTCACCTCCGACCGTTTCAACTTCGGCGGCGGCGAGTACAGCTTCAACGACAAGCGCACACAGGTCGGCGTCTGGTATGCCGAGCTGACGGATATCTACCAGCAGCAGTATTTCAACCTGACCCACAGCCAGCCGGTAGGCAACTGGACCCTGGGCGCCAACCTCGGTTATTTCAACGGCAAGGAAGACGGCAGCGCCCTGGCCGGAGACCTCGACAACAAGACCGTGTCCGCCCTGCTCTCGGCCCGCTACAACGGCAACACGTTTTATGTCGGCCTGCAAAAACTCACCGGTGACAGCCTGTGGATGCGGGTCAACGGCACCAGCGGCGGCACGCTCGCCAACGACAGTTACAACGCCAGCTACGATAACGCCAAGGAAAAATCCTGGCAGGTGCGCCATGACTTCAACTTTGTGGTGCTTGGCATTCCGGGGCTGACCATGATGAACCGCTATATCAGCGGCAGTAACGTGCACACCGGGGCGATCACCGACGGCAAGGAATGGGGACGCGAATCGGAACTGGCCTACACCGTGCAAAGCGGCGCGCTGAGGGACTTGAACGTGCGGTGGAGGAATTCGACTCTGCGTCGGGACTTCAGCAACAATGAATTTGATGAGAATCGGATTTTTATCAGCTATCCGATTTCGCTGCTGTAATGCGGTGAATGTGGCCTCTGGCTTGCCTGCGATAGCGGTGTTTAAGCAAAACGCCTATCCACTGACAGACGGCTATCGCAGGCAAGCCAGCTCCCACTTTTTTCAAACCTGTCGTCTGGCAGCGTTGACAACCTGGGGAATCCCTAACGATACTTCCATCAAGTCATACGACAACCTACAACAAAAATGGAACCCTCATGACCACCTCTACCATCACGCCTGTTCCATTCAACCGCCTGCTGCTCACCGGTGCCGCCGGCGGCCTGGGCAAAGTCTTGCGCGAACGCCTGCGCCCTTACGCCCAAGTCCTGCGCCTGTCGGACATCGCCAACATGGCGCCAGCGGCCGATGCATCCGAGGAAGTGCAACCTTGCGACCTGGCCGATAAACAAGCCGTGCACCACTTGGTGGAAGGCGTCGACGCCATCCTGCACTTCGGCGGCGTGTCAGTGGAGCGCTCGTTCGAAGAGGTCCTCGGCGCCAATATCAGCGGCGTGTTCCACATCTATGAAGCCGCTCGCCGCCACGGCGTGAAGCGTGTGATCTTCGCCAGCTCCAACCACGTGATCGGCTTCTACAAGCAAGGCGAAACCCTCGACGCCCGCTCGCCTCGCCGCCCGGACAGCTACTACGGTTTGTCCAAGTCCTATGGCGAAGACATGGCAAGTTTCTACTTCGACCGCTACGGCATCGAGACCGTGAGCATCCGCATCGGCTCCTCGTTCCCCGAACCGCAGAACCGCCGCATGATGCACACCTGGCTGAGCTTCGATGACCTCACTCAGCTGCTCGAGCGCGCGCTGTACACGCCGAACGTCGGTCACACGGTGGTCTACGGCATGTCGGACAACCTCGATACCTGGTGGGACAACCGCTACGCCGCGCACTTGGGTTTCACCCCCAAGGACAGCTCCGAAGTGTTCCGCGCCCAGGTCGAAACCCAGCCACCGGTCGCCGCCGATGACCCGGCCAAGGTCTATCAGGGCGGCGCCTTCTGCGCGGCGGGGCCGTTCGGTGACTGACTGCACACCCAAGGGAATGAGTTGCCATGACTGCTGAACTGATTGTTGACGCCCGCAATGCCGTGGGCGAATGCCCGGTGTGGGTGCCTGAGGACAACGCGCTGTACTGGGTGGATATCCCCAACGGCGGCCTGCAGCGCTGGAGCGCCGCCAGCGGCCACAGTGCCGCCTGGAAAGCCCCGCAGATGCTCGCCTGCATTGCGCGCACCACGGCAGGCAACTGGGTCGCCGGGATGGAAACCGGGTTTTTCCAACTCACGCCACACGATGACGGCAGCCTGGACACCACCGCGCTGGCGAGCGTCGAGCACCCGCGCCCCGACATGCGCCTCAACGACGGCCGCTGTGACCGCCAGGGTCGCTTCTGGGCCGGCAGCATGGTGTTGAACATGGGCTTGAATGCGGCCCAGGGCACGCTCTACCGTTACGCCTGTGGTAGCGCGCCGCATGCCCAGCTGGACGGGTTTATCACCCTCAACGGCCTGGCATTCAGCCCGGACGGCCGCACAATGTATGCCTCGGACTCACACCCGCTGGTGCAGCAGATCTGGGCCTTCGATTACGACACCCAGACCGGCACGCCCTCCAATCGTCGCGTGTTTGTCGACATGCATCAGTTTCTCGGTCGCCCCGACGGCGCGGCCGTCGACGCCGACGGCTGCTACTGGATCTGCGCCAACGACGCGGGGCTGATTCATCGCTTTACCCCCGACGGTCGCCTGGACCGTTCCCTCGCCGTGCCGGTGAAAAAACCCACCATGTGCGCCTTTGGCGGCAGCCGCCTGGACACCTTGTTTGTCACCTCGATCCGTGATGACCACAGTGAACAATCGCTGTCCGGCGGCGTCTTCGCCCTCAACCCTGGCGTACAAGGACTGCCCGAACCCCGCTTCACCCTCTAGCTGCATGGCTGTGCCTTGAATACAAAAATAACAACACAGGAGTGACATTCCATGGACTTCAAACGCACCTTGCTCGCCGCCACACTCGTTGCCCTCAGCAGCGCCGCCCACGCGCTGGAAATCAAGTTCGCCGACATCCATCCCGCCGGCTACCCCACCGTCGTTGCTGAAGAGAACATGGGCAAAGCCCTGACCCAGCAAAGCAACGGCGAACTGACCTTCAAGTACTTCCCAGGCGGTGTCCTGGGCTCTGAAAAAGAAGTCGTCGAACAGGCACAGGTCGGCGCGATCCAGATGACCCGGGTCAGCCTCGGCATCGTCGGCCCGGTGGTGCCGGACGTGAACGTGTTCAACCTGCCGTTCGTGTTCCGCGACCAGGCGCACATGCGCAAGGTCATCGACGGCCCGATCGGCGACGAGATTCTCGCCAAGATCACTGACTCCGAATTCGGCCTGGTAGCCTTGGCCTGGATGGACGGCGGCACGCGCAATATCTACACCAAGAAACCAGTGCGTACGATCGAAGATCTCAAGGGCATGAAGATTCGCGTGCAAGGCAACCCGCTGTTTATCGACGCTTTCAATGAAATGGGCGCCAACGGCATTGCCATGGACACCGGCGAGATCTTCAGCGCATTGCAGACCGGCGTGATTGACGGCGCGGAAAACAACCCGCCGACCCTGCTGGAGCACAACCACTTCCAGAACGCCAAGTTCTACACCCTCACCGAACACCTGATCCTGCCCGAACCGATCGTGATGTCGAAAATCACCTGGAACAAACTCACCCCCGTGCAACAGGACATGGTGAAAAACGCCGCCAAGGTTGCTCAGGCCGATGAGCGCGTGCTGTGGGACGCCAAGTCCGCCAGCAGCGAAACCAAGCTCAAGGCCGCCGGCGTCGAGTTCATCACTGTCGACAAAAAGCCCTTCTATGAGGCCACCGCGCCTGTTCGCGCGAAGTACGGCGCAGCTTACGCCGACATCATCGAGCGCATCGACGCCGTCGAGTAAGCCCCCTCCTCCTCTTAGTCAGGCCCGGCGCGGTCCGCTTTGACGTGCCCGGTTACGGTGAACGCCATGAAGAATCAACTGCTGCGCTTCAACGACCGCCTCTACATGACCTGCATCTGGGTCGCCGGCCTCTCGGTATTGGGCGTCGCGCTGATCATCCCCTGGGGCATTTTCGCCCGCTACATCCTCGGCACAGGCGCAAGCTGGCCAGAGCCCAGCGCCATCCTGCTGATGCTGGTGTTTACCTTTATCGGCGCCGCCGCCAGCTACCGCGCCGGGGCGCATATGTCGGTGGCCATGATCACCGACCGCCTGCCACCGCGCCAACGCCAACTCGTCGGCATCGTCTCGCAACTGTTGATGGCAACCATCTGCCTGTTCATGACGATTTGGGGCAGCAAGCTGTGCCTGTCTACCTGGAACCAGTTCATGAGCGCCATCCCCACCCTGCGCGTGGGCATCACCTATATGCCGATCCCGATTGGCGGCTTGCTGACCCTGGTGTTCGTGCTGGAAAAACTCCTGCTCGGCGACCAGAGCCACCGGCGCGTGGTGCGCTTTGACCTGGTTGAAGAAAGCGAAGGGGCTGCCTGACATGGACGCATTGATTCTGTTGGGCAGCTTTATCGCGTTGATCCTGATCGGCATGCCGGTCGCTTACGCCCTGGGGCTGTCGGCGCTGATCGGCGCGTGGTGGATCGACATTCCGTTCCAGGCCTTGATGATTCAGGTGGCAGGCGGGGTGAACAAGTTTTCGCTGATGGCGATCCCGTTCTTCGTGCTCGCCGGGGCGATCATGGCCGAAGGCGGCATGTCGCGCCGGCTGGTGGCGTTTGCCGGCGTGCTGGTGGGCTTTGTGCGCGGCGGCCTGTCGTTGGTCAACATCATGGCCTCGACGTTTTTCGGCGCCATTTCCGGCTCATCAGTGGCAGATACCGCCTCGGTCGGCTCGGTGCTGATTCCGGAAATGGAGCGCCGCGGCTACCCCAGGGAGTTCGCCACGGCGGTGACCATCAGCGGCTCGGTACAGGCGCTGCTGACCCCGCCCAGCCACAACTCGGTGCTCTATTCCCTGGCGGCCGGCGGCACGGTGTCGATCGCCTCGCTGTTCATGGCCGGCGTGGTCCCGGGCCTACTGATGAGCGCGTGCCTGATGGTGCTGTGCCTGATCTTCGCGAAGAAACGCGACTACCCCAAAGGTGAAGTCATCCCGCTGAAGCAGGCGCTGAAAATCTGCGCCGACGCGCTGTGGGGCCTGATGGCGATGGTGATCATTCTTGGCGGCATCCTCTCGGGCATTTTCACCGCCACCGAGTCCGCCGCGATTGCCGTGCTGTGGGCGTTCTTCGTGACCATGTTCATTTACCGCGACTACAAATGGCGTGAGTTGCCCAAGCTGATGCACCGCACGGTGCGCACCATATCCATCGTGATGATCCTGATCGCCTTCGCCGCCAGCTTCGGCTACATCATGACCCTGATGCAGATCCCGGCGAAGATCACCACGATGTTCCTGACCCTGTCGGACAACCGCTACGTGATCCTGATGTGCATCAACATGATGCTGCTGTTGCTCGGCACCGTGATGGACATGGCGCCGCTGATCCTCATCCTCACGCCCATCCTGCTGCCGGTGATTCTCGGCATCGGCGTCGACCCCGTGCACTTCGGCATGATCATGCTGGTGAACCTGGGCATCGGCCTGATCACCCCGCCAGTGGGCGCAGTGCTGTTTGTCGGCGCGGCGGTGGGCAAGGTCAGTATCGAGAAAACCGTCAAAGCCCTGCTGCCGTTTTATGGCGTGCTGTTTCTGGTGCTTATGGCCGTCACCTACATCCCGGCGCTGTCGCTGTGGCTGCCGGGGCTGGTGCTGTAAGCCTTTCTTCGAGGCCGAGGTTCAACGGTGGACGCAGGCTTGCCAGCGTCCACAAATCACCTCTGTGTTGGTTTATTCATGCGGCGGGACACCCATGCCTTCAGACTTGATCGAGCTCAGCGACCCTCTCACCCACCTCACCCTGGCCCCGGCCCTGGGTGGCAGCATCGTCAATTGGACGGTACGCGCCACCGGGCAGCCGTTGTTGCGACACAGTGACGAGCACGCGGTAAATACCGGTTTACCGGGCAAGTTGGGGTGCTACCCGTTGGTGCCCTGGTCCAACCGGATCGCCCAAGGCGGTTTCGATAACCCCGACGGCTGGCTGGCGCTCACCGCCAACAGCCTGACCGATCCGTTGCCGATTCACGGTTCGGCCTGGCAACAGGCGTGGCACGTGGTCAGCCAGGCGGCGGATGAAGTGGTGCTGGCGCTGCGGAGCGACACGCCGTTCGCCTATCACGCCGAACAGCGCTTTGCCTTGCGCGACGGTGAGCTGAGCATCGCGTTGCGCGTAACGCATCTGGCCGAACAGGCGGCGTGGCATGGCTTGGGCTTGCACCCGTACTTGCCGCGTACGTCGGGCACGCGGTTGCAGGCCAAGGCTGGGCAGGTATGGATGAGCGATGCCTCAAAGCTGCCCACAGGATTGGCGCCAGTGCCGCGGGATTGGGATTTCAGCACATTGAACACCCTGCCCGAAGGCCTGGTGGACAATGGGTTCTGCCAGTGGGACGGGCATTGCCGGATCGAGCAGCCGCACTTGGGCTACACCCTGGAATGCCGGGCGACCGGGGCGGATTACTTCCTGCTGTATTGCCCGCCGGGGTTGGCATTCTTTTGCATCGAGCCGGTGAGCCATCCGGTGAATGCGCATCACCTGCCCGGCAGGCCGGGGCTGAGGTTATTGGAGCAAGGCCAGTCGACCCAACTCGATTTCACCCTCAAATACAGTGCCCATGGGGACGCGGGCTTGCCCGCGAAAGCCGTGGGTCGGTAACCACGCGCTCTCCGGCACTGCGCTTTTGCGAGCACGCCCGCGTCCACAGGGTGACCTGTACTGTGTCAGGGCGGGGTGTCTTTCAGGCGCCCCGCCGTGTCGATACTCACCACCACCGATAACCCCGGCCGCAGGCGCTCGCTCTCGGCCTGATCCGGGTCAACGGTGATCCGCACCGGCACGCGCTGGGCGATCTTCACAAAGTTGCCGGTGGCGTTGTCCGCCTGCAACAGGCTGAATTCCGAACCGGTCGCCGGGGAAATGTGCTGCACCGTGCCGTGAAACTTGCGGTGGTTCAGCGCGTCCACCGTGAAGGTTACCGGCTGGCCCACCTGCACATTGTCCATTTGGGTTTCTTTCATGTTGGCGATCACCCACAGCTGGGGCGGCACCAATGCCATCAACTGCGCACCGGAGTTGACGAAGGCGCCCAGGCGCACGCCGATCTGCCCGAGCTGGCCGTCACGCGGCGCGAGGATACGGGTGTTGGACAGGTCAATACGCGCCAGCTCCACTGCCGCGTCGGCACTGGCCACGGCGGCCTCCAGTGAACCGCGGTTGACGATCACGGTTTGCAGGTCCTGCCGGGCGATTTCCAGGCTGGCCTGGGCCTGGGCCACGGCGGCGATGGTCTGGGCATTGGCGGCGCGCGTCACGTCCAGTTCACGCTTGGACACCGAGCCATCGCTGATCAGCTCTTCGTTACGGCGCAAGTCAGCGGTGCTTTTTCGCGCCTGGGCCTGGCTGTCGACCAGCGCGGCCTGGCGCAGCTTGATGGTGGCTTCGGCACTGTTGCGTTGCTGCACCACGTTGGCCAACGAGGCTTTCTGCACCGCCAGTTGCGCCAACGCCTGGTCGAGGCGCTGCTTGTAGATGCGATCATCCAGGCGCACCAGCAGGTCGCCGGCCTTGACGAACTGGAAGTCCTGCACCGGCACTTCATACACATAGCCGCTCAGTTGCGGGCCGATAATGGTCACCTGGCCGCGCACCAATGCGTTTTCAGTGCTCTCCACGGCGCTGCTGAAGGGCGGCAATTGCCAGGCATAGAGCACGATCAGCACGCCGACGATGGCAATCGCGGCAAAGCCCAGCGATGAGATGATGCGCACCCGCAGTGAGCGTGGCTCAGTCGCGGTTGCTCCCGGTGGAGCGGTGCCTTCCGGGGTGGAGGCGATGGCGTTGGTGGTGGTCGTGGTTGTTTCGGTCATGAAGTAACGCCGCTGGGTTGAACGGGAGGGGCTGCTGCTTTGGTGGTGCTCATCAGCCACAGACTGCGGATGAAGATCCAGAGCATGGTGAGGATCGCGATGATCGCAATCAACATGAACACATCGTTGTAGGCCATTACATTCGCCTCACGCGTGGCCGCCGTGGCCAGGCTGCGAATGCCCATCAGGTTGCGCAATTGCGGGTCGGCGATGATGCCGCCATACGCCGAACCGCCGCTTTGCACCCGCGCGGCCACACGCGGGTCCAGTAAGGTCAGGTGTTCGACGATCATGCTGGAGTGATACTTCTCGCGCACGATCTGGAAAGTGCCCAGCAACGCCGCGCCTATCAGGCCGCCAAGGTTCTGGCAGATGCCGAACATCACCGAAAAACTCACCAGGTTGCGCGGGTTGGTGAGCACGTTGCGCGTGCCCAGCACCATGGTCGGCCCCAGAAAAAAGGTGCCGCCAAAGCCTAGCAGGAACTGGCTGATATACAGGTTCTGTGGACGGGTCAGGTTGCTTGAGAAGCTGTCCATCACCGAGCCGGTGGCCATCAGCGCCAGGGAGATGATCAAGGGCATCAACAGGTGCGCCGGGTTGATCGTCAGCGCACTGACCACCAGCCCGGCAATCGCCCCGGCCAGCATCACCACGTAGAGGGTGTGCATCTGCTGGTAGCTCATGTTCAACATTTGCATGAAGCCCACGGCGCCAGTGGATTGCTCCGACAACACCATGCGAATCAACACCACCGCCAGGGCCAGGCGAATCATCACCCCACTGCCCAGCCAACGGGTCATCAGCAATGGGTTGGCGCGGTTATGCTCGATGGCCAGGCCGGCCATGATCAACACCAGGGAACAGGCCGACGCCACGCCGATCCACGGGGCTTCCAGCCACCAATCGATACGCCCCAGCGACAACACCGCGCAGAGCAGCGCCACGCCGGTGGCGAGGATGCCGAAGGTGAGGAAATCGAGTTTTTCAAAGGTCTTGAAGCGATCGCCGGGCGGCAGTTTGAGCAGGAAGACGCAACCCAGGCAGATCAGCGCCATGCCCAGTTCGAACAAGTACAGCCCGCGCCACTCGGCAATTTGCAGCAGGTCTTCAGAGAACAACCGCGCCAGCGGCAGTGCCAGCTGCGCCGTGCCCAGGCCGAGCACCAGGGCTTTCATGCGCCACTTGGCCGGGAACGCCTGGATCATGTAGTACAAACCCAGCGAACTCAGCGCCGCGCCCACCATACCGTGGGCCGCCCGCACCGCGATGGCGGAGCTGAGGTCGTTGACGAACAAGTGGCCGAAGGTGACCAGCGCATACAGCACCAGAAACACCTCGGTGAACGCGCGCAGGCCAAACTGCTGGCGAAACTTCACCAGCAGCAGGTTCATGCACACATTGGTCATCACATAGGCGGCGGGCAGCCAGGCCATTTCGGCGGTGGTCGCGCCCAAGGCGCCTTGCAAATATTGCAGGTTGGCGATCACCAGCGCGTTGCCCAGCCCACCAGTGATTGCCACCAGCACACCGACCATCGCAAACAACCAGCGCTTGTGCGTGGGGTGCAGCGGCGTCGACGGCGAGCCGGGCAGGCTCGGTCGCTCGTGGGGCTGCCAGGTGTGGGGGGTGTATTTGTCCATTCGATAGCCTTGATAAGCCGACGTGCAAGGTCGGTGAATCCATTACTCAGGGAGTAGTAAACCTGAGAGACGTTCATCTTGCCATGTCAGGGCAGCAATTGAACTCTTGAACGGGCACGTTCAAAACGGTGGGAGCGGGCTTGCTCGCGAAGACGGTGGGTCAGTCGACTCATTCGGTGTCTTGCACACCGCTTTCGCGAGCAAGCCCGCTCCCACCGTTGGAATGTATTTCAGGTCGGTCAGAGTGTGGCCTTGAGCACCATGCCAATAGCCACCACCACGCACAGGCTGGCAAAGCCGACTTGCAGGGTGCGCGCCTTGATCACCGAACACAGGCGCCGCCCAATCAGCATGCCGACGATGCTCGCGCCGATAAACACCCAGCCCACAGGCTCGATGCTCACCCCGGCATGAAACGCACCCGCGACGCCAATCAGCGAGATCAGGCTGATCACCATCAACGAGGTGGCGACGATGCCGCGCATCTGCACATCCGTCAGCTGCTTGAACGCCGGCACGATCAGAAAGCCGCCACCCACGCCGAGCAAACCCGACACCGCACCGGTCACCGCGCCGAGGGCGGCCAACGTGGCGCTGCACTTGGCCGTCCAAGCCAGGCGCCCGGTCTGCTGATCAAGCATGCAGTTCTTCTGGCCCCACGACGCGGCGCCATGATCGCTGGGCCCGACCTCGACCTTTTCGCGCTGCAACATGCGCCAGGCCACCAGCACCATCAATGCGCTGAACAGCCCCATCAGCACGGGCTCCGGCAGTTGATGGGCGAAAAATACACCCAGGGGCGAAAACAGTGCGCCGAGCAAGGCGATCAATAAGGCCGCGCGGTAACGCACCAGACCATGGCGCAAGCCGTCGATTGCGCCGACCGCCGCCGCCGCGCCCACCGCGAGCAATGACACCGGCGCCGCCTGGGTCATCGTCAAGCCCAACCCCAGCACCAGCGCCGGCACCCCAAGGATGCCGCCGCCCGCGCCCGTGAGGCCCATGACCAGGCCCATCAACACGCCCAATACGCTTGCCAGCAGCATTTAATCCACCTTGCTCAGACGGGTCAGCCACTCGCGGCCCTTGAGCATGCCGTTCCAGTAGAACCACGGCAGCAGCGTGGCCTTGAGAAACCACATCGAACGGCGCGCCTGGGTCGGGTCCAGCGGGAAGGTCGGCAGCAGTTTGCCGCCGTAGCCGAACTCGGCCAGTACCACCTTGCCCTTCTCCACCGTCAGTGGGCAGGAACCATAGCCGTCGTACTTGAGCGGCAGTGGCGCCTGTTGACGCAGGGCCAACAGGTTTTCAGCGACCACCACGATCTGCTTGCGCACAGCGGCAGCGGTCTTGGCATTGGTGGTGCCGCACACATCGCCCAGGCCAAAGATGTGTGGGTAACGCAGGTGTTGCAGGCTGTGGGGGTTCACTTCACACCAGCCGGCGGCGTCGGCCAGCGGGCTTTGGCGGATAAAGTCCGGAGACACTTGCGGCGGGACCACGTGCAGCAGGTCGAAGGATTTCTCTTGAACCGTGACCGTGCCCGCAGCGTCTTTCACCTCGAACCAGGCCTTGCGCGCCGGGCCATCGACCTTGACCAGGTTGGAATTGAACGCCAGGCGTGCCTGGTATTTTTCGACGTACTTCATCAATGGCGGCACAAAGGTCGCGACGCCAAACAGCGCGGCGCCCGCGAGATCGAATTCGACGTCGATGTTTTTCAGATGGCCTTGTTTGAGCCAGTGATCGCAGGACAGGTACATCGCCTTTTGCGGCGCCCCCGCGCATTTGATCGGCATGGCCGGCTGGGTAAAAATCGCCTTGCCGCCCTTGAGCTGCTGAACCAGTTGCCAGGTGTAGGCGGCATGCTCGTAGCTGTAATTGGAGGTCACGCCGTTTTGGCCCAGGGTGTCTTGCAGGCCTTCGACCTTTTCCCAGGCCAGGCGCAGGCCGGGGCACACGATCAGGTTGTTCCAGGTAACGCGCTGGCCGCTGTCGAGCACCAGGGTCTGCGCCTCGGGCAGCACTTCGGTGACGGCGGCCTGCACCCAGGTGACGCCATTGGGCAGCACATCGGCGAGTGGCCGCCGGGTCTTTTTGACGTCGTAGGCGCCGCCGCCGACCAGGGTCCAGGCCGGCTGGTAGCAGTGATAGTCGCTCGGTTCGATCAGGGTGATGTTCAGGTGCGGGTCACGTTTGAGCAGGCTGGCCAGCAGGCCGATGCCCGCCGAACCGCCGCCGATGACTACGATATCGCCACTGATGGTAGGGCCACAGTGTTGGTCATTCATGGTCAATCGCCTTTCTTTTACATGCACACAAGGGTCGCTGCCGGATGGCGTCACGCCCAGCTTTTCATGACCGCGCCGCAGTACAGCCCGGACAGGGTTTTCATCACTTGAATCACTTCATGGCTGGCCAGCCCGTAGAAAATGTATTTGCCTTCCCGACGGGTGGCGACCAACCCTTCGTCACGCAGGATGCCCAACTGTTGAGACAGCGTGGGCTGGCGCACGCCGGTCAGCGCTTCCAGTTCACCCACGTTGCGCTCGCCCTGGGTCAATTGGCACAGGATCAACAAACGGTCCTCGTTGGCCAACGCCTTGAGCAAGGAGCAGGCCTTGGACGCCGATGCGCGCAACTGGGCGACTTCGCCCTCACTCAGAGTAGATTCCATTTGCTTCGAGTCCTTTACGTCACTTAAGCTCAAAACATTATGTGTAAACGTAAACTGATTGTAACGACTTTTTTCTTCACCGTTTTTCTTCCTCAACAGGGACAGCCGCCATGCCAGCGTTGATTCACGCTTTTCTGGACGAGGCATCGTCGACCTTCACCTACGTCATCCATGAAACGGACGGCGGCCCATGTGCCATCGTCGACTCGGTGCTCAACTACGACCCGGCCTCCGGGCGCACCGACACGGCCCAGGCCGACAAAGTCATCGCGTTTGTGCGTGCGCACGGCCTGCAGGTGCAATGGCTGCTGGAAACCCATGCGCATGCCGATCACTTGTCTGCCGCGCCGTACCTGCGCCGTACGCTGGGCGGCAAGATCGCCATTGGTCAGTCGATCAGCAAGGTCCAGGACGTGTTCAAGAACCTGTTCAACCTGGAGCCGGAATTTCGCGTCGATGGCTCGCAGTTCGACCATTTGTTTGCGCCCGATGAGGTCTTTCATATCGGCAACCTGAAAGCGCAGGCGCTGCATGTGCCCGGGCATACCCCGGCGGACATGGCCTACTTGATCGACGACCGCTTGATTCTGGTGGGTGACACACTGTTCATGCCGGACGTGGGCACGGCGCGCTGCGATTTCCCGGGTGGCGATGCGCGGCAGTTGTATGCGTCGATGCGTAAGTTGCTGGCCTTTCCTTTGGAAACCGAACTGTACGTGTGTCATGACTACCCACCTGAAGGCCGCGAGGCCAAGTGCCTGACCACAGTCGCGGAACAGCGCGCGGGCAATATTCATGTGCATGACGGGGTGGATGAGGCGACGTTTGTTGCGATGCGCACGAAACGTGATGCCGGGCTGGGGATGCCGACGCTGTTGTTGCCGGCGATTCAGGTGAATGTGAGGGCGGGGCATATGCCGCCTGCCGAGGGGAATGGGGTGACTTACCTGAAGATTCCGCTTAACCAACTCTGAAAGAGGATCTAAACGTGGGAGCGGGCTTGCTCGCGCCCACTTTTTTACAGCGGCGCGGCTGAGGTCATGTGCCGAGGTTGATGCCATTGGCGGGTAAAGGCAGCGCCGTCTTGTAGCGCACTTGCTTGAGCGCAAAGCTGGAGCGGATATTCGCGACGCCGGGCACTTTGGTCAAAAAGTCCATCATGAAGCGCTCCAGCGACTGGATCGTCGGCACCAGCACGCGGATCAGGTAGTCCGGATCACCGGCCATCAGGTAACACTCCATCACTTCCGGGCGGTCCGAGATCGCGCCTTCGAACTGCTGCAGCGCCAGCTCGTTCTGCTTTTCCAGGCTCACATGAATAAACACGTTGACATGCAGCCCGAGCAAATCGGCATCGAGCAGCGTGACCTGATCGCGAATCAGGCCCAACTCTTCCATTGCCTTGACCCGGTTGAAACACGGTGTGGGTGACAGGTTGACCGAGCGGGCCAGGTCGGCGTTAGTGATGCGCGCGTTCTCCTGCAGGGCGTTGAGAATGCCGATATCGGTACGGTCCAGTTTGCGCATGAGACAAAATCACCTGTTTATTATGTTTATGCAGTTTTTTTATCCGCAAATGATCGCGAGCGCAACGAAACAGAGATAAATATTCTTCTACGCCACGCCTATGATTGTTGTAGGACAAGATTTCTCCTACCCGGAGACGGACTGTCAGCTAGCGCGCCCACTACAAGAAATTCACAAGATAGAGCGTAGAAAGCCATGACCCAGCAGTACGAACCACTGCGCCTGCACGTTCCCGAACCCTCGGGACGCCCAGGCTGCAAGACCGACTTTACCTACCTGCGTCTGACCGACGCCGGCCTGGTGCGCAAACCCCCCATTGACGTAGAACCCGCCGACACCGCTGACCTGGCCAAGGGCCTGATTCGCGTGCTCGACGACCAAGGCCAGGCCCTTGGCCCGTGGGCCGAAGGCGTTCCTGTCGAGATCCTGCGCAAAGGCATGCGCGCCATGCTCAAGACGCGGATCTTCGACAACCGCATGGTGGTCGCCCAGCGGCAGAAAAAAATGTCGTTCTACATGCAAAGCCTCGGCGAAGAGGCCATCGGCAGCGCCCAGGCCCTGGCCCTGAACATCGACGACATGTGCTTCCCCACCTACCGCCAGCAAAGCATTCTGATGGCGCGCGAAGTGCCGCTGGTGGACTTGATCTGCCAACTGCTGTCCAACGAGCGCGACCCGCTCAAGGGCCGCCAGTTGCCCATCATGTACTCGGTCAAGGACGCTGGCTTCTTCACTATTTCCGGCAACCTCGCCACCCAATTCGTACAAGGTGTGGGCTGGGGCATGGCCTCGGCGATCAAGGGCGACACCAAAATCGCCTCGGCCTGGATCGGCGACGGCGCCACCGCCGAATCCGACTTCCACACCGCCCTCACCTTCGCCCACGTCTACCGTGCGCCGGTGATTCTCAACGTGGTCAACAACCAGTGGGCCATTTCCACCTTCCAGGCCATTGCTGGCGGTGAAGCCACCACCTTCGCCGGACGCGGTGTGGGTTGCGGTATCGCCTCCCTGCGCGTGGACGGCAACGACTTTATCGCCGTGTACGCCGCCTCCGCCTGGGCGGCCGAGCGTGCACGCCGTAACCTCGGGCCGACGCTGATCGAATGGGTCACCTACCGTGCTGGTCCGCACTCGACCTCGGATGATCCGTCCAAATACCGCCCCGCCGATGACTGGAGCCACTTCCCGCTCGGCGACCCGATTACGCGCCTCAAGCAGCACTTGATCAAGATTGGCCAGTGGTCCGAAGAGGAACATGCGGCGGTCAGTGCCGAACTTGAGGCCGAGGTGGTCAAGGCGCAAAAAGAAGCCGAACAGTACGGCACCCTCGCCGGCGGCCAGATTCCAAGCGCCGCCACCATGTTCGAAGACGTTTATAAAGAGATGCCGGAGCACTTGAAGCGCCAGCGTCAAGAGTTGGGGATCTGACCATGAACGATCACAACAACCGTATCGAAGTGGAAACCGCCATGACCACCACCACCATGACCATGATCCAGGCCTTGCGCTCGGCCATGGATGTGATGCTTGAGCGTGACGATAACGTGGTGGTATTCGGCCAGGACGTCGGTTACTTCGGCGGTGTGTTCCGTTGCACCGAGGGCTTGCAGAACAAGTACGGCAGCTCGCGGGTATTCGACGCGCCGATCTCCGAAAGCGGCATTGTCGGTGTGGCTGTGGGCATGGGTGCCTACGGCCTGCGCCCGGTGGCAGAAATCCAGTTCGCCGACTACGTCTACCCCGCGACCGACCAGATCATCTCCGAAGCTGCGCGCCTGCGTTATCGCTCGGCCGGCCAGTTCACTGCGCCGCTGACCATGCGCATGCCCTGCGGCGGCGGCATCTATGGCGGCCAGACCCACAGCCAGAGTATCGAAGCGGTGTTCACCCAGGTCTGCGGCCTGCGCACGGTGATGCCGTCCAACCCGTATGACGCCAAAGGCCTGCTGATTGCCTCGATTGAAAACGATGACCCGGTGATCTTCCTCGAGCCCAAACGCCTGTACAACGGCCCGTTCGACGGCCACCACGACCGCCCGGTAACGCCGTGGTCGAAACACCCGCAAGCACAAGTGCCGGACGGTTACTACACCGTGCCGCTGGACGTCGCCGCCATCGTGCGTCCGGGCTCGGCCGTCACCGTGCTGACCTACGGCACCACCGTGTATGTGTCGCAAGTCGCCGCCGAAGAAACCGGTATCGACGCTGAGGTCATCGACCTGCGCAGCCTGTGGCCGCTGGACCTGGAAACCATCGTCAAGTCGGTGAAAAAAACCGGCCGTTGCGTGGTGGTGCACGAAGCCACGCGCACCTGCGGCTTTGGCGCCGAGTTGGTGGCGCTGGTGCAAGAGCATTGCTTCCACCACCTGGAAGCGCCGATCGAACGCGTCACCGGCTGGGACACCCCCTACCCGCACGCGCAAGAGTGGGCGTATTTCCCAGGGCCGTCCCGTGTGGGCGCGGCGTTGAAACGGGTCATGGAGGTCTGAATGGGCACGCACGTTATCAAGATGCCGGACATCGGCGAAGGCATCGCAGAAGTTGAACTGTCGGTATGGCACGTAAAAGTCGGCGACCTGGTGGTTGAAGACCAGGTGTTGGCGGATGTGATGACCGATAAGGCGATGGTGGACATTCCCTCGCCGGTGCACGGCAAAGTGATTTCCCTCGGCGGCGAGCCGGGTGAAGTCATGGCCGTGGGCAGTATTTTGATCAGCATTGAAGTGGAAGGCGCGGGTAACGCCAAGGATGTACCGGCGGTGGCTACACCGGCAAACGCTGCGCCTGCACCTGCGCCAGCTGCGGTTGCTGAAGCCAAACCCGCGCCAGCGCCAAGCAAGCCCGCGCCCGCGCCCGTGGTTGCAGCTCAACCACACGTGGCCCGTGAAGCTGACGAGCGCCCACTGGCCTCCCCTGCCGTGCGCAAACATGCCTTGGATGCTGGCATCCAGCTACGCCTGGTGCAGGGCACTGGTCCGGCGGGCCGGATTTTGCACGAAGATCTGGAGGCTTTCTTGCTCCAGCGTCCGGCGCAAAATAAAACCGCTGCCAACCCCTATGCCGAACGCACCGACGAAGAACACATCCCGGTGATCGGCATGCGCCGCAAGATTGCCCAGCGCATGCAGGACGCCACCCGGCGCGCCGCGCATTTCAGCTACGTGGAAGAAATCGACGTCACTGCCCTCGACGAGTTGCGCGTGCACCTCAACGAGAAGCACGGTGCCACGCGCGGCAAGCTGACCCTGCTGCCGTTTATCGTGCGCGCCATGGTCGTGGCGTTGCGCGATTTTCCGCAGATCAACGCGCGGTATGACGACGAAGCCCAAGTCATCACCCGCCTTGGTGCGGTGCATGTGGGCGTTGCCACCCAGAGCGACGTCGGCCTGATGGTGCCAGTGGTGCGTCACGCCGAAGCGCGCAGCCTGTGGGGCAATGCCGAGGAAATCGCGCGTTTGGCCACCGCCGCGCGCAATGGCAAGGCCAGTCGCGACGAGCTGTCGGGTTCGACCATTACCCTGACCAGCCTCGGCGCCTTGGGCGGCATCGTCAGCACGCCGGTGCTGAACCTGCCGGAAGTGGCCATCGTCGGCGTCAACCGCATCGTTGAGCGGCCGATGGTGATCAAGGGCCAGATCGTGATCCGCAAGATGATGAACCTCTCCAGCTCCTTTGATCACCGCGTGGTCGACGGCATGGACGCGGCGCAATTCATCCAGGCCATTCGCGGCCTGCTCGAACAACCCGCCAGCCTGTTTTTGGAGTAAGGCATGTCCCAGACATTACACACCACGCTACTGATCATCGGTGGCGGCCCTGGCGGTTACGTCGCGGCGATTCGCGCTGGCCAGTTGGGTATCCCAACCATTCTGGTCGAAGGCCAGGCGCTGGGCGGCACTTGCCTGAACATCGGCTGCATTCCGTCCAAAGCCTTGATTCACGTGGCTGAGCAATTTCAGCAAACCGTGCACCACAGCCAGGGTTCGCAGTTGGGCATCGAAGTCGACGTGCCGACGCTGGATATCCGCAAGAGCGTGGAATGGAAAGACGGCATTGTCGATCGCCTGACCACAGGCGTCGCCGCCCTGCTGAAAAAACACAAAGTGCAAGTGATCCACGGTTGGGCCAAGGTGGTCGATGGCAAGACGGTCGACGTCGGCGACCAGCGTATCCAATGCGAACACCTGCTGCTGGCCACCGGATCGAAGAGCGTCAACCTGCCGATGCTGCCGATTGGCGGGCCGATCATTTCCTCCACCGAAGCCCTGGCGCCTACGCATGTGCCCAAGCGTCTGATTGTGGTGGGCGGCGGCTATATCGGGCTGGAGCTGGGCATTGCCTACCGCAAGCTTGGCGCCGAGGTCAGTGTGGTCGAGGCGCAGGAACATATCCTGCCCGCCTATGACGCCGAGCTGACATTGCCGGTGGCAGAATCCCTCAAGCAACTGGGCGTGAAGCTGTACCTGAAACACAGCGTCACCGGTTTTGAGAACCAGTGCCTGCAAGTGCGCGATCCCAATGGCGATACCTTGTCGCTGGAAACCGATCAGGTGCTGGTGGCTGTGGGTCGCACACCCAATACCCAGGGCTGGAACCTGGAAGCGCTGAACCTGGACATGAACGGTTCAGCGATCAGGATCGACAGCCGTTGCCAGACCAGCATGCGCAACGTGTGGGCGATCGGCGACCTGAGCGGCGAGCCGATGCTGGCCCACCGCGCCATGGCTCAGGGCGAGATGGTGGCCGAACTGATCAGCGGTAAATCCCGCGAATTCAACCCGGCGGCGATCCCGGCGGTGTGCTTTACCGACCCGGAACTGGTGGTGGTTGGCAAGACCCCGGACGAAGCCAAGGCCGCGGGCCTGGACTGCATCGTGTCGAGCTTCCCGTTCGCCGCCAATGGCCGGGCGATGACGCTGGAGTCGAAAACCGGCTTTGTGCGTGTGGTTGCGCGGCGTGACAACCACCTGATTGTCGGCTGGCAGGCCGTAGGCGTGGGCGTCTCCGAGCTGTCCACCGCCTTCGGCTTGAGCCTGGAAATGGGCGCGCGTCTGGAAGATGTGGCCGGCACCATCCACGCCCACCCGACGCTCGGCGAAGCTGTACAAGAAGCGGCCCTAAGAGCCTTGGGCCACGCGCTGCACCTGTAAATCCGCGGTGAGGCTATCGCGGGCAAGCCCGGCTCCCACAGGGGAATGCATTCCAAATGTGGGAGCCGGCTTGCCTGCGATAACGGCGGATCAGCCAACACACATGCTGAACGGCCCACCCACCTGCTCCCACACCGGCCAATAATGCAGTATTGTTGCGCCCATCCAGAAAAAACCGATACGCCTGCCTTCGACCAGGCGGTTGACCAGAGATAGAGGGTGTCATGGGTAACGAAAGCATCAATTGGGACAAGCTGGGTTTTGACTACATCAAGACCGACAAGCGGTTTCTCCAGGTCTGGAAAAACGGCGAATGGCAAGAAGGCACCCTGACCGACGACAACGTGCTGCACATCAGCGAGGGCTCCACGGCCCTGCATTATGGCCAGCAATGCTTTGAAGGCCTCAAGGCCTATCGTTGCAAGGACGGTTCGATCAACCTGTTCCGCCCTGACCAGAACGCCGCGCGCATGCAGCGCAGCTGTGCACGCCTGCTGATGCCGCACGTGTCGACCGACGACTTCATCCAAGCGTGCAAGCAAGTGGTCAAGGCCAACGAGCGGTTCATCCCGCCGTACGGCAGCGGCGGCGCGCTGTACCTGCGCCCGTTCGTGATCGGCACCGGTGACAACATCGGCGTGCGTACCGCGCCGGAGTTCATCTTCTCGGTCTTCGCCATCCCGGTCGGCGCCTATTTCAAAGGCGGCCTGGTGCCGCACAACTTCCAGATCTCCACTTTCGACCGCGCCGCGCCACAAGGCACCGGCGCTGCCAAAGTGGGTGGCAACTACGCTGCCAGCCTGATGCCGGGTGCCGAAGCGAAAAAATCCGGTTTCGCCGATGCGATCTACCTGGACCCGATGACCCATTCGAAGATCGAAGAAGTCGGCTCGGCCAACTTCTTCGGGATCACTCACGACAACCAGTTCATCACGCCGAAGTCACCTTCGGTGCTGCCGGGCATCACCCGCCTGTCGCTGATCGAGCTGGCCCAGTCGCGCCTGGGCCTGAAAGTAGTCGAGGGCGAAGTGTTCATCGACAAACTGGATCAGTTCAAGGAAGCCGGTGCCTGCGGCACAGCCGCCGTGATCTCGCCGATCGGCGGCATCCAGTACAACGGCAAGCTGCACGTGTTCCACAGCGAGACCGAAGTCGGCCCGATCACCCAGCAGCTCTACAAAGAGCTGACCGGCGTGCAAACCGGCGACGTCGAAGCGCCAGAAGGCTGGATCGTCAAGGTCTAAGCCCAAAAGCCAGCCCCACACAACCCATGTGGGAGCTGGCTTGCCTGCGATAGCGGTCTATCAGTGACTGAACACGTTGACTGATAGACCGCCATCGCGGGCAAGCCCGCTCGCACATTTGCGCGACGGTGTGTTCAGGTCTGCGGCGGGATATTCACGGCTATTTTCTTGCCCATGCTGATTCTCGGCTCCACCCCATACCCCAGCGCCTCATAAAACCCCACCACCGCATCATTGCCGCCCGTAATCTGCAAATTGATCTTCATGCACCCCAGTGCAGTCAACGCCTGTTCGGCATACCGCATCAACGAAGCCCCCAGGCCCTGCCGGCGATAATCGCTGTGCACCGCCACCGAATACAGCCAACCACGATGCCCGTCGTAGCCGGCGAGAATGCTGCCGATCACAGCCTTTTTATCCGTGGCCACAAAAAACAACCCATCGTTGACCGCCAGCTTCTTATCAATCGCCAACGTCGGCAGGTTGTGCGCGGTGTCGTACCCAAACGCCTCCTGCCACAAAGCCACCACTTGTGCACGGTGCTGACGGTCGCGATACGGCCCGATGGGGTGACGGGACAACAACGCCTTCTCCATCACCAGCGTGCGCTCGTTACCGTGGTAGACATCGCGCACCGTGTGGAAACCCATCTTGGTGTAGAACGGCTCGGCGGTCAGCGAAGACGGCACGCTCAAGACCGTCACCCCGGCATCTCGCGCACGCAGTTCGATCTCAATCATCAACAACCGGCCAATGCCCTGCCCCTGCAACGCCGGGTTGACGAATACCGAGCGCACCACATTCGCATCCAGCGCCGCAGTGGCGACGATCACCTGACCCTGCACCGCCACCAGCACAACCCGACGCTGGAGCAAGGCCAGCACGGCGTCAGGCGTAAAATTGCTCGCCACGCGAGCGATCACATCCGCCGGGTAATCCCGCGCATTGCTGCTGTGTAAGGCCGCCAGAATGACCTGGCTGATCCCCTCGGCATCGGTGGTTTGGGCAAGACGAACAGCGGTAGACATGCATTCTCCTTCCTGGCTCGGGTGTCACGACCGTCACCATACTAATGTGGGAGCTGGCTTGCCTGCGATAGCGGTCTGTCAGTCAGAACATTCAGTACTGACCTATCGCTATCGCAGGCAAGCCAGCTCCCACAGTTTGAGCGCATTTCAAGCCTCTCAGCCGATCCGGCTGCCCCACCCTACTTTTCAGCTTTCCCGGCTGAGCCGCCCCTCTATTTCAGCCGGGATTCCCCCACCGCAACGCACAAAATACCCCCACAGCTCAGCCCCCCATGGACCCGTGCACCCATGCAAACAACAAAACTGTCCTGATGATTCGCCTGCAGCTGCATTCGGTGACTGACACACCGCTATCCGGTACCGGCCCCCTCTCGCCGTTTTAACCGTGCCCGCTGGAAATTCGCTTGCCCGGCTTGGTCCCAATCAGCTTCGCCTGCCCATCGCGCTGCTTGCCCGTCCGCGCCTCGCTGATCAACCCCGGAATCAACTTGCCCTCCGGCAGGTTCTTCCAGAATCGACTGGGCAAATGCCCTTCCATCACTTTGGGGTTCAAGCGCGCCGGGTTGAAGATATGGCTGTAGTAGGTCAGCCACATGGCGCTGTGAGGGTCTTCGACGTTTTGCGCCAGTTGCTGCCAGGCTTCGGGGCATTCGCGTTGATGAATCAACTGCTGACCGTCGTAATACACCCCATCCAGCGGCGTAGCGATCATCCAGCGATGCCGTCCCATGCGCCCGATAAAGTGCTGACTGGCTGATTTCAATATGTCGTGGGCCGGCTCATGCCAGGCCACGTATTCCGGCAACTGCGGCCCGGCCTCTGCGGGCAGCGCGATAAACCGCACAAATGCGTGCAGGTGGTGAGCTTCGCGACTCACCTGCTTGATCCGCCGTTGCAACTCACTGCCCAGCTTGTCCCCGGCCAGCATGGCGGTACGGTCGCCATGGCTGACTCGCCACAGCACCTCGTAGAGCAAGCTCCAACGCTGATCGCCGTGATAGCAGGCGGCCGACTCCAACAGCGCCAACAGCGCCTTGGGAATGCGCGCCTGAAACGGCCCAAGCTGCGCAGGAATCGGCTCGTCGGTGGCAAACAGGTCTGCCACTTCGGCCTCGCCCCAGCTCACCTGGCTGGGGTCAACCTGATGGCTGAGCAGCCAGCGCGCCTGTTCGCGCCAGGTGCTGAACAGGTTGTCGCATTCCAGGCTGATCATCCCCACAACCCCATTTGCTGAGGCTGCGGGCGGTCGCGCAGTTGCTCGCGCAGCAACACGCTGGTGGTGTCGGCCTGTTGTGGGTGGTAGTCGCTGGTGATGAAAAACGGCTTGGCCTTGGCCAGCACGCAGCGCATGCGCGCCAGGTCTTCGAAACGGATTTTGCGTTCACGGCGCAGGTCCACCAGGCGCTGGGTGGTGCGCAAGCCGATGCCGGGGATGCGCGCAATCAACGTGGGTTCGGCGCGATTCAAGTCCAGCGGAAACACCTCGCGATGCTCCAGCGCCCAGGCCAGCTTGGGGTCGATATCCAGCGCCAGGTGACCGGGCCCTTCAAACAGTTCGTTGGCGCTGAAACCGTAACTGCGCAACAGAAAGTCTGCCTGATACAAACGGTGCTCGCGCATCAGCGGCGGCGCCGCCAGGGGCACGCTTTTCGGGCTGTTGGGGATGGGGCTGAACGCCGAATAATAGACGCGGCGCAACTTGAAGTTGCCGTACAGCGCCTCGGCGCCGTGCAAGATGGTGCTGTCGTCGGTGTCGTCGGCGCCGACGATCATCTGCGTGCTCTGCCCGGCCGGGGCGAAACGCGGCGCGCGCGGCTCATTGAGGACGGTTTGCTCACCGGTGTAGATGGTTTGCATGGCTTGCTTGATTGAAACGATCTGCTTTTCCGGCGCCAGGGTTTGCAGGCTGGCATCGGTGGGCAACTCGATGTTCACGCTGAGCCGATCGGCATAACGCCCGGCCTCGGCGATCAGTGCCGGGTCGGCTTCGGGAATGGTCTTGAGGTGGATGTAGCCGCGAAAGTCATGCTCTTCGCGCAACAGCTTGGCGACCCTGACCAGTTGCTCCATGGTGTAGTCGGCCGAGCGAATAATGCCGGAACTGAGAAACAGCCCGCTGACGCAATTGCGCCGGTAGAAATCCAGGGTCAGGGTGACCACCTCCTCCGGGCTGAAACGCGCACGCGGCACGTCGCTGGAGCGGCGGTTGACGCAGTATTGGCAGTCGTAAAGACAGAAATTGGTCAGCAACACCTTGAGCAACGACACACAACGGCCGTCCGGGGTGTAACTGTGGCAGATGCCCATGCCGTCGGTGGAACCCAGCCCGGCCTTGCCCTCGGAACTGCGCTTGGGCGCGCCACTGCTGGCGCAGGAAGCGTCGTACTTGGCGGCGTCGGCGAGGATACTGAGTTTTTCGATCAACTGCATGGAGAGCTACCGATACTGGTTTTTTGTACAGTACCAGTAGCTCAACCTTGGCGCCAGTGCCGTCTGTAGGACTGTGCTCGATCAGCTCGCAGTTGCAAGGAGCAGGTCCTGCACCGAGCGCGCTTTGCCCCGATGGCGATCGTTTTCATACAACGATGCCGCGATCTCATCCGCCCGAATCGGCAGTACCGACAGCAAGGTATCGCTCAAGCCATGGCTGGCCTGGCTGAAGCCCTGGATATAGATGCCGGCCTTGCAGCGCTCGTCGGTGACGATGCGGTAGTCGCGCGCCACCTCGAAGTCGCCCATATAGGCTTCCAGCGGCGCGAGCAGTTCGCGATGCATCTGGCGCTCGTAACCGGTGGCCAGGATCACCGCGTCGTAGTGGCTGACGCTGGTTTCGCCGCTGGCGTTGTTGCGCAAGGACAGTTCGATGCCCAGCGGGCTGGCGCTGGCTTTCTCGACCACAGTCATGGTGCGGAACGCCTGGCGGACGACACCGGAGACTTTCTGGCGATAGAAAATGCCGTAGATGCGCTCGATCAGGTCCAGGTCAACCACCGAATAGTTGGTGTTCTGGTACTCGGCCACCAGGCGTTCGCGCTCGGCGCCGACCTGCTGGAACACCAGATCGGTAAACGCCGGTGAGAACACTTCGTTGACGAACGGGCTGTCGTCGGCGGGCTTGAGCGCCGAGCCGCGCAGGATCATGTCGACCTGCACCGACGGGAAACTGTCGTTCAAGTCGATAAAGGCTTCAGCCGCGCTTTGCCCACCGCCAATGATCGCAATGCGCATCGCCTTGCCTTCAACACACGGCTGCTGGGCCATGCGCGCCAGGTATTGGGAATGGTGGAACACGCGGCCATCATCCTTGAGGGCCTTGAACGCTTCAGGCACACGCGGCGTGCCGCCGGCGCTGACCACCACCGAACGGGTGGTGCGCACATGCTGTTCGCCCAGCGCGTCACGGGAGATCACGCGCAGTGCTTCAACGTGTTGCTGTTGCAGGATCGGCTCGATCGCCAGCACTTCCTCGCCGTAGCGCGCCTGGGCCTGGAACTGCCCCGCGACCCAGCGCAGGTAGTCGTTGTACTCCATGCGGCACGGGTAAAAAGTGCCCAGGTTGATGAAGTCCACCAGGCGGTCGTGGGCCTTGAGGTAATTGACGAAAGAGTAAGGGCTGGTGGGGTTGCGCAAGGTCACCAGGTCCTTGAGGAACGAAATCTGCAGTTCGCTCTGGGTCACCAGGGTATTGCCGTGCCAACGGTAATCGGCCTGTTTGTCGAGAAACAGCACGTCCAGTTTGCCCTGGGCTTTTTCGCGCTCCTGCAGGGCGATGGCCAACGCCAGGTTCGAAGGGCCGAAACCGATACCGATCAGGTCGTGAACCGCGGGCGAAGCAATTGCCTGTGTCATTCCAGTGTCCTCTGGATAAGCCCCTTGGCGGTGGGGCGGGAATACCTTCACGACCTGCACAACAGGTCATGTGTTGATAGGAAACGAGGACAGTGAAATAAAATTTAACTGATCATTGATCAGTGCGCGTCCCACTCGCGCATGCGCACCCGGCAATGCTTCATGGCGTTGACGATGTGTTTCTCCACCAGGCTGCGGGAAATACTCAGGCGTTCGGCGATTTGCAGGTGGGACAGGCCGTCGAGTTTGCGCAGCAGGAAGCTGTCGCGGCAGGTGGCCGGCAGCTCGGACAGGGCACGCTCGAGCATTTCAAGGCGCTGGTCCTGATCGTGGCAGGCATGCGGTGAACTGGTGGCGAAACGCTCCTCGCTGTCCAGCACGTCCAGGGGTTCGGACTGGCGCAAAGCGTTACGCCGATGACCATCGATTACCAGGTTCAGCGCGGTGCGGTACAAAAACGCGCGCGGTTGTTCGATCGGCGTGTCGCTGGAGCGCTCCAGCACTCGGACATAAGCGTCATGCACCACATCCTCGGCCACCTGACGGTTGCCCAGCTTGGCGTTGAGGAAACACACCAGCTCGCGATAGTAGTTTTCCAACATGACTCCCGGCCGTCAGGGCGACGGCATCAAATCCTTGAGTACTTAACAAGACAGGCCATGGATGATGGCAGTTTGAGTGCGTGCAATTTATAGTAATTCTCATCTACTTTTAAAGAAGTCTTGCATCAATGCGCGAGTTTTTTATTCCATAGCGCTGTTTCCGTGCATGTAAACGCCTAAATCTGCGGGCAATTTTCTCGTATAACACTCAGCCCCTCCGCAACTGCGGCCCTCACTTCCTGGCTGGAACCAACGCATGAAACGCCCTCGCCCCGCTCGACGCGCCCTGCTCGCTGTCGCGTGCCTGATCCCCATCCTTGCGGTGGCCGCCTGGCAGGTGCTGCCGCCCGGCCGCGATACGCTGTCCACGGTCACCGTCACCCGCGGCAATATTGAAAACAGCGTCACGGCGCTGGGTACCCTGCAACCGCGCCGGTATGTCGACGTCGGCGCCCAGGCGTCCGGGCAGATCCGCGAGATTCACGTCGAGGCCGGGGATCAGGTCAAAGAAGGCCAGTTGCTGGTGGAAATCGACCCTTCGACGCAAAAAGCCAAACTCGACGCCAGTCGCTACTCCATCGAAAACCTCAAGGCCCAGCTGCAGGAACAGAAGGCCCAGCAGGAACTCGCGCGCCAGAAATACCAGCGTCAACAGCGCCTGGCCGCCGGCAACGCCACTCGCGAAGAAGACGTGCAAACCGCCAAGGCCGAACTGAGTGCCACCCAGGCCCGGGTCGAGATGTTCCAGGCACAGATCCGCCAGGCCCAGGCCAGCCTGCGCAGCGACGAGGCGGAATTGGGCTATACACGCATCTATGCGCCCATGAGCGGCACCGTGGTGGCGGTGGACGCACGGGTCGGCCAGACCCTCAACGCCCAGCAACAGACGCCGCTGATCCTGCGCATTGCCAAGTTATCGCCGATGACCGTGTGGGCCGAAGTCTCCGAAGCCGACATCGGCCACGTCAAACCGGGCATGAGCGCCTATTTCACCACCCTCGCCGGTGGCAGCCGGCGCTGGACCAGCACCGTGCGCCAGATCTTGCCGATACCGCCCAAGCCGCTGAATGAAACCAGTCAGGGCAATGGCAGCCCCAGCAGCGCCAGCAAAAGCGGGAGTGGCCGCGTGGTGCTCTACACCGTGCTGCTGGATGTGGACAACGCCGACAATGCGCTGATGGCCGAAATGACCACCCAAGTGTTTTTCGTCGCCAGTCAGGTCAAGGACGTACTCACGGCCCCCGTCGCGGCCTTGTTGGGCAGCCACGGCGCCGACCAGCCGTTCGCACGGGTGGTGGCCAAAAACGGCGATATCGAGGAGCGCCCGGTGCGCCTGGGTATCAGCGACCGCCTGCGGGTCGAAGTGCTTGAGGGCTTGAACGAAGGCGATCACCTGCTGATCGGCCCGGTCGATGGCAACGGGGGTTGACTTGACCACGCCGCTGATCGAACTCAAGAACATCCGCAAATCCTACGGCGGCGGCGACAGCCCGCAGGTCGACGTGTTGCGCGGGATCGACCTGTCGATCCATGCCGGGGAATTCGTCGCCATCGTCGGCGCATCGGGCTCCGGCAAATCCACGCTGATGAACATTCTCGGCTGCCTTGATCGCCCCACCGAGGGCGACTATCTGTTCGCCGGCGAAAACGTCGCGCACCTGGACAGCGACGAACTGGCCTGGCTGCGCCGTGAAGCCTTTGGTTTCGTGTTCCAGGGCTACCACCTGATCCCGTCGGGCTCGGCTCAGGAAAACGTCGAGATGCCGGCGATCTATGCCGGCATCAGCGCCGCCGAACGGCACGCCCGCGCCAAGGCGCTGCTGACCCGCCTGGGCCTGGCCGACCGCACCGGCAACCGCCCGCATCAGCTCTCCGGCGGCCAGCAACAACGCGTGTCCATTGCCCGCGCCCTGATGAACGGCGGGCATATCATTCTCGCCGACGAACCCACCGGCGCCCTCGACAGCCACAGCGGCGCCGAGGTGATGGCGCTGCTGGATGAACTGGCGGGCCAGGGCCATGTGGTCATTCTGATTACCCACGACCGTGAAGTGGCGGCGCGCGCCAACCGCATCATCGAGATCCGTGATGGCCTGATCATCAGTGACTCGGCAACCCGTGAAACCCACGTGCCCGCCGCCGCCCACAGCGGCGCGCTGCAAGCCGTGGACCTGCGCCAGCGCCTGGCCGACGGTGCCGAACACAACGGTGCCTGGAAAGCCGAACTGGTGGACGCCGTGCAAGCGGCCTGGCGAGTGATGTGGATCAACCGCTTCCGCACCGCGCTGACACTGCTGGGCATCATCATCGGCGTGGCGTCGGTGGTGGTGATGCTGGCGGTGGGCGAAGGCAGCAAGCGCCAGGTCATGGCGCAGATGGGCGCGTTCGGCTCCAACATCATCTACCTGAGTGGCTCCTCGCCCAACCCGCGCACGCCGCTGGGCATCGTTACCCTTAACGATGTCGCGGCCCTGGCGGCGCTGCCCCAGGTCAAGCGCATCATGCCGGTCAATGGCAGCGACGCCGGTGTACGGTTCGGCAATCTGGATTACCTCGCCTACGTGGGCGGCAACGACGTCAACTTCCCGGAGATCTTCAACTGGCCGGTGGTCGAGGGCAGCTACTTCACCGAGGCTGACGAGCGCGCCGGCGCCACCGTCGCCGTGATCGGCCACCGTATCCGCGAGAAACTGTTCAAAAACGTCGCCACCCCGATCGGCCAATACATCCTGATCGAGAACGTGCCTTTCCAGGTCATCGGCGTGCTGGCTGAAAAAGGCTCCAGTTCCGGCAACAAAGACAGCGATGACCGTGTCGCCATTCCCTACACCGCCGCCAGCGTGCGCCTCTTCGGCACCTACAACCCCGAATACGTGGCGATTGCCGCCGCCGATGCGCGCAAGGTGCATGAGGCCGAACTGGCCATCGACCAGTTGATGCTCAAGCTGCACAACGGCAAGCGCGACTACCAGTTGACCAACAACGCGGCAATGATTCAGGCCGAGGCGCGCACGCAGAACACCCTGTCGTTGATGCTCGGCTCGATTGCCGCGATTTCCCTGCTGGTGGGCGGTATCGGCGTGATGAACATCATGCTGATGACCGTGCGCGAACGGACTCGAGAAATTGGTATCCGCATGGCCACCGGCGCGCGCCAGCGCGACATCCTGCGCCAGTTCCTCACCGAGGCAGTGATGCTCTCGGTGGTTGGCGGGCTGTTGGGCATCGCTTTGGCGCTGCTGGTAGGCGGCGTGCTGGTGCTGGCCGAGGTGGCGGTGCAATTTTCCTTTTGGGCGGTGTTTGGCGCGTTTGGCTGTGCGTTAGTCACCGGTGTCGTATTCGGCTTCATGCCGGCCCGTAAAGCTGCCCGGCTCGATCCGGTTAAGGCGTTGACCAGTGAATAAACGATGCATCCCGCCGCACCTGCCCTTGCTCAGCCTGTGCCTGTTGCTCAACGCCTGCACCGGCCACCCGCCCCAGGTCGACAGCGGCATCGCGCCGCCCGCCGCGTGGCAATACGCCGAGCGACAGGCCGCGCAAGCCACCAACCAGCGTTGGTGGACGCAATTTGGCAGCCCGCAACTCAACCGCCTGATCGACCAGGCCCGGCGCGACAGCTATGACGTGGCGGCCGCCATGGCGCGCGTGCGTCAGGCCCAGGCCAGCGCGGTGATTGCCGGTGCGCCGTTGTTGCCCGAGGTAAATTTCAACCTCACCGCCAGCCGCGAAAAACTGCTGCGCGGCAGCGGCAATTCCTCACTGGACGCAACGGAAAGTAATAAGACCGTCGACAGCTTCGGCGCCAACCTCACCGCCAGCTATGAAGTGGATTTCTGGGGCGGGCGTGCTGCCGCCCGCGACAGTGCCCTGCAGACCCTGCGCGCCAGTGAGTTCGACCAGGCCACCGTCGAGCTGACGCTGCTCAGCAACGTCGCCGACCGCTTTGCGCAAACCCTCGCCGCTCGCCAGCGCCAACAGATCGCCGAGCTGAACCTGGCGAACGCGCGCAATGTGCTCGACCTGGTCCAGACCCGCTACGACGCCGGCTCCGCCACGGCCCTGGAACTGGCGCAACAGAAGAGCCTGGTGGCGAGCCAGCAACGCCAACTGCCGCTGATTCAGCAAGTGGCCGAAGAATCGCTGATCACCCTCGCTGCCCTTCTCGGCCAGCCCGTGCAAGCGCTGAACCTGGGCGCCGAGTCGTTCCAGGCGCTGACCTGGCCGAGCATCGGCCCGGGCGTGCCCAGCCAACTGCTGAGCCGCCGCCCCGACCTGGCCCAGGCCGAAGCGCAGCTTGCTGCGGCCAGTGCCAATGTCACGGTGGCCCGTGCGGCGATGCTGCCCACGGTGACCTTGGGCACCACGCTGGGATCGGGCGCCTACAAGGCCGAGGAACTCCTGCGCAGCCCGTTCTACAACCTGACCTCGGGCCTGGTGGCGCCGATCTTCAACAATGGTCGTTTAAGCGCCGAACGCGACAAGGTCCGCGCCCGTCAGGATGAGCTGCTGCAAACCTATCGCGGCGCCATCATCAACGGCTTTGCCGACGTGGAAAAGTCCCTGAGCAGCATCACGCGCCTGGATCAGCAACGCGACTGGCAAAGCCAAGAACTGCAACAGGCCCAGATCGCTTTCCGCATCGCCGAAAGCCGTTACCAAGCGGGCGCGGAAGACTTGCTGACGGTGCTCGAAACCCAACGCACGCTGTACGCGGCACAAGACCTGAATGTGCAACTGCGGCTGTCGCGTCTTCAAGCCAGCATTGCGCTGTACAAGGCATTGGGGGGTGGATGGAACGCCGGTTTCTGATAACGAAACTCCGTTGTCCTACACAAACCGTTTAACAAACCTACATTCTTCGACCCGAGGTCCTTGGTAAAAAAGCCGTCTTCAAACGGCTGCCCGGACCTTCTTGATGAAACCCAGCGTTGTTGTAAAAAGCCTGGCGTGCGTCTGCCTCTGGCTGGTGGCAAGCCGGGCTTTTGCCGAGCCTCTGATCGCGCCCACGGCAATCGACTGGCTGCTGGATTGTCCCTTCCCCGCCTTTGAACGGCCGGACCCTGAGGTGCTGGAGCGCACCCAATGCGCCAGCGTCAGCGTGCCCCGTGACCACGCCGCGCCCAAGCGTGGCACGGTGCGCCTGGCCCTGACCCGTGTCGGCGCCCGGCAACCGCTCAGCCGCGAGGGTGTGGTGTTCATTCAGGCCGGCGAACCGCAAACGGGCCAGGGCGCAACCTTCGTCCTCAAACTGGTCGGCCGCTGGGAGTCCTACGCCACGGCGGCCTATCGCACCCTGACCAACCGTTATGACGTGATCGAACTGAGCCCCCGCGACCTGAGCCAGGAAACCGGTGTGGAACAGGCCGCGCGCGATATGGAGTTTGTGCGCGAACAACTGGGCGAGGCCCGGCTCAACTTCCTCGGCAATGCCCAGGCCACCCGACTTGGCAGTCGGTACGCCGCGCTGTTTACCGAACGCGTCGCGCGCATGGTCTTGGTCAACGCCGGGCACGATGAGCCGGTGGCCTCCGGCGTCGAGCAATTGTTGCTCAAGGAATCATCCCGGCCCGACGCGGTTGCGGCCGGTTGCGCCAACCGCTGGGTCGCGGATTTTCTGGTCAACGGCCGACAGCCGCCGCCCTCCACGCGCTGTCTCGACCTCGGCCGCTGGGAATAATCACTGCGATTACGGCCTCTACGCGTCGAAAACGACACCCTGCGCTGACGCTCTCGACCAATCGTTATTAAGCGCTATTAATCCGCATTAATAGGCTCAATAGACGCCCATGCTCAGCCGCCCGTTGCGACGCAAACGCCAGAAGCTCTGCGATGTGATTGTCGAGTCGGTCACGCGCTCCATCGTCACCGATGCCTTGAAACCCGGCGACCGCCTGCCTACCGAGCGCGAGTTGATGGAAAGCGTCCAGTGCTCCAAAGGCTCGGCCCGTGGAGCGCTCAAATCGCTGGAAGTGGAAGGCCTGGTGAGTATGCACACCGGTCCCGGTGGCGGCGTGTATCCGAACCCGGCCGGCACCGAACCCGCCAGCCGTGCGTTGCGCACCTACCTGCATTTTCAGCCCCTGGACGGCGAGCAGGTGTACCCGCTGCGCAAGGTCATCGAAGTAGAACTGGCAGTGTCGGTGCTCGGACGGTTAAGCAAAGACGACTTCACAAGCAGTTGCTGATTGCCTTTCGTGCCGGCGACGAACGCGCGGTGCGCAGCTTGATGCATGAACCCATGTGCGATGCCGAACACCACATGACCGCGCTGGAAGGCGAGATCAGCCCGCACTGTTTGCTGGAGTTTGATCACTCTTAAAAACCCCACAGATCCACTGTGAAAACTCAATCAATGTGGGAGCTGGCTTGCCTGCGATGGCATCGGCTGGTTGTGCCTGACACACCGAGTTGCCTGCATCGCAGGCAAGCCAGCTCCCACAGAAAAGCCAAGCAGTGCGGTGCTGGCAGCTGCACTCGGTCAACTTGTGGGAGCGGGCTTGCTCGCGAAGGCGGTGGGTCAGTGATACATGAGCTGACTGAACCACCGCCTTCGCGAGCAAGCCCGCTCCCACATTTGGAGCTCAGTACATCAGATAGAAGTGTGTTGCTGTGCTTTTGATCCGCTTTTGCTTCAACCACTCAGGTCGGCTACCAGGCCGCCGTGCTCTGCTTTTGATCTTGCTTTTGACTTTGATCTGACAGGCCCCGTCAACCACGCTGGCCGAACGCAGGCGAGGTGCCGAGTGGTGGGGCAAAGACCTTTTGGTTACTTTTGGCTGGGCCGGCATTCCGGGCGTTTGCCAAAAGTGACCCGCTGTAAGAGCGGAACCGCCAGCCGCCATTACCGCAGCAACGGATATACCCCCAATCTACCTAATCAAGCCCACCCCAGCCCAGACCGTATTCCACTACAATCCCCCCCATTCATCCCTGGGGGCTTCATGGACATCGAACTGGCACGCACCTTCCTCGAAATCACCCGCTGCGGCAGCCTGGCCGCCACCGCCGAGAAACTGCACGTCACCCAGACCGCCATCACCGCACGCGTGAAAAACCTCGAAAGCCAGCTCGGCAGCACGCTGTTCATCCGCAACCGCGCCGGCGCCCGCCTGACCGCCGACGGCGAGGCCTTCGTGACATACGCCAACCAACTGCTGCAAACCTGGGAAGCCGCAAAACGCGACCTGCCGTTACCCGACGGTTACCGCAATGTCCTACACATCGGCGGCGAAGTCAGCCTGTGCAATCCGCTGATGCTCGGCTGGGCACAAGCCCTGCGCGAACACATCCCGGGGCACGCCCTGCGCACCGAAGTGCGTGAAGGCGAATACCTGCTGCGCCAACTGGAACTGGGCGTACTCGATGCCGCCCTCGTGTTCCAGCCTCAGTATTGGCCGGGCCTGCAGGTAGAACAGGTGCTGGAAGAAAAACTGATCCTGGTGCAACTGGTGAGCAAGCCGGACCCTTACGTCTACATCGACTGGGGCCCAGGCTTTCGCCAGCAACATGACACCGCCCTGCCCGACAAGGCTCGCGCCGCGCTGAGTTTCAACCTCGGCCCGCTGGCGTTGCAGTACATCCTGGAAAACGGCGGCGCCGGGTATTTCCGCACGCGTGTGGTGCAAAGCTACCTGGGCAGCGGCGTGATGCAGCGCGTGCCGAAAGCGCCGGAGTTCAGCTTTCCAACCTACCTGGTCTATTCACGCGCGCGCGATTCAGCTGTGTTGCAACAGGCCCTGGAATTGCTGCGCGGCGTGGTCAAGGCCGAAAGTGACTGGTCCCAACGCTGGGACCCGCTGATTTGAATCACCCTGGACCTGCGCGCATGCTAGCCTGCGAGTGTTTCCTTTTGCAGCCTGACCGATGAACAAGAAAAAGTCCGTCACCATCAGCGACATCGCCAAACGGGTCGGCATGACCACCATCACCGTGTCCCGCGCGCTGAGCAAACCCGACCTGGTCAAACCCGCCACCCTGGCGCGCATCCTTGAAGTGGCGCGGGAGCTCGATTATGTGCCGAACGCTTTCGCCCGTGGGCTCAAGCGCAGTGAAAGCCTGATCATCGGCGTGATCACCGCCTCGGTAGACAACCCGTTCTACAGCGAAATGATCAAGGCCATTTCCCGTGAGGCCAAACAGCACGGCTACACCATCATGCTGGTGGACACCGACGAACTGGAAGAGCTGGAAAGCAAGGCCGTCGACACCCTGCTGGGCTACCGCGTGGCGGGGATCATCCTCTCGCCGGTCTCCGATGAGCCAAGCTACCAGCCCGATTACCTGGAGCGCCTGGGCAATGGCAAAACCCCGGTGGTGCTGCTCGACCGCACGCTTCACGACAGCCCGTTCAGCCGTGTAGTGCTCGACAACTACCACAGCGGCATCCAGGCCGCGCACTACCTGCTGCGCCAGACGCCCGAGCTCAAGCGCCTGCTGGTGCTGACCGGGCCTGCGCATTCACGTATCACCGTGGAACGCCTCAAGGGCCTGCGCGAAGTGCTTGCCGACCATCCACATATTGAAGTTGAAGTGCAGGCCGGCGACTACACGTTGATGCCGTCGTACCTGCACACCCTCGATTACCTGGCCGAACACACGGCACCGGACGCGATCATGGGCTTCAACCAGTTGATCACCCTCGGCGCATTGCGTGCGTTGCGCATGCACAACATCGCGCACGACAGCCTGACCATCTGCGGCATCGACCGCCTGCCCTTCGCTGATATCTTCGGCGTGCCCATCGCCTGTGTGGCCCACGACGCGTCCCTGGCCGGCAGCAGCGCGGTACGCCTGCTGCTCGACCGCCTGCAAGACCCGTACAAGCCACGCGACAAAGTGGTGATCGCAGGCGTACTGGAAAACGGCTAACGGCTGGTGTAGCCGCCATCGATCGGCAGGCTCACGCCGCTGATCATGCTGGCGGCGCTGCTCAGCAGGAACAGCACCGGCAAGGCCACTTCTAGGGTTTGAGCAAAACGCCCGAGCGGAATCGCCGCCAGCGCCGGGTCGCGCTTGGCGGGCTCGGACCAGGCCATGGTTGCCATCGGCGTGAGCGTGACCGTGGGATTGACGCTGTTGACGCGAATGCCGAAACGGCCCCATTCGGCGCATTGCACGCGGGTGATCGCGTCCAGCGCGGCTTTGGAAGCGCAGTAGGCAAGGTGATCGTCCAGCGCGACCAACGAGGCTTGGCTGGAGACGTTGACGATGCTGCCAGCGACTTTCGCCTCGATCATTTTTGCCGCGACACGGCTGGCAACCTGAGCGGCGCCACGGGCGTTGACCTGCATCACCTGATCGAACGCATCGACGCTGATCGCAACGGCGGGCTCGAGTCGGGAGATGCCCGCGCAATTGACCAGGCCGTGCATGGCCGGCAGGTCTTGCAGGGCCTGGTCGAGGGCGACGCTGTCGGCGATGTCCACGCATACGCGGTGGCAGCCCAGGGTGGCCAGCGCCTCGGCGCCACGCCCAAGCGCAAAGACCTCGGCGCCGCTGGCGATCAGTTGCAGGGCGATTTCGTGGCCGATACCGCTGGTGGCACCGGTAACGAGGATGCGCTGGTGGGTGAAGTCGAAGGCTGCGTTCATGGTCACTGTTCCATAGGCAATGAAGATCCCCTGTGGGAGCTGGCTTGCCTGCGATAGCGGTGGCTCAGTTAACCGATTTGTCACTGAGGCACCGAAAATCGCAGGCAAGCCAGCTCCCACCTTTGGACCGCGTTGTATCAGTTGGTTTGCAGGGCGTGCATGATCGGTTTGAGCGCTGGATACAGCTTCAAGTACTCGCCAAACGCCTGGTCATAGACCGCGACATTTTCGCGCTTGGGCTGCGCCCGCAACTCCAGCTGCACCCAGCCCTTCTCCATCGCCCCATCACTCACCAACCCCACCGTGTGCGCCGCCAGCAACGCTGCGCCCAGCGCCGCTTCCACCTCCTGCACAATGGTGTAGACCGGGTACCGCGTGACGTCCGCAATGATCTGCATCCACAAATCGGAATGGCTCGCCCCACCCACCACAATCAGGCGCGGGTCCAGTGAGTGCGCGCCCTGCGTGCCGGCTTCGATGTTGTGGCGCAGGGCGAAACTCACGCCTTCAAGCACCGCGCGGTACAGGTGGATGCGGCTGTGGTACAGGTTCAGCCCGACAAAACTGCCGCTGGCGCGGTCGTCCCACACCGGGCTGCGCTCGCCCATCAAATACGGCAGGAACAGCAAGCCTTCGCTGCCTGCCGGAACCTTCATCGCGCTCTGCTCCAGCAGCGCCAGGCTGTCCTGCCCGGAGGCCCTGGCCTGCAGCTCTTCGGCCTGACAGAACTGTTCGCGAAACCAACTGACCGACGCCCCGGCGGTGATTGCGCCGCCAAAAATGTACAGGTCTCGATGGCCGTTGTAGACATGCGGCATGCTCACCAACCCGTGGCGCGCGTCCACTTGCTGGTTCAAGTAGCCCCAGCACATGCTGGTGCCGATCATCGCCACGTGGTTGCCCGGTTGCGTGACACCGGCGGCCAACGTCGCCATGGCGGCGTCCACACCTCCGGCGAGGATCGGCGTACCCGCGTGCAACCCCAGGCGCGCAGCCCACGCGCCCAGCAAACCGCCCACGACTTCACCGGAATACACCAGCCGCTCGGGCATCATCGCCAAGGGAATGCCCAGTGCCGCGAGCATCTCTTCAGACCAGCCGCGCTGCGCCACATCGTAGACGCCGCCAATGTTGCCGGCGCTGCTGTGGTCCACCGCCAACTCGCCGGTCAGGCACCAGTTGATGTAACTGTTGGGCGGCAGCAGGTAACGTGTTTGCGCCCACACCTGCGGCTGGTGCTGCTTGAGCCAGAGCATCTTGGTGAAGCCGTAGTAGCTGTCCACCGAGTTGCCGGTGACCGCGAACAGACGCTCCAAATCCACCTGTTCACGCACCCATGCCACTTGCTCACCGGCGCGGCGGTCCATCCAGATCAGGCACGGGTGCAGCGGTGTGATCTGCGCATCCACGGCAATCCCCGAGCCGCCGTACAGGCTGCTGATGCACAGCGCCTTGACCTGCGCTGGCGCCACGCCGGCCTTGGCCATGCACTGCGCCACGCAGGCTTCCACGGCGTCCAGCCACACCTGCGGCCATTGCTCGGCCCAGCGCACTTTCGGGGTATCCACGCGATACCCCTGGCTGTGCTGGGCGATGATCGTGCCTTGACCATCCACCAGCAGCGCCTTGGTGCTCTGGGTTCCTATGTCGACACCTATTACGTATTCCATCATTCAGGCCACCGGCTTCAACAGCACCTTGATCGACTTGGTCGAGTTGGCCAGCTCGAACGCTTCGGCAAAGTTATCCAGCGGGAAATCATGGGTGACGATGCCTTTGGAGGTGACCAGGCCGCGCTCGAACAGGTCGATGGCAATCGGGTAGCAATACGGGCCCAGGTGCGCGCCGCGTACGTCCAGTTCCTTGCGGTCGCCAATGATCGACCAGTCGACGCTGGTCTCGGCGCCAAACACGCTGAATTCGACAAAGCGCCCGAGCTTGCGAATCAGGTCCAGGCCCTGGGTCACGCCGGCCGGTACGCCGGTGGTTTCGATGTACACGTCGCAGCCATAGTTGTCGGTGAGGCCGTTGATGATCTCGCGAGCGTTGTCGCGCGATGGGTTGATCACCACGTCGGCGCCCAATTGCCTGGCCAGCTCCAGGCGCGCGTCGACCATGTCGATCACCACCAGTTTTTTCGGCGTCTTCAACGCGGCGACCTGGACCATGCACAACCCAAGCGTGCCGGCACCGGCAATCACCACCACGTCATCGAGCTGGATTTCACCGCGGTTGACGGTGTGGATCGAGCAAGCCATCGGTTCCACCAGCGCCGAGTCTTCCAGCGACACCGACTCTGGAATCTTGTGCACGATCGCGGTCTTGGGGATGCGCATGTACTGGGCCATGCCGCCTTCGGCCACTTCACGCTGAAAGCCGAAGATATTGTGCACTTCGCACATCCAGTACTTGCCCGACTTGCAGAAGCGGCACTTGGCGCACGGCACGATCTGCTCGGCAATCACTTTGTCGCCGACAGCGACTTCAAAATGCTCCTCGGCGCCCTCGCCCACTTCCTCCACATAGCCGAAAAACTCGTGGCCCGGCACCACCGGCGCCTTGACCCACGGGTTGTCGCCGCCCCAGAACATCGCCGCGCCGGAGTGACATTTGCAGTCACTGGCGCAGATGCCGCAGGCGGCAATGCGGATCACCAGTTCATGGGCGCGCGCCTTGGGTTTGCCGATGCGCTCCAGGCGATAGTCCTTCGGGCCGTGGCAGACGACGGCTTGCATGTGGGTGTGCTTGTCCATGGTGTTCGGTCCTGTCTGGTGGGAATTTATTTGTGCCGCTGACGGCTGATAAAGATCGCCAGCAAAATGATTGCGCCTTTGATCACGCTCTGGACGTAGGGCGAAACGCCGAGCATGTTCAGGCCGTTGTTCAACACGCCCAGGAGCATGGCGCCGAGCAAGGTGCCGACGATGACCCCGCGCCCGCCGGCAATCGACGCGCCACCGAGTACCACCGCGGCAATCGCATCGAGCTCAAACGACACGCCCGCATTCGGCTGGCCGCTCATCAAGCGTGACGTCAGCACCAGCCCGGCAATCGCGGCGGTCAGGCCGCTGATGCCGTACACCAACAACTTGAAGCGCGCCGCCCGTACGCCAGACAAACGCACCGCTTCTTCATTGCCGCCAATGGCGTAGATGTAGCGACCGATGCGCGTGTGTTGCAGCAACACGTAGGCGGCTGCGTAAGTCATCAGCATGATCAGGATCGGCACTTCGATGCCGAACAGGCTCTGGCGCCCAAAGAAGCCGAACCACTCCGGCAACCCGGAAATCGGGTAGCCGTCGGTGTACATCAGGCCCAGCCCACGGGCGATGCCCATGGTTGCCAGGGTGACGATGATCGGCGGCATGTGCAGGTAGGCGACGAACAGCCCGTTGCCGATGCCAAAGGCCACGCCGATCAGCATCCCGGCGCCTATCGCCAGGCCTGGCGGCAAGCCCGCGACCATCAAACCGGCGGTCAACGTACCGGACAGTGCCATCACTGGCCCCACCGACAGGTCGATCCCGCCGGTGAGAATCACGCAGGTCATGCCCACGGCGATGATCGCGTTGATCGACACTTGGCGGGCGATGTTCGACAGGTTGCTGGCGGTCAGGAACGTGTCGCTGGCGAGGATCATCACCAGGGTCACCACCACCAGCCCCACGAACGGATAAAACGCCGGCGAACGCACCAGCCGCGCCAGGTTCAGGCGCAGCCGGCCGGTGTCGCCGGTGTTAATGGACATATTCACTTGAGCCCCCTGTTGCATGGCGCATGACCTCTTGTGGGTTGACGGCGGACGCTTCGAGTACCTTGACGATGGCGCCCTTGTGAAATACGGCGACGCGGTCGCACATGCCGATGACTTCGGGCAGTTCGGAGGAAATCATGATGATTGCGTAGCCCTGCTCGGTGAGGCTGCGCATCAGCGCGTAGATCTGCGCCTTGGCGCCGACGTCGATGCCGCGCGTGGGTTCGTCGAACACCAGCACGTCGCAGTGGTGGTTGATCCAACGCGCGATCACGACCTTTTGCTGGTTGCCGCCGCTGAGGTTGAACACTCGGCTTTCGCCGCTGGGCGCTTTGATCGACAGCTGGCGCATCAGGTCTTCAACACTGGCGCATTCCCTGGCCTTGTCGATCAGCCCGGAGGCGTTCTGGTACTTGGGCAGGTTATTCAGGGAGATGTTTTCGCGAATGCTGAAGTCCGTGATCAATCCTTCGCTCTTGCGGCTTTCGGGCAGCAGGCCGATGCCGTGGGCCAGGGCTTGCGCCGGGTCATCGAGGGTGACTTTCTCGCCGCGCAACCACACCTCTTTGCTCACCGACGGCAGCGCGCCCATCATGCCCAGCGCCAGTTCGGTACGGCCTGAACCCACCAGCCCGGCAAAGCCGAGGATCTCGCCCTTGTGCAACTGGAAGTGGTTATGCGGACCGTTGCGCACCAGCTGAATGTCCTTGACCTCCAGTAACAGCGGGCCGCGTGCATCGGTCGGCTTAGGCGGAAAACTGCATTCCAGGCGGCGGCCGACCATCATCTCGACGAGCCGATCAATGTCACTGTCGGCCACATCGGTCACGCCGACATTGCCGCCGTCGCGCAATACGCTGATGCGATCGCACACCTGGAAGATTTCCTCCAGGTGATGGGAGATAAAAATCACCGCCACGCCCTGGCGTTTGAGTTCGCGCATGATCTGAAACAGCAGCTCGGCCTCGCTGGGCGTCAACGTGGCGGTCGGCTCATCGAGCACCAGCAAACGCGCGTCCAGGGCCAGGGCCTTGGCGATTTCGACAAACTGCTGCTCGGCCACGCTCAGGTGCTTGACCGCGCACTGCAAATCGATGTTCACGCCCAGGCGCTTGAACAATGCTTGCGACGCCTCGACCATCTCGCGCTTGCGCAGCAGGCCGTAGCGGTTGCTCAACTCGTGGCCGAGAAAGATATTTTCCACCGCCGTGAGGTAGGGAATCAGGCTGAATTCCTGGAACACGATGCCAATGCCGGCAGCGATCGCATCGCGGTAGGTCGCGAACTGCTGCGCCTGGCCGTCGATCAGGATCTGCCCTTCGTCCTGATGCTCGACACCTCCGAGGATCTTCATCAGGGTTGACTTGCCCGCGCCGTTTTCCCCGAGCAAGGCGTGAATCTCGCCGCGTTCCACTTGCAGGTTGATGCCCTTGAGGGCCTGCACGCCCGGGTAACGCTTACAGATATTTTCCAGCTTCAGAAGACTGCTCATACCGGCGACCTCGTATTCAGAAGGAGACCTCAAGCCCCACGTGTGACGTGGGGCCCGGGCGATTTACCAGCTGAAGTCCTTGGCCTTGGCCTGATCGATCAAGGTGATGTCCACCGGAAGGGTGGCAGGCACTTGCGAACCCCACTTCTTGGCCAGCGCGATGCCAAGGGCCAAGCGGATCTGATCGCGTGGGTACTGCGCCGAGGTGGCGATGAACTTGCTGCCGAGCTTCTGGATCGCCTTGATCGCTTCCGGCGCGCCGTCGACGCTGACCAGTTTTACGTCCAGGCCACTGGCTTCGATGGCCGACAAGGCGCCGAGAGAACCGTTGTCATTGACGCTGAAAATGCCCTTGAGCGTGGGCTGGGCCTGCAGCATGTTTTCGGTGACGGTCAGCGCCTGGTCACGTTCCTGCTTGCCGTTCTGAATGCTGACGATCTTGATGTCCGGGTGCTTGGCCACCGCCTCTTTGCAGCCGCGCACACGCTCGAGGATCGGCACCACGGCGATGCCGTCGAGGATCGCGATGTTGCCTTTGTCGCCAATGTTCTTGGCCAGGTATTCACACGCCTGGAAACCGGCGTCGAAGTTTTTCGAGCCGACGAAGGAATCCAGTGGGCCGTCGGCTTGCGCGTCTACCGCAACCACCACAACCCCGGCGGCATGGGCGGATTTGACCGCCGATTGCACGCCGACCGAGTCGGTGGGGTTGATCAACAGAATGTCGATGCCCTTTTGCAGCATGTCTTCGACGTCGCTGACCTGTTTGGACACGTCGTGACGGGCGTCAGTGATGATCAGTTTTGCACCGATGGTCGCGCCGGCTTCTTCGAGGGCGTTTTTCATGGTGACGAAATAGGGGTTGTTGATCTCCTGGAAGGAGGCGCCGATGCGGATCGGTTTGGCGGCGTCGGCAAAGGCTGGAGCCGCGCTGCCGAGGGTGATGCTGACAGCCAGTAAACACAGGGTTTTGGGGAGCATTTTCATGGCGTGATTCTCTGTTTTGTTTTTATTGTTAGAGCAAATGTTATCGTTAACATTTTGCGAGAAGCTAGCAAGTAAATCAGGGCTGTGCAAGAGGCCATTGGTCGGTCTTGGTGCAAATGTGGGAGCGGGCTTGCTCGCGAAGAGGGTGTGTCCGTCACTGCATACCGCGACTGGCTAACCGCTTTCGCGAGCAAGCCCGCTCCCACATTTTGATCGGTGTACGGCGCAAAAACTCGCACATTCCCCACCACCAACTAAGCTCAGCCTCCAACAAAAAAATACCGAGCTGACCGCCATGGCCCACCCTACCGAGACCTTCCGCACCCGTTATCGCGCGGCCATAAGCCGCCATTACCACCCATGGCTGCACGCAGGTTTCGTCCTCGGTTATGGCATTTTCTGCATCCTCCTCGCCGGGGCCTCCACCGACCACATCACCGCGCTCCAGTGGCTGACCGTGCCCCTGACCCTGGTGTTCTTCAACCTGTGCATCTACCTCGTGCACCGCCACCTCGGTCATCACAAGCACACCCTCGCCCGGCTGTTTTATGCGCGTCACACCGGCGACCATCACAGTTTCTTCACGCCCGGCCACATGACCTACGACAGCCCTCGGGACTGGCGCGTGATCCTGTTTCCGGCGTGGCTGATCGTGCTGCACAGCCTGGCCATCACCCTGCCCGCCTGGTGGTTGCTCAACCACCTGAGCCCCAACATCGCCGGGCTGTTTGCCGCCTGCATGATCCTCGGTTACTTGCTGTACGAGGTGTTCCACGCCTGCGAACACCTGCCTGCCAACCACCGCGTGGCACGCCTGCCGTGGATCCGCCAGATGCACCAATTGCACGCCCTGCACCACCGCCGCGAACTGATGCAAGGGCGCAATTTCAATATCGTCCTGCCGCTGATGGATTACCTGTTTGGCACTCTGCAGTGGGAACCCAACGCCCACGACAACCAGGAACAGTCATGAGCCACCGCCGTCAAAATCTTCGCCATGGGCTGTTCGTTGTATCGCTTGCGCTGATCGCCTTTCTACTGCTGATGCCCACCCACGTACAACCGGTGAACTGGGCCCCGCCCAAGGCGCCCTCGATGAAGGACGGCACCTACGCCGAGAACCAGCGGCTCAAGACGGTGCAACGAATCGGCGCATCGAACATCGCCGGGCCCGAGGCCTTGTTGCTGGATGCGCAAGGTTTTTTGATCAGTGGCCTGCAGGACGGACGCATCATCCGAACATCGCCCGACAGCCACACCCTGGAAGTGTTGGCCAATACCGGCGGGCGTCCGCTCGGCCTGGCGTTGCACCCGGATGGGCGTTTGATCATTGCCGATGGGGTCAAGGGCTTGCTCGCGCTGGATGCCAATCGCCAACTCACACCGCTGACCAGCAGCGCGAATGGCTTGCCGTTTGGCTTTACCAATGACGTGACCGTTGACGCCAGTGGGCGCTTTGCCTATTTCAGTGACGCGTCAAGTCGCTGGGGCTATGGCCAGGATGGTGAAGCCGTGATCGAACATGGCGGCGATGGTCGGCTGTTGCGCTATGACTTTGCCACCGGCCTCACCGAGGTGTTGCTTGACCAGCTGCAATTTGCTAACGGTGTGGCGCTGGGGCCGGATGAGAACTATGTGCTGGTGAACGAAACCGGCGCCTACCGCATCAGCCGCTACTGGCTCAAGGGTGAGCACGTGGGTAGCCACGACCTGTTTATCGACAATCTGCCGGGCCTGCCGGACAACCTCAGTTTCAACGGCAGCGATCGCTTCTGGGTCGCGCTGTATTCGACACGCAACCCGTTGCTGGATGGCTTCGCCGGCTATCCGTTGCTGCGCAAGGTGATGGTACGGGCGCTGATGGTGGTGCCCAGGCCCATCGAGCGCAAAGCCTTTGTGCTGGGGCTGGATACCGACGGCAAGGTCATCGCCAACTTGCAGGATGGCAGCACGGGCAATTATTCGCCCATCACCACCGCGCGTGAATACGGCGACTGGTTGTACCTGGGCTCGTTGAAAAGCACGAGCATGGCGCGCCTGCCACTGAAGCAGGCACTGGCCCGCGAATAAAAAAGGCAGTCCGGATGGACTGCCCCTTCATGCTTGCGTCAACAGATCAGTGAATGATGTCCTGGGTGCAGATGTGCCCAAAGGTCACGTACGCCACATTGTCACCGCCCACCCCCACGCCGGGGAACTCGTCCAGCTCGATACGCCAGCCGCCGAAGTTGAAGGTGGTCTCCCAGTTGTATTTCACGCCGGTGCTGCTGTCCGGGTATTGCACGCGGTAATCTCCGAAACATTCGCCGAGCGCGGCGCTGGCCTGGGAGGTGCCGGCGCTGTTGGTGCTGGCCTTGAAGTCGGTCCAGTGGTACTCGGCGCCTACAAAGCGCTTGTCCACGCGCAGCACAGGCGTAACCCCCAACAGAGGTGCGCCCGTGGAGTCGGACCAGTTGGTGGTCCAGTTCAACGTGCGCCCGGCCTGGGTCGCCATCCAGAATATCGAAGCCGGTACCCGCACGATGTTGTCGCCCTTCACATCCGATGTGTTCAACCGTGGCGTCGAGCCAAGGCTCAAGGCGTACTGCTTGGTCGGGTCTTGTGCCACGCCCGGGTTGGCACGTACGCGCACCTTGACGGTGGTGCCCGGCGTGACGCTCGGGTAGGTCGACGTGGAGCCGGCCGGCACGGTGACCCAGTTGGCACCATCGAAACGCTCGAAGAGCCACTGGTTGCGGCTGCCATTTTCATCACCCGCCAGGTACATGCTCACGCTTTGGCCGCGCACCGCCTTGAAGTCGAAGTAATCAACGTCATTGGCGTTGTCGAGGTTGCCGGTCACCTTGTTCATCGAGTCCGGCAGCGCAAAGGCACTTTCCGGTGTGTCGTTGGGCTCAAAAGCGTCGATGTTGGTGTCCACCGCCACACCAAAACTGAACTGCGCATTGGTTGCGGTCTTGGCCACCATGAACCAGTAGTAATCACCCGCCGGCAGGATGCCGCCCAGGTATTCATCGGCGTTGCCCGGGTTATCGGACGTATCGATCAATTGCGGGTTGCCCTGGCCGTCATCGCGGAACAGGCTTAGCGACATATCGGCGCCGGCGCTCTGGTTGATCAACTGCACCAATACACGGGCGTTGTGCGGCAGGTTGAAGTGGTAGGGAAACTCCTGGCCGGTTTGCACCTGGTCGATGGTGTAGAGGGTGTTGATATCCAGGGTCGGAAACAGCGGCTCAAAGGCGGCGACGGCAGCACTTTTCAGGTTGGACTGGCTCGGCTTTTTCAGCTCGCCGATGGCAGTGTTGAACGGTGCGGATCTGGCCGCCTTGCCAGCGGGTTTTACCTTGCCGTTTTTAGCATCCAGCAGCTTTTGCAGCAGATCGTCCGGGATCGGCACAGGCGTCAGCGTGCCACCCGGTTTCAGCGCATCGATCACGCCTTGGTTGACCGTACCGGGGGTGAGTATCGGAAGGGTTGGCTCGGCCAGGGCAGAGGCCGAAATAAAGCAGGAGGCCATCATGGCCGCGCCCAGCATAAGGGCTTTTGTCGGTTTCATTTTTTATCCATCCATAGTTAAAAAATTGAAGCTCAGGTGATCGGTGACATCCGGTCACCTGAGATGGAATGTAGAACAAGACTGTATGCATGTACAGTATTTTTGCCGATTTTTTCACGCGCCCGTTTAAACTGAAAACCACCGACGCCTTCAGCCTATAGGCACGCCGATACGGCCCGGACACACGTTCAGGTGCGCACACTCACATTGGGAAGTTGCCTACCGGGCAGAGAAAAAGCGCCTGCACAGAGGCGCGTTAATACCCGGTCATTTCCAGGTACCCCACCCCACCCTCAAACTGCACCGGCCCTTCCCAGTACGGAATGCTCAGGTTCATCCAGGCCTTCGGATTGACGGCCTGGGGGGTGATATCCAGGTGCTTGCCGGGAATTTTCAGTGACCAGCGCGTCGGGATTTGGCGCCCGTCGATCGCGGTAGTGGTCAGTGGCGTGAGCTGGATATCGGCGTTGTGCAGCGTCTCGGTGCGGCCCTGTTGATCAATCCAGGTGCCGGTGAGATAGCCCGCGCCGTCTGTTTGTCGAACGCGAAACAGCATCAACTGCTCGCCGCGATCCAGGTGCAGGGAAAACCAGTCCCAGCCGGTCTGACTGGCCGCCAGCGGTTGGCTGCTCCATTCACGGTCGAGCCACGCCGGGCCGCTGACCTGATAGGGGGTGCCGTCGATGCTGACAGTGCCGGTCGCGGTGAAAAACGGCTGGCTGTAGTAGTAGGACGCCTGGCCCTGATCGGATTTGCGGCTGTAGCCGTTGTCACCTTGCAACACCAGCGGGCGGCTGGAGGTCAGGTGCAGGTCGTAGGCAAATTGCGCACCGCCGGCCTTGAGTTGCATCTGCGCCAGAGGGCTTGCGGCGCCGGGGCGGGTAGCGAAATTCCAGTCGTCGATCCAGGCGTTGAACGGCACCGCCTGGGCGCCGGCCTGGCCGATCCCGCCACGCGCGTAGCGTTCGGCAGCGTAGTGGTGAGTGGCGGAGGTGACGGCGGCGTGGCCGAGCCAGATCGTGGAGTCGTGCCAGCCGGGTTGCGCCGGCCCCGCCTTCAACGCGTTGCGAAACAGCGTCCATTGCACGCCGAACACATTGCCCTGGGCGTCCTTGAGGTTGGCGGTGACGTACCACCATTCAATGCGAAAACCGTCATGGGGGCCGTGGTCCTCGGGAAAACTGAAGACCTTGCCGGGCACCACCTGAGCAAAGTCCGCCGCATCGCTGCCCAGGCCGGCGAAACTTTGCGGCGGCGCGGGGGCTTTGTCGCACGCGGCCAGCAACAGCAAGGCGGTCCACAACCAGGCTTTAATCTTCATTGGCAAACGTCCTCAGCAGATCCGCCGGGCGACTGCGGTACAACTGCCACAACGGCCAGGCCGAGGCCAACAAGGTGGCCAGCAGCGCCAACCCCAACAATTGAGCAAGCTGCCACGGGAACACCTGCAATGGCAGGCGCCAGCCGAATGCCTGCACGTTGATCACCGCGTCCAGGCACCACGCCAGCAGCAGGCCCAGCGGCAACGCCAGCACCAGGGTCAGCACCGCCAACAGCCAGGTCTGGCCCAGGTTGAGCAACATCAATTGCCGACGCGTCACGCCCAGCGCCCACAGGGGCGCGAGTTGGCCCAGTCGACTCTGGCTCTGGGTCAGCAGGCTGATAAACAGCGCCACGCCGGCCACGCCGAGGGTGAGGCTGTTCAAGGCGGCGGTGGCGGCGAAAGTGCGCTCAAACACCTGGCTCGACCAGCCTTTGAGTTGCTGCTGATCGACAATGCGGCTGTCATCCAGGGCGAACGTGCGCTGCACCTCGCGCACCAGCGGTGGCACATCTTGCGGCTGCACCCGCAGGTTGAAGCGGGCCGGTGTCAGCGTTGGCCAATGCGCCAGCAGGTGGTGCGAATTGACCAGCAGATGGCCTTTGGGGTTGCCGTAGTCGGCGTAAATTCCCACCACCTTGGGCGACCAGAGACCCTCAGGCGTGGGGATCGCGATGGCATCGCCCAACTGCACCTTCAAGCGCCTCGCCAATTGTTCGCTGAGCATGACGGTGTCGCCTTGCAGCAACTGGTCCCAAGGTGTGCTTGCCGCCTCCAGCAACGGCCAGTGCTGGCGGTAGGTCGGGTCGTCGACCACGCCGAACACATCCGCCGGCCATCCCTGCAGTTGCACGGCAACCTGCCAGGTCGGTAACACCGCCTGCACCAAGGGTTGCTGCGTCAACCACGTCGCGAGTTGCTCGGCCTGAGCCGGGTTTTGCGGGTTGAGGTACAGCTCCGCCGTGAGGCGTTGCTCCAACCAGTTATTGAAGGTCTGGCGAAAGCCCGAGGTCATGGAGCCCGCGCCGATATTCGCCGCCAGGGCCAGCAGCAAAGCCATCAACGCCAGGCTCAAGGCGGGCAACTGCTGGCGGCAGTCGGCAAGAAACCACTGGCCGAGCACGGAGCGGCTACGCCCGAGCACTGCCGTCAGCAGGCCGTTGAGCACCACCGGCAAGCCGAGTGCTGCGCCCAGCAGCAAGGCGCCCATCAACACAAAACCGGCCGCCAGGCTGTCGCCCAACCCTAGCGCCAGCAGCGCGATGACCAGCGCGGTAGCCGCCACCCAACCCTGGCGTCGCAACCAGCGCGCGTGCGCGTCATGCCAGGCCTGGGCATTGGCCAGTGCCAGCAGCGGCAAGCGCGCCGCTCGCCACAGGCTGCTGCCGCCGGCCAGCAGCGCGCCCACGAGACTCAGGCCCAACCCGGCCATCCACCACCACGGGCTGAGGCTCAACTGGCCCGGCACCTCGGCGCCGTACAGCCCACGTAAACTTGCGGCGACATCCGGCAGCAGCAGGCTCGCCAACAGATACCCGCTGGCGACACCGAGCACACCGCCGAGCAACGACAACACGCCGAGCTCGACGCCCAGGCTGAGGATCAGCATGCGCGCGCTGACCCCGCAGGCGCGCAAGGTACGCAATAATCCGCGCCGTTGTTCCAGCGCCAGGCCGATCGCGGCGTGGACAATAAACAGCCCCACCACAAAGGATAAAAAGCCCAAGGCGTCGAGGTTCAAGTGAAAGCTTTCGGTGAGACGCGCGAGGTTGTTGTCTTCACCCTGCTTGAGTTGCAGCGCAGCCGGTGGCGTGGGATGACCGGCGGCAAAGGCCTTGTCCAGCAGCAGGCGCGACAGCTGCCCCGGCATGCCCAGCAGCGGTTGGGCAAAGCCGATATCGGTCAGCAACAGGCCCGGAGCCATGTCCTGCTGAACCTGCAACGGTGGCAAGGCTTGCCCGCTCGCGGTCAGCGGTTGCTCGCCTTCATGCAACCCCAGGGCCGACAAGGTGTGCGGTGCGATCCAGGTACGCCCCGGCGGGTTGAAAAACGCGATCATCTGCGCCTGGCTCAACCGCTGCCCCGCCACTGCCCCGCCGCCGGGCAACGACAGCGGGTCAATGCCCATTAATTGCAGGCGCAGGTTCTCATGCCCCTTGAGCTGCATGCGGCCCTGCACCACGGGCGATACCGGCCACCCGGCACGGCGCAGCTCGGCAAACAGCGCCTGGGGGAAGCTGGCAGCGTCCGGCGCGCTGAGGCTGGCTTGCGGCTCACCGCCGATCAATTGACTGGCGCGTGCATAACTGTCCCGCGCCTGGCTGTTCAGCGCCTGCACCCCGGTCAACAGTGCGGTGGCCAGCCACAGGCCGGTCAACACGCTGAAAAACTGCACCGGGTGACGCCGCCAATGGCTCAGCAGCGCGCGCAACGTCCAATAAAAAACGTTCATCTCAACGCGCGTCCGCGGGCACGACACGGCCGCGATGCAAGACCACTTGCCGGTCCAGGCGCGCTGCGATGCGCGGGCTGTGGGTGACCATCAACAGGCTGGTCGCGCTGTCACGCAGCAGGTCCAACAGCAATTGCAACACTTCATCGCTGGTGGCTTCGTCCAGATTGCCGGTCGGCTCATCGGCCAGCAGCAAGCCGGGGCGCGAGGCCAGGGCGCGCCCCACCGCCACCCGTTGCTGCTGGCCGCCGGACAGTTGCTCGGGATAGCGCTTGAGCAAGTCACCCAGCCCCAGGCGCTCCACCAATTGTGCCTGCCACTGCGGATCGAAGCGCCCTGCCAGCCGCGCCTGGAACGCCAGGTTGTCCTCGACGCTCAAACTGCCGATCAGGTTGAATTGCTGGAACACCAGGCCGATTTCGGTGCGCCGCCAGTGAGCCAACTGCGCCTCGGTCAGTTGGTCCAGGCGCTGTGCGCCGACCTGGATGCTGCCGCCGTCCACGCGGTCGAGCCCGGCCACCAGATGCAGCAGCGTACTTTTGCCGCTGCCCGACTCGCCCATCAGCGCAAGGCTGCTGCGTTCGCCCAGGTGCAAATCGACGCCCGCCAGCACCGTCAGCGGGCCCTGCGGGGTGGCGTAGCTTTTAAGGACACCGTGCACCTGCAACATAAAAGCGCTCACTTGAAAGACTGCAAACGAGGATAACGGCTGATTGTCGCGCCCACGCAATTTTTTCACATTGATTTCACCGCCCGCCTACCCTCGCCCCTCTAAATTGCCCACCACATACCCACGGCCGGCAACTAGTTAGTTGCCGGCCGTGGCCACTTTTAACCGCTGGATGTTCAGCGAAAAGACAGCAGCCCTATGACAGCCTCTTGCTTAACTTCGGGCATCCGTCGAAGCGTTGCGCCTACTTCAATAAAAACAGTGCAGTACAGTGCCCATGGTGAATGATGTGGTTGACCTTACCCTGACCAAGCCGCGTTCGCGCCGCGGCTATATCAAGTGGTTGCGAAAGTGGTGGGCGGGCCTTGCAGTCATCGCGCTGCTGCTCGCCGGCTTCCTGCTGTGGCCCTCATCACCGCGTGACCTGAGCGTGGGCAATCGCTTGCTGAACTCGCAAGTGCTGCCCAGCTGGCGCGACGGTGACCTGATCGTGCTGGTGCGCCATGAAGAGCGCTGCGACCGCTCGACAAACCCCTGTTTCGGCGGCGCCGAGGGCCTGACAGTCGTCGGCACCCAACGCGCGCAAGAACTGGGCAAGGCCTTCCTCAAACTCGGCATGGAAGGTAGCGACGTGCTTGCCAGCCCCGCATTGCGCACGGCCCAGACCTCACACTTCATGTTCGGCAATGCCGAGCTGACCTCCGGGCAGCAGGCGATCTGCGGCGCGGCCATTGGCGAAGAACTGCTCAGCCACAAGCAGCCCGGGCGCAACCTCGTATTTGTTACCCACAGCGGCTGTATTGCCGACTTCGAAAAGACCCTGGGTTTCCCCCACGCGGCCTTTCCCGAGTACGGCAGCGCCCTGTTTGTTCGGGTCAAGGCCAACGGCAAATTCGAGACCCTGGGCATCATGAACAGCCCCGGGTGGCCCGCCGTCCTGAAAAAACTCTAGACACTTTTTTACATATACCCACCTGTATGTTCAGCAAACCGACAGCCCTCTTCTGGCATGTTTAACTGCGCCTGTTACTTCAGGACGTCATGAATATTTTCAGTGGCTTAGTGAACTTAGTGACTCTTTCTTCTATTACTTACATGCCTCAGTACTCCACCGTTAAACGTCAAGGAGCGACGTTTTGATGACCCGTTTAAAACCTCTGCCGGTATTGTTGCTGGCCTTCGCCGTGTTCTATCTGCTGCCTTTGGGCCTGCACGGTTTATGGATACCGGATGAAACCCGCTACGCCCAGATCAGCCAGGAAATGCTGTTGAGCGGCAACTGGGTGGCGCCTCATTTCATGGGCGTGCGCTACTTCGAAAAGCCTGCCGCCGGCTATTGGCTGATCGCCATCGGCCAGTGGGTGTTTGGCGAAAACCTCTTCGGGGTGCGCATTGCCTCGGCCTTGACCACAGGCCTGAGCGTTGTGCTCGCGTACCTTATCGCCCGCCGCCTGTGGAACGACCCGCGCAAGAGCTTCGCCTGTGCCCTGCTCTACATGAGCTTCGGGCTGGTGGCGGGGCAAGCGGGTTACTCCAACCTCGATCCGCAATTCACCCTGTGGGTCAACCTCAGCCTGGTTGCTCTGTGGTTCGCGCTCGACAGCCGCACCTCACGTGGCCGGCTCGGCGCCTGGGCAGTGCTGGGCGTGGCCTGCGCCATGGGGTTTATGACCAAGGGCTTTCTGGCCTGGCTGTTGCCGGTGCTGATCGCCGTGCCGTACATGCTCTGGCAACGACGCCTGGGTGAATTGTTGCGCTATGGCCCGCTGGCGATCCTGGTGGCGGTGGTGCTGTGCCTGCCGTGGGTGTGGGCGATCCATCTGCAGGAACCGGACTACTGGCGCTTCTTCTTCTGGCACGAGCACATCCGCCGCTTCTCCTCCAACAATGCCCAACACGCCAGGGCCTGGTGGTTCTTCCTGCCGGTCATGGTGGTGGCGTGCCTGCCATGGGCGGCGCTGTTGCCCGCGACCGTGATCAACGCCTGGAAAGACAAAGGCCAACCGGCGATTATTTTTCTGGCCTTGTGGCTGCTGCTGCCGCTGGTTTTTTTCAGCCTGAGCAACGGCAAGCTGCCGACCTACATCATGCCGTGTCTGCTGCCTCTGGCGTTGCTGATGGGGCATGCGTTGATCGACCTGATCAACCGCGGCAAAACACGCAGCCTGCGCATTAACGGCCTGCTCAATTTCGTCATCGGCCTCGGCGCGATGGCGACCCTGATTTACCTGCAAATCGACAAGCCGTTGTACAGCAACAGCCACGCCGAGATGTACAGCCTGTCGCTGACCTTCATCGTGCTGTTGGGCTGGATCCTGGCAAATCTGCTGCAAGCCTTCCGCCCGCTGACGCTGTGGGCCATGCCTGCGCTGGCCATCGGCGTGCTGGTGGCGCTGCTGCCTGCCGGCATGCCGCAAGAGGTTACCGATACCGAAATGCCCGACCAGTTCGTGCTTGAGCATCTGGATGAACTGCAACAAACCCATGCTTTGATCAGCAATGAACTGGGTTCGGCCTCGGCTTTGTCCTGGCGCTTGCGCCGCCCTGACGTGGCGTTCTACGACACCGAGGGCGAACTGCGCTATGGCCTCAAATACGCAGATTCGGTGCACCGCAAAGTCAGCTTTGAAAATGTTCAGCCCTGGCTGAGCGAAGCCCGCCAACAAGGCTCGGTCGGCGTATTGATGCGCGTCAGAAGCACCAGTGAACATCGCGAAGAAGGGCAACTGCCACCCGGAGGCCAGCGCTACCGCAAGGGCGCCATGCTGCTGATCATTTATCCCAAACTTCCTTGACGTCATGCCCACCGTGAGAGCCGCCGATGAATTTCTGGAAAACCGAACGCGGCGCGCTGGTGCTGCTGCTGGGCGTCTCGGCGTTACTCCTGCTGCTGGGCCTGGGCAGTCGCGATTTGTGGGGGCCGGAGACCCGTTGGGCCAACATCGCCCTGCAGATGCTGCAAAGCGGTGACTACTTCGACCCCTACCTCAAGGGCGCACCGTACTACGACAAACCGCTGCCCTCTTACTGGCTGATTACCGCGTGCGCCAACCTGATGGGTGGACTCGGCCCGTGGTCGCTGCGCCTGTCATCCGTGATCGCGGCCTGGCTGAGCATCTGGCTGGTCTACCTGATCGGCGAGCGCCTGTTTCGTAAAGGCACCGGGTTGATTGCCGGCTGGATGCTGGCGACCACCTTCTACTTTCTGTTCTGGGCCCGCGTGGCCACAGCCGATGTGCTGACCGTGTGTGGCGTGCTGTCGGCGGTCTGGTGGTATTGGCGCGGTCCGGATGACACGCGGCTGGGACGCTACACGGTATTTTTCCTGCTGCTGGCGGCAACGTCGCTGTTCAAAGGTTTGATCGGCTTCGTGTTGCCGGGCCTGGTGCTGTTGCCGCACCTGCTCGGCGAACACCGCTACCGACGCCACCTCAACCTGCGCCTGCTGCTGGCCATGCTGATCGCGGCGGCGTTCTATTCGATTCCCTTCGTGTTGTCCCACTTTTACGGGGCACCCACCTATGGCGAGAGCGGCCTTGAACTGGTGTTCAAGGAAAACGTCGTGCGCTTTTTCGACCCCTTCGACCACATGGGGCCGATCTATACCTACCTGATCTACCTGCCCGCCTACACCCTGCCCTGGGCGCCGTGCTGGCTGCTCGGCGTGTGGCTGGCGCTGCGCCATTGGCGTCAAACGCCTCCCAACGTGCGATGGCTGGTGTGGGGCCTGGGCCTGTTGTTTGTGTTCTTTACCGCCAGCGGCAGCCGCCGCAGTTATTACGTGTTGCCGCTGGTGCCTTTCGCCCAGCTGCTGGGCGCCTGGTGGCTGAGTGAACGCCTGCAGCAGCAACCGGCCCGTTGGCCACGCTGGCAGAAGGCGTTTGGCATCACCGCCGGCGTGTTGCTGCTGGTGCTGGGCGTGGTCTACCCCTGGACCACCGGCAACGGCGGCGTCACCCGATTCGCCGAGGATGTGCAAGCCGAGGCGGTGAAAAGCGCGCCGTGGAATCAGTGGCAGATGGTGCTGGTGGAAGTCGACAACAAGGTCCCGATGTACCTGCAAAACGGCGGCAAGCCGTTTTACTACGTGAGCGAAACCCAGGACTTCCCGCGTCAGGGCGACAGCGGCGCCCTGATGGCCTGGCTGGAAAAAACCAGCGGCCAGGGGTTCGACCCGCAGCACACGATCATCGTCGCGCAATACTCAAAGCAAGACCCCACACCGTTGGCCTACCTGGGCACGGATCATCAGGTGATCACCACGCAGCCGGACAATGGCGAGCGGCTGTTCCAGAAACGTTCGGGCGGCAGCGTGGCGTTTATTCCTGTGCCACGCTGACAGGCCCGCTCAGGCGCTGCGAGTCTTCACCTGTGCGTGAAACCCCGCCAGCACCGCCTGCGGTTTTTCCAGCATCAGTTGGTGGCCGCAATTCTCCAACACTTGAAACACTGCGTTGGGCAACTGCGCTGCCAGAGCTTGCCCGCCACTGGCGGGCGTGAGGCCGTCACTGTCGCCGGCCAACACGCTGACCGGCAACAGCAGGCTGCGAACCTGCTCGGCGTCCGGCCATTGGGCGTGCTTCATCAGCGCCTTGAACATGGACAGGCGGTTGCGTTCAGTGAGTTTCTCTTCATAGGCCACCAGCGCCGGGTCGGCCGTGGCGTGCCAGGCGCGCTCGCGAAAGCCCTTGGCCAACACAGGGCGCAGCCATTCCAACAGCCACGCGGGCAACGCCATCAGGCCACCGCCTGTCACCGGTCGATGCAGCTGCGTGCCCAGTAACAGCGCCGCGTCGACGGGCACTGCGGGCTTGGCCAGCAAGGTGCTCAAGCTCAGCCCGGTGCCGAAGGAATGCGCCACGATCACGTTGCGAGCACCGCCGTAGCGTTGCAGGATCGCCAGGTAGTCGGCCACCAGCTCCGACCAGGCATAGGCAGCGGCTTTTCGCGGTTTGGCGCTGTCGCCGTGGCCGAGCAGGTCCCAGGCGACCAGGCTGTAACCCTCAGCCTTCAGCGCCTGCCATTGCAGGCGCCATTGGTCCTTGTTGCCGCCGGCGCCATGGCAGAAAAACACCACGGTGGCGGTTTCGGGCGTGCCGCGGTGGTGGGCGATGCTCAGGAATCGGCCGCGACGGACCTCCACGGCTTCACCGCGCACCACTGGCAACTGGCTAAGGTTGGCACTCATAAACACTGCATTCCTCGATCAAAAAACTCGGTCAGTGTGGCGGCGGCCTTGCCGGCGCCTGCATTAAAGCGTGTCGGCCTCAAGCACGGCGGCGTTCGGCACGCACTGCAACAGCGCTCGGGTATAGGGATGCCGCGCATCGGCAAACAATCTGTCAGTCTCGCCCTGCTCGACCACACGGCCGTGTTGCATCACGGCAATGCGATCACACAACCGCGCCGCCACGCGCAGGTCGTGGGTGATAAACACGATGCTCAATTTAAGGCGCCGTTGCAGCGACTCCAGCAGCTCCAGAATCTGCACCTGAATCAACGCATCCAGAGCCGAAACACACTCATCGGCAATCAGGATTTTCGGTTCCACCGCTAATGCACGGGCGATGCCGATGCGTTGGCGCTGGCCCCCGGAAAATTCGTGCGGGTAGCGCTCGAAGGCCGAGGCCGGCAGGCCCACCAGGTCAAGCAATTGCCGCGCGCGCTGTTCGGCGTCCGCCCTGGAGCGGCCCTGCACCCGCGGCCCGGTCATGATGATACGGCCTACCGTCTGGCGCGGGTTGAGCGAGGCGAACGGGTCCTGGAAAATCATCTGCACCGCGCTGCGCAACGGGCGCAGGCGCCGTTCCGATAAACCGACAACCTCCTGGCCGAGCCATTGGATGTGCCCGCTGTCGGCATGCAACAAGCGCACGAGGCAGCGGCCCAAGGTGGATTTGCCCGAGCCGGACTCACCCACAATCCCCAGGGTTTCGCCTTCGCGCAGTTGCAATTGAACCGCGTCCAGCGCTTGCGTGGTGCGGCGCGCGCCCCACCCTGCACGGGTGCTGAAAACCTTGCCCAGTTGCTCGGCCTTGAGCACCACGGCGCCGTCCACCGCCGTACGCGGTGCCAGCGGCTGTGCCGACACCGCCGCCAGCAGTTGCCGGGTATACGCCGCCTGCGGGTCGCGCAACACCTGTCGGGCGCTGCCCTGCTCCACCAGATGACCCTTTTGCAACACCAGCACGCGGTCGGCAATTGCCTCGACCACGGCAAAATCATGGGTGATAAACAACAGCGCCATGCCCTTGTCCTGTTGGATTTTGCGCAACAGGTCGAGGATCTGCGCCTGAGTGGTCACATCCAGGGCCGAGGTCGGTTCATCGGCAATCAACAGCGCCGGATCGAACGCCAGGGCCATGGCGATCACCACCCGTTGGCGCTGCCCGCCGGACAGCTCGAACGGATAAGCCAGGCGCAGGCGTTCAGGGTCGGGCAGGCCGACATAACCGAGCAGGTCGACCACGCGCCGACGGCGCTCGCGCACCGCGTTCACCCCATGGGCGCGCAGGGTTTCGTCGATCTGCTCACCCACGCGCAGCAGCGGGTTGAGGGCGCTCATCGGCTCCTGAAAGACCATGCTGATATCGCGCCCGCGCAGTTGGCGCATGGCGGTGTCGCTGAGGGCGGCCAGGTCTTGATCACGAAACGCCAGGCGCCCACTTTCCACCGTCAACGGCGTCGGCAGTTGACGCAGCAACGCCTTGGCCAGCATCGACTTGCCCGAGCCGGACTCGCCCACCACACACAGGCATTGGCCGCTGCGCAATTGCAGCGTCAGGTCATACAGCGCATGGCTGCGGTCCCCACCGGGCGGCAAGGCGATACGCAGGTTCTCGACACGCAATAACGTCATAGCGACCTCCCCGGTTCAAAAGCCACGCGCAAGCCTTCGCCCACCCGGTTCACCGCCAGCACGCACAGCACAATCGCCAGGCCCGGCAAAAAGCTCATCCACCAGGCCTCGCGCAACACGCCACGCGAGGCGTTGATCATGTAGCCCCAGCTCATCGCTTCCGGGTCGCTCAACCCGAGGAACGCCAGCGCCGCCTCAGTGAGGATCGCCGTGGCCATCACAAAGGTCATCACCACCAGCAACGGCGCCAGGGCGTTCGGCAGGATCTGTTGGGTGATGATCCCCAGTGGCGATTGCCCCAGCACCCGCGCGGCTTGCACAAACTCACGCTGGCGCAGGGTAAGGAATTCACTGCGCACCAGGCGCGCCACCGCCGGCCAGGCAACCAGGGCGATGGCCAGCACAATGGTGCCCAGAGACGGCTCCAGCACCGCCACCAAAATCACCGCCAGCACCAGCTGCGGAATAATCTGAAAAAACTCGGCGACGCGCATCAGCACGCCGTCGAGCCAACCGCCGAAATAACCGGCCAGCGCGCCGACGATCAAGCCGACCAGCAAGGTTGCCAGGCTCGCCAATGCGCCCACGGCCAGGGACACACGAGCGCCGTAGAGCAAACCGCTGCCCAGGTCGCGGCCGAGCAAATCGCTGCCCAGCCAATGCGCCGAATCATGGAACGGGGCGAGCATCGGCTGGGTGTTCATCTCCCATGGCGAACTGTGGGTGAGCCACGGCGCGGCAATCGCCAACCCCGCGAGTACCAGCAAAAATACCGCGCCCAGCAACGCCGAAGGCTGGCGGATAAAGCGTTTGAGCAGCGCCATCAGCCCTGCCCTCCAACCGCTGGCCGATGCCTACCTGCACGCCTGGTCGCACGCTGAGCGCGCGCCGCGCATTGGCGTGGTCCGCGCGATCTTCCCGGCCGACAGCCGCGCCAGCGCCCAGGCTGAACTGGCGGTGGACATCGAGCGGCACATCCCGCGCCTGCAACGCGAAGGCCTGATCAACGAGGCGCTGGACCTGCAGGAACACCTGCGCCTGATGAACGTGCACCACGGCCATGCCGATGAAGTGATCGAAAGCTTGCAGCACGACCCGTCGCTGCTGCCTTATGCTGATTACGTGATCGCCGTGGTCCAGGCCGAAAGCTCGACCCAGGCGCAGATCCTCAAGCGCCTGGAAATCATCGCCAAGGACATCGCCCCGGCGCTGGGTTGGCAAAAACGATGAAGAATGGAGCGCAGCGATGCCCCTTCAATTCAGCTGGCTGATGCCCCTGTGTACGCCCGATTGGGCGGCGCGGCCGGGGCAATGGATTCAGTTGGCCCAGGCGGTTGAATACGCCGGGCTCGATGGCCTGTGGATACCCGGTGGCGCCTTGTGCGCAGACAGCCTGGGTGTGGCGGCAGCGTTGTGCGCGCACACGCGGCGGGTGCAGTTGTCGGTGAGCGTGCCGCCAGAGGTAATGCTGCCGGCAGCACTGGCAACCACCCTGCAGAGTTTGCAATCGATCAGCGGCCACCGCGTGCAACTGCACCTGCCAAACGCTGAGCGCAGCGCGTTCGGCGAATGGCTCAACCGCGATCAGCGCAGCGAGCGCATCGGCGAATACCTGGACATCCTCCAGCAACTGCTCACAGCCAATAACGGCGGTCTGGACTATCAAGGCCGGTATTTCCAGCTGGAAAACGCCGGCGTCGCCCGCCGCGAGTTGCCCGCGCCTGCGCTGGTGCTGGACGACAGCCAGAGCCATACGCTGGTGGCCGCGCATGCCCAGACCTGCCTGCTGGCGCCTGGGCATCCGCATTGGCTGGCCCAGCAAATACAGGGTTGGCGGCAGAGCCAACCGGACCTTGAGTTTGCCTGCACCTTCGGCCTGATTCTCGGCGACAGCGAAGACCTGGCCTGGGAAACCGCTGCCACCTTGCTGCCCGTGCCGGACCTGCCGGATGAACCGCTGGCCACCCTGCCCCGCGCCCGCCACCCTTTGCGCCAATGGGAAGTGCACCCGAATTTGCTGCAACTGCAGCCCGGGCAACCGCTGATCCTGGTCGGCACCCCGCAACAGGTCGCCACGCGCCTGCAGGAACTGCACGGGCTGGGCCTGAGCCACCTGATCCTGGAAGGCGGCCCGGCGGTCAGCGAAGTACTGCGTTTTGGCGAACAGGTGGTCCCCCTTTTGCGCAAGGAGCGCTTGCACGATGAGCAATGATGTACGCCCACCGATCCAGCTGGACTGGTTCCTGCCCACCAACGGCGACGGCCGCCACCTCACCAGCAGCGGCCTGCCCAAGGTCGGGTTGTTCCAGGAAGGCGAACGCGCACCGACGCTGGACTACCTGCGCCAGATCGTACGCGCCACCGAACAGGCCGGTTTTGACGGCATCATGGTGCCCACCGCCAGCGGTTTCGAAGACCCGTGGCTGATCACCGCCGTGCTGGCCCAGGAAGTGCGCCGCCTGAACTTCCTGCTCACCTTGCGGCCCGGCACCGAATTGCCGGCCTACACCGCCCACCGCGCCGCCACTTTGCAATTGCTCAGCGAGAATCGCCTGGCCTTGCATGTGGTGACCGGCTCCAGCCGTTTCGAGCAGCGCTCGCTGGGCGACTTTCTCGAACACGACGAACGCTATGCGCGCACCGCTGAATTCCTGCAGCAATTCCAGGCTGTCTGGGCCGGCCAGCCTTCGGCGCATCCCGGACGTTATTACCGCAGCGGCACCCACACGCCGATCGCGCCCGGCGCTGTGGTGCCGCCCATCTATTTCGGCGGTGCCTCCGAAGCCGCCGAACGCGTCGGCGCGGCCCATGGGCAAACCTATTTGATGTGGTGCGAACCGCCGGTGATGATCGCCGAGCGCATCCAGCGCATGCGTGATCTGGCCGCCGCTCAGGGCCGCACGCTGCGCTTCGGGCTGCGCCTGCATGTGTTCGCCGCGCCCACCGATGAGCAGGCGTGGGCGCATGTTGAGCGGTTGCTGGAGGAGATCCCCAAGGACGCGATCGACCAGGCGCAACGGCAGATGGCCGCCTATGAGTCTGTCGGCCAGAGCCGCCAGACGCAGTTGATGCAAGGCCGTGGCCGCGGTGCGCGGGAGCTGGAGGTGTCGGCCAACCTGTGGGCGGGCGTGGGTTTGGTACGCGGGGGTGCGGGCACGGCGTTGGTGGGGAGTTATGCGCGGGTGGCGGAGCGGATCGAGGAGTATCACCAACTGGGGGTGGACAGTTTTATCTTGTCTGGTTTTCCTCATTTGGAAGAGGCGATTCATGTGGGGGCGCAGGTGGTGCCACTGTTACGCAAGATTGACGCGGCTCGGGGGGGCAGTGGTGTCGGGCTTGTTGCGCCTAGTGGTGGGTCAGTGAGTTTATGAGTTGGCTGAGCTGGCGTGATTGGGGGCATATCCGTTATTTGGGTGATGGCGGCTTTTGGTTCCGCTCTTACAGCGGGTCACTTTGGAAAAGCCCCAAAGTAACCAAAGGGCTCTTGCCCCACCACTCGGCACCTCGCTTGGGCTCGGTGTGCCCTCACTCCGGCTTGAATCCGTGGGCCGCCGTGACGGGCCATCCATGGCCCAACACGGCTAACCCGGCGTCCTGCCGGGTTACCCACGGATTCAAGCCTGCGTTCGGCCAGCGTGGTTTAACGGGGCGCCTAAGATCAAAGTCAAAGGCAGATCAAGATCAAAAGCAGAGCACGGCGGCCTAGTAGCCGACCTGAGTGGTAGAAGCAAAAGCAAAGCCGAGGCGGCCTGACAGCCGGCCTGATCTTGAAGGCTGAACCCAATTCAATGTGGGAGCTGGCTTGCCTGCGATGGCATCTACTGGTTATGCCTGATACACCGAGGTGTCTGCATCGCAGGCAAGCCAGCTCCCACAGAAAAACAAAGCAGTGCGGTGCTGGAGGCGGGACTCGGTCAAATTGTGGGAGCGGGCTTGCCTGCGGTGGTATCTACTGGTTATGCCTGACGCACCGAGGTGCCTGCATCGCAGGCAAGCCAGCTCCCACAGAAAAGCAAAAGCAGAGTGGTGCAGTGCTGGTAGCTGCACTCGGTCAACTTGTGGGAGCGGGCTTGCTCGCGAAGGCGTTGGGTCAGTTACACATGAGCTAACTGACCCACCGCCTTCGCGAGCAAGCCCGCTCCCACATTTAGAACTCTGTGCATCAGATAGAAGTGTGTTGCTGTGCTTCTGCCCTGCTTTTGCTTCAACCACTCAGGTCGGCTACTAGGCCGCCGTGCTCTGCTTTTGATCTTGCTCTTGATCTGACAGGCCCCGTCAACCACGCTGGCCGAACGCAGGCTTGAATCCGTGGGTAACCCGGCAGGACGCCGGGTTAGCCGCGTTGGGCCATGGATGGCCCGTCGCGGCGGCCCACGGATTCAAGCCGGAGTGAGGGCACACCGAGCCTAAGCGAGGTGCCGAGTGGTGGGGCAAAGACCTTTTGGTTACTTTTGGGGCGTTTGCCAAAAGTGACCCGCTGTAAGAGCGGAACCCTAAGTGGCCGTTACCGCAGCAACGGATATGCACTCACTCCCACAGCACAAACCAAAGCCCACCCCTCACTTCATACTCGTAAACGCAAGCTTCACACCAATCGCAATCAAAACCGCCCCCATGGTCCGATCAAACCAATGCCCCATCCGCGCAAATCCCGCGCGTACCCGCTGCTGACTGAACAACATAGCCACCAGGCAAAACCACAACGCCGTCGCCACCGCCAGGTACACACCGTACCCAGCCTGGATCGCCAGCGGCGTGTGCGGGTTGATCACTACAGTAAACAGCGACAGGAAAAACAGCGTGGCCTTGGGGTTCAAACCATTGGTCACAAACCCCGCAGTAAACGCCGCACGCGGAGTGCGCTCACCCACTTCAGGCCGCAACTCGCCCTCGGCAACCGGCTTGGCCGGCTGCGCACGCAAAGCTTTGAAACCGATGTACAACAAGTACGCCGCCGCCGCCCACTTCAGTGCGTTGAACAGCACGATGGACTGCGACACGATCAAACCAATCCCCAGCAGCGAATAGCCCACGTGCAGGAAAATCGCCGAGCCCACACCCAAAGCGGTCCAGGTGCCGGCGCGACGGCCATGGGTCACACTCTCGCGCACCACCACGGCGAAATCCGGGCCGGGGCTGGCCACCGCCAACAAGTGAATCAAGGCTACGGTCAAAAACTCGGCGGCGTACATGCTCACTCCATTAAGTAACTGATTATTTCATCTGATAGGCTCGGCAGATTACGCCTTCGAACCCTGTCGCAAAAGGTACAGTTGATGACGAACAATCGCCGCGCCGTCTTCCTTGATCACCCGTCCCTGGACCTGGGGGACCTGGACCTCAGCGAATTGCGCAACAGCTTCAGCGACCTGCAGCTTTACGCGCACACCACGCCGCAGAATGTGGTCGAACGCCTGCAAGGCGCTCAAGTGGTCATCAGCAACAAGATCGCGCTGAATACCGAAACGCTGCAAGCCTGCCCCGAACTCAAGCTAATCCTGGTATCGGCCACCGGCACCAACAACGTCGACCTCGCCGCGGCCCGCGCCCATGGCATTACGGTGAGCAACTGCCAGGGCTACGGCACGCCGTCGGTGGCGCAGCACACGATCATGCTGTTGCTGAATCTGGCGACGCGCCTGAACGACTACCAACGCGACGTCAGCGCGGGCAAATGGCAACAAGCCAAACAGTTCTGCCTGCTGGATTACCCGATTGTCGAGCTGGAGGGCAAAACCCTCGGCCTGCTCGGCCACGGCGAACTGGGCAGCGCCGTCGCGCGCCTGGCCGAAGCCTTCGGCATGCGCGTGGTGCTCGGCGCGATTCCGGGCCGCCCTGCCCGCGCTGACCGCGTGCCACTGGATGAACTGCTCGCGCAAGTCGACGCGCTGACCCTGCACTGCCCGCTCAATGAACACACCCGCGACTTTATCGGCGCTCGCGAATTGGCGCTGCTCAAGCCCGGCGCGTTTATCGTCAACACCGCGCGCGGTGGCTTGATCAACGAACAAGCCCTGGCGGACGCGTTGCGCAGCGGCCATCTGGGCGGTGCGGCCACCGATGTGCTGAGCGTGGAGCCACCGGTAAACGGCAACCCGCTGCTGGCCGGCGACATTCCTCGCCTGATCGTGACGCCCCACAACGCCTGGGGCAGTCGCGAAGCGCGGCAGCGCATCGTTGGCCAACTGGCGGAAAACGCCCGTGGCTTTTTCAACGGCACCCCGCTGCGCGTCGTCAGTTGATAAACTGCGCCCCTTTTCAAGGAGCAGACCATGGATCCGCGCAGTGAAGTACTGCTTCGTCAGGCCGAACTTTTTCAAGGCAACCTGCTGCTGGTAGGTTTGCCCGCCGACGATTTGCTCGGCCGCCTGCCCAATGCCTACGGCTGGAGCTGGCATGCCGGCGACCAGGCGGCGCTCGACGCACGCTTCCCCGAACGCAGCCATTTCGGCGTGAACGTGCCCGAACGCGGGTTTGATGCGGCGGTGATTTTCCTGCCCAAATCCAAGGACCTCACCGATTACCTGCTCAACGCCGTGGCCGCACGCCTGCCCGGCGCCGAGCTGTTTCTGGTCGGCGAGAAAAAAGGCGGTATCGAAAGCGCCGCCAAGCAGATGATTCCGTTCGGCAAGCCCCGCAAGCTCGACAACGCGCGGCACTGCCAGCTGTGGCAGGTCACCGTGGCCAATGCCCCGCAAGCGGTCGAACTGGAAAGCCTGGCGCATGTGTTTGAAGTGCCGCTGGCCGAAGGGCCGCTCAAGGTGGTGAGCCTGCCGGGCGTGTTCAGCCACGGTCGCCTGGATCGCGGCACCGAGCTGTTGCTTGCACACCTGGACAAGTTGCCCAGCGGGCACTTGCTCGACTTTGGCTGCGGCGCCGGCGTGCTGGGCGCTGCGGTCAAGCGTCGCTACCCGCACAACACGGTGACGATGCTTGACGTGGATGCGTTCGCCGCCGCCAGCAGCCGCCTGACGTTGGCGGCCAATGGCCTGGAAGCCGAGGTGTTGACCGGGGACGGCATCGACGCTGCGCCGATGGGTTTGAACGCGATTTTGAGCAACCCGCCGTTCCATGTCGGCGTGCACACCGATTATTTCGCCACGGAAAACTTGCTGCGAAAAGCGGCGAAACACCTGGCAAAAGGCGGCGAACTGCGCTTGGTGGCCAACAGCTTCCTCAAGTACCAACCGCTGATCGAAGAGCACTTGGGCGTGTGTGCAATCAAGGCCGAAGGCAACGGTTTTCGCATTTATCGTGCCAAACGCGGCTGATGGCTTTTTGAAAAAGAAGGCTTGCCGAATGGATTTTGCCTAGGCAGAATCCGCTCCGTCCTAGGGGAGTAGTCTCCCACGAGCGCCACGCTCGTCCGGCATACGTCAACATACTTGGTCAGCAGACCATGGCGTATGCGACCCAGGAGTCCGCACAGACGGACCGGGGTTTGACAAGACCTATGACACGCACACCTTACCCGGGGCGGGAAGGCTGTACGTGTCATAGCCGTGTCGACCCGCCCCTGGAAACTTACCTGATGCTGGATTCATTACTCGTTCCTACCGCAATCGTTGCCTTGGCCGAAATCGGCGACAAGACGCAACTGCTCGCGCTCATCCTTGCTGCACGCTTTCGCAAACCCTGGCCCATCATCGCCGGCATCGTCGCCGCGACCCTGGCCAACCATGCGGCTGCCGGTGCCGTGGGCGCCTGGTTCGGCAGTTTCTTCTCGGATGCGGTGTTGCACTGGATCCTCGCGGCGAGCTTCTGCGCTACGGCGCTGTGGACCCTGGTGCCGGACAAACTCGACGATGACGAAGCCAGTACCACGCGCAAGTTCGGCCCGTTTCTGACCACGCTGATTGCGTTCTTCCTCGCCGAAATCGGTGACAAGACGCAGATCGCCACGGTGATGCTGGCGGCGCAATACCCTGAGCTGTGGCTGGTGATTATCGGCACCACCCTGGGCATGCTGATTGCCAACGTGCCGGTGGTTCTGGCGGGGAATTTCGCCGCGGAGAAACTGCCGCTGACCCTGATTCGTCGACTGGCGGCTACGGCGTTTTTCGTTCTGGCAGTGGTGGCGGTGTACAAGGCCATGCAAAGCAGCGGCTGGATCTAGACCTGTAAACCCCATCCAATGTGGGAGCTGGCGTGCCTGCGATGGCATCAACTCGGTATTTCTGAAGGACCGACCCGCCTGCATCGCAGGCAAGCCAGCTCCCACATGGGTCCGCGTTAACTCAGGATTTTTTGGCCTGCTGGTAAAGCGGCATTACTTTCGGAATCGCCGCCTGCAACGAGGCGATTCGGCTGTCGGAGGCCGGGTGCGTGCTCATGAACTCAGGCGGCGCACCTTCCGATGCCTTGGCCATCTTGTTCCACAACGTGATGGCCGCGTTCGGGTTGTAGCCGGCACGAGCCGAGAGCTCCAGGCCGATCAGGTCGGCTTCGTTTTCATTGGCGCGGCTGTTGGGCAGCGTCATGCCGTAGTTGGCCACCGTATCGGCCAGCGCCAGGCTGTCCTGGCCCAGACCGAACAAGGCACCGGCGCCCTGCTTGGCCATCTCGATGCCGTAGGCCTTGGACATGGCTTCACGGCCGTGTTCGCGCAAGGCGTGAGCGATTTCATGGCCCATCACCGCGGCCAGTTCGTCATCGGTGAGCTTGAGGTTGTCGATCAACGCGCTGTACACGAAGATCTTGCCGCCAGGCCCGCAGTTGGCGTTCATCTCATCACTTTTGATCAGGTTCACCTCCCACTTCCACTGCGCCGCATCCGGGCGAAAGGTCGGCGCCTGGGCGATCAGTCGATTGGCGATGGCCTGCACGCGCTTGGCGTTGGCACTGGTTTTATCGAGCATGCCTTTGCCGCTCGCCTCACCCAGCGTCTGCTGGTAGGACTGGGCATACATCTGGTCGACTTCCTGGCTCGACAACATGCTGAACATGTACTGCTTGCGCTCTACCCCGACGGCGCCGCCGCTGGTGGTGTTAACCGACTGGCAACCCGCCAGCAGCATCGCCGCAACCAACCCACTTACCGCCAATGACTTCTTCATGAACACGCTCCCTGAAAACATGGCGCGTATCCTAGGCGCTCATGTGTATCGGCGCCAGATACAACAGACGTGTAACCGCTAACTTTCAGATACATCCCACCTGCCCACAGCGGCGGCCAACAGTCCATTTGCGACATCCGGCACTATTTCACCCGCCGAGCCTTAAGCCTCCCGAGCCCGTGGCCGATACACAAAGGCAGCCCACCTGCCCCTGCGCCCGGAGCTTTCATGAAATTCAAGTCGATTCAGTTTTCTGTCGCAGCACTGACCGGGGCCATCGTGCTGAGTGTGGTCGCCGTTTTGGTGCTCTACGCGGTGTTCGCCGGCGCGCGCACCCAGGAACTGGTGCAGGAACGCACCCAGGCGCAGTTCGAGCAGATCATCGAGCAACGGCTCACCGCCCTGGCGCACACCCAGGCCACGTTGATCCAGCGTGAATTGGAAGCACCCTTGGTGACCGCCAAAGGCCTGGCCACGGCCAACGCCCTGCTCGGCATGAAAGACGCCAAGGGCGAACCGGCCTTGCAAGTGGGCCGCGAACAACTGATCAACCTGTTGCACGAAACCGTGGTGCGCAACCCGAAAATCCTCGGCGCCTATATCGGCTGGGAACCCAATGCGATCGACCATAACGACGCCGCCTACGTGAACACGCCGATCGTCGGCATGGCCGCCGACGGGCGCTTCCTGCCGTGGTGGTACCGCAACGCCGATGGCAGCCTGGGCCTGGACAAACTCGCCGACGTCAACGACCAGAACATCCTCGCCACCGGCGTGCGGGCCAGTGAGTACTACTTGTGCTCCAAAGAAAGCAAGAAGCCCTGCGCCATCGACCCTGCGCCTTACAAGGTCGGCGATGCGATGGTGATGCTGGCCTCGTTTATCGAACCGATCATGATCGACGGCACTTTCCAGGGCATCGTCGGCGCCGACCTGTCGGTGAACTTCATTCAGGACATGCTCACCCGCGCCGACCAGAACCTCTACAACGGCGCCGGCGAACTGGCGCTGATTTCCAGTAACGGTCGCCTGGTGGCCTACACCAAGGACGCGAGCAAGCTGGGCGAAAAAGCCGCTGACTTGCTCGACAGCAACGCGCTGGCCAATCTCGGCCAGTTGAAAGTCGGCGAAGTGCGCTACGACATCGATAAGGAACACGGGCACATCGAGCTGTTCCTGCCCTTCAGCATCGGCCAGGCCGAAGCGCGGTGGACCTTGATGCTGCAACTGCCGCTGAACGCGGTGATGGCCGATTCGCAAAAACTGCAAAGCGACCTGCAAGCCCAGCGCAAGACCGACACTTTCGGCATGGCCATGGTGGGCCTGTTGATCGCCGGCCTCGGCTTGCTGGTGATCTGGCTGGTGGGCCACGGCATCGCCCGCCCCCTCAAGCAAATGGTGGCCATGCTCAATGACATCGCTCAGGGCGAAGGCGACCTGACGCGCCGCCTGACCAGTGACCGGGCCGATGAACTGGGCGCGATTGCCACCGGCTTCAATACTTTCCTGATCAAGCTGCAGGGCATGATCACCCAGGTGGTGAGCTCGGTGCAGAAGGTCAGCGATTCGTCGGAGCACACCGCCGACATCGCGATTCGCACCAACCAGGGCGTGCACAAACAGATGGTCGAGATCGACCAAGTAGCCACCGCCGTGCATGAGATGACGGCCACCGCCCAGGACGTGGCGCGCAACGCCACCCAGGCCGCGCAAGCCGCCAGCCACGCTGACCAGGCCGCAAGCCAGGGCATGCGCATCGTGCGTGATACCTCGACGTCTATCGGCGCATTGGCGCAGGAAATCGGTAAAGCGGTGGGCGTGGTGCAAACCCTGGCCAAGGACAGCGAGAACATCAACGCGATCCTCACAGCGATTCGCGGGATCGCCGAGCAGACCAACCTGCTGGCGCTTAACGCCGCCATCGAGGCCGCGCGGGCCGGCGAGCAAGGCCGTGGTTTTGCGGTGGTGGCAGATGAAGTGCGCAACCTGGCGCAGAAGACGCAGAAGGCCACCGAAGAAATCCAGACCATGATCCAGCAGTTGCAACAAGGCACGCGCGATGTGGTTAAGGTGATGGAAGACAGCCAGAACCGCACCGATGAAAGCGTGCAGCATGCGGCGAAGGCGGCCGAGGCGCTGGAGACGATCACTCAGGCGGTATCGGTGATCAACGACATGAATACCCAGATCGCCAGCGCCGCCGAGGAGCAGAGCGCGGTGGCCGAGGACATCAATCGCAATGTGATCAATATCGGCCAGGTGGCCAATGAAGTGGCGGGCGGCGCGGATGAATCGAGCGCAGCCAGTGCGGAGTTGACCAAGCTGGCGGAGCAGCAGCGGCGCTTGATCAATCAGTTTAAGGTTTAGGAATTGGCGGTGGTCTTCAGGCCGCTATCGCAGGCAAGCCAGCTCCCACATTTTGATGTGTGAACACCTTCAAATGGAGGAGCTGGCATGGAGTGAGCCCGACTTCAGCCTGGGGTCAGGCACTCCGGCCCATTCAGTTTCGGATCATTGACCATATTGGCCAACACCCGCTCGCGCAACGCAGCCGGCTCACTGGCCAGCAAACCCTGCAACACCGGCAACGGCGTCTGCGGATTCAGCCACGCCTCCTGCCCCGCCGCATCCAGGATCAACGGCCGCCGCTGACTCTGCGCCGCCTGGGTCACCACCGCGGTGCTCAGCCACACCTGTTCCTGCACCGGATACGCTTCCCAGATCGCCGCAAAAAACAGCGTCGAGCCCTCGCCCGGCGTCAGCCAGTACGGGCGCTTGCGCTGGGTGCCGCGCCATTCGTAAAACCCGTTGGCGGGCAGCAGGCAGCGGCGCTGGCGGAAGGCTTCGCGGAACATCGGTTGCTCGGCCAGGGTTTCGGCGCGGGCATGGGCCGGGGTGCGGGAAAGGTCAGTCAGCCAGGGCGGCGTCAGGCCCCAGCGCGCGCGCGCCAGGGTGCGCTGGCCTTCGCTCAAGCGCTGAATCAGCACCGAATCATTCGGGGAGATGTTCCACTGGGCCTGCTGGTCGGCCGGGAAGCCCGGCAAGGCAGCAAACGTAGGGTTCCAGCGAAACAGGGCATAACGTCCACACATGGGGTAACACGACTCTTGGGTAAACCGACCGACAGCCTAACAGACCAATACGTCGGGAAAGCTGTCGGGTTCATCGCCGGGCAATGGTTGCGCACCGATGTAGGCCGTAATCAGCTCACGGGCGTAAACGGCCTGGTCGTTGTCCACCTCCAGGCCCAGCAGGCCGAAAATCGGCAATTCGCCGGTACCGCCGAGCAAATGGCGCCCCACCAGGTGCGCCTCGATGCCCTCGCTGGCGAGCATTTGTTGCAGCAACTCGCCTTCCATCAGGTTTTCCGGTTCATAGATTCGCTGCATGGGCGTACCTGTTACTCGTTTTCGCTACGGACCGTGAGCATCCATTCGTCATCGTGTACCTGCAGATCAAAAATTATTGGCCGGCAACACACCGGGCAGTCTTCAATGTATGACTGATCGCCGCCGGAAAGGTCCAGCACGGCCTCAGCCGGCTCACCACAATAAGGACAATCGTACGACTCGGTTTCCAGCATCGCGGTCTCCCAGGTGACTTGTGCGTATAATCGCCGGTCTATTTACAGGGCTATTCACGGCAGAGCCAATATTGCGGCCGCACCCTGATATTTCCTTTACTTACACTAGCCGTTTCTAACAAGAGAGCATGATGGGCGAATTCGATACCATCCGACCTTACAACGACAGCGAAGTCCCGGCAGTGCTGGCGCGTCTGTTCAGTGACAAGGCCTTTCTGGACATCCTGACCCACTTCCGCTTCCCGCGCTTTGCCGGCGCCCTGGGCTGGCTGCTCAAGCCGATGATCGCCCGCAAGCTGCGCCGCGAGTTCGCCGGTGTCACCACCGTGGCCACGCTGCAGGACAAAGTCGAATATTACGTCGACCACACCATTGACCGCGCAACCGACGGGGTGACGTACACCGGCGTCGAACAGCTGAAGTCGGGCACCGCCTACCTGTTTCTGGCCAACCATCGCGACATCGTGATGGACCCCGCCTTCGTCAACTACGCCGTGTACCACGCCGGCCTGCCGACGCCGCGCATTGCCATTGGCGACAACCTGCTGCAAAAGCCGTTTGTCAGCGACCTGATGCGCCTGAACAAGAGCTTCATCGTGCACCGCTCGATCACCGGGCGAAAGGAAAAGATGGCGGCGTATAACCTGCTGTCGGCCTACATCAACCATTCGATCCGCAACGACTGTCAGTCGATCTGGATCGCCCAGGCCGAAGGCCGGGCCAAGGATGGCGACGATCGCACCGAGTCGGCGATCCTCAAGATGTTTCACGTCAGCCGCAAGGATGAGCCGTTTGCCGAGGTGATCCAGTCGCTGAACCTGACGCCGGTGTCGATCAGCTACGAATACGACCCCTGCGACACGGCCAAGGCCCGCGAACTGTATATCCGCGCCACCACCGGCACCTACAGCAAGGCGCCGGGCGAGGATGATGTGAGCATCGCCCTGGGCATCACCGGCTACAAGGGCCGTGTGCATGTGAACTTTGCGCCGCCGATCACCGAACGTTTCGAGGACACCAAGTTGCTGGCGGTGGAAATGGACCGGCAGATTCTCGGCGGCTATCGCCTGTTCCCGGTGCATTACCTGGCGTACGCGCAGTGGAGCGACGCCGACCCGCAATTGCAGGTGCCGACGGCGGCCGAGGTGTTCCCGGCCGACGAGTTGGCCAAGGCGCAAGCGGAGTGGGAACGGCGCTTGAGTGAGTGCCCGGCCGAGCACCGGCCGTATCTGGTGGTGCAGTACGCGACGCCGGTGAGGAATCAATATCGGGTTAAAGCCGGGATTGCACTGTAAACACCGAAGCAAAATGTGGGAGCGGGCTTGCACGCGAAAGCGCGGGTTCAGTCAAGGATGTATCGACTGAGCCCCTGCCTTCGCGGGCAAGCCCGCTCCCACATTTGTTTTGTGGTGTTTTTTAGAGGTGAGTACTGAGCCAGGACGTGGCCAGCGCCAGCCCGAGGCAGGCAAACCCTAAGCGATAAGCCAGACGATGCGCCCGTTCGGTGCGCACATCCAGAAACAACATCGGCTGGTCAATCGCGCGATCTTCGCTTTGCGCGGTCAGATCGGCCAGTGCGCGCTGCTCGCGCAAACGGGTGATGAACAGCAGCGCTGCGCCTGGGCAGGCCACCAGTAGAGCCACAACATTGATCAGCAGTGCAGGCAGCGCCATCGCAAACCTCAGTCGTACAGTGTGCTGGTATCAATTCAGATACAAACCTGAGTGATATTGGCCTCCTGCCGCTGAAACGTTCCGTCCCCCAAGTACGATCAATGTATCCATTAATTTACAGCGTCACCTGAACGTCACCTTAACAAGCCACGCTGTTGCCCTTCGAACACCCGGGAGCTTGTCATGCTGCATGCGCAAAACCAGGATCGGCTGTATTTGATCGCCCCAAACGATGAGCAAGAGGCGCTGGTTGGCGCACTCGCCTTCAACGTCCAGGATCGCCACTGGCTGGTGTATTGCGCGCTGGGCGGGCACCAGCACGCCGACCTGCCGGAGCTGGACCTGCTCACCGGTGTGAGTGTGCTGGACTTTTATGTCGAAACCGCGGCATGAAGCGACAGGCGTAAAAAAACCGGGCTCATCGCTGAGCCCGGTTTTTTTATGCAGGGTTACTGCGCGCTGAGCAGTTGGCCGATGCTTGGGTCTTTGAACAGGCGAGTCAGGGCGTCACTGAGGACGTCGCTGACCAGCTTGGTGTTGGTCTCTTGATTGGGCGACATGCCGAAACGCTGATTCAGCGATGCGCCGTAGCGGCCGCTGTAGCGACGGGTGCCGGCACTGACGTCGGACTTGAACGTCGCGCCAATGGAGGCTTCAGTCACGTACAAGCCTTCTTTGGGCGACTGGTATTTCAGTTCGGCCAGGGTGATGGTCAGCTGAGGCGCGCCCGGCGAGTTGGCCGGTGTGAAGCCCAACAGGCGCACGGCGGCTTCGGCCTGGGCCTGCAGCTTGGGCAGCACGTCTTGACCGGTGACCGAAATAAGCGCGGTCTCAGGGTACAGCCCACCACGCGAACCCAGCGTCGGCGACGGACGACCGTCCACCACACGCACCGATACCGGCTGGCCGTGACCGACAGGCGCCAGCTGCGCGGTGACTTTAGGTTGCGGGCTGAGTTGTTGCGGGCTGTTGGCGCAGCCAACCAGGGTCAAACTGGTCACAGTGATCAAACCGAACAACAGGCGTTGCAACATACTCATTTCTCCAGGACTAGATGCAAACAGGGCGCCAGTATAACGGTGCATGCGCGCCACTCACCAGCCATCCTGAACGGCAGCTGAAGGCATGCTCAAATTACAATTTCGCATAAATCCGTCATTCCAATGTCATGCCACACTGGCAACCTTCAAGCATGTAACGCAACAGGTACAAAGCCATGCGCCTTCTCAAGTCATTGTTCATGCAACACACCCGTCATCGCCACTATGCGCTGCTTGATGCGCACGGCCATTGCCTGGCGTTCAAGCAGTGCAACCTGCCGCCTGTCGGCGAAGGTTGGGTGGAAGTCTCGGAGACTCATCTGGGCTGGATGCACCGCCCGCTGCCGGCAAGCGCGCGGGTCAGCCCGAAGGTTATGCACGCACAACCCCGGCATGCGTTGGCCTCCTGACCGAGACACGAATAAAAGTCATAAAACACGCCCATTTCCCCGGCGTTCTTCGCTACAATCTCCCCCCGATTATAAGGACGTCTCCTGATCGGGCCTCGCAGCATCGTTAATGCCTCGGTATTAACCCATGAATCGCCCACAGAGAGCCGCCCACACAGATCGAGTGAAGCTGGCGCGCTTGCTGTTTTCTTTGCAACCCACCCGCCTTACCGAATCTGCCAGAGCTGCCATTGCGCTCGGCCACTTGAGTTGTTTGCCTGTTTTGCCGCGTGTCGGCAGAGGTTTGCGGGCCAGGTGCCAGGCTGGGGCAGCCCTTTTTTGAGGTTCACGTCTTCAAAAGAGCGTGAAAAAACGGGTTTTCACAACTTCACAAGAGTGTGGCGAGCAAATGAATAGTTTGGCGTTTGTACAAGCACCATCAGCGTCTGGAACAGCCCAACCACACAGGACCGAGCACTCCTCAAACACCGGAGCTTGAGCCTGTCCGCTACGGATTGGTTGCACAAATCGCACGCTTTGACCATAAGTCGAATTGCCACAGGCGCCTATGAATGCGTTCATAGGCAGATTAGCCCGGCAGGAAGCGTGTGCTGAAGTTGCAAAGAATTGCGAATCGGACATGGCGATCCTGGCCATGGGTAATCTGGGGCAACACGTGAACCGCCCCGTCACTCCTGGCAGCCATGCCGTCAATTTGGTGCTGCAGATTTTGGAGACGCGTTAAATGGCGCATAACGAAGCAGTCGACGTAGTACTGGTAGGGGCCGGCATCATGAGTGCCACCCTGGCCGTACTGCTCAAAGAGCTCGACCCCGGCCTCAAGCTGGAAGTCGTTGAGCTGATGGATTCGGGTGCCGCGGAAAGTTCCAACCCGTGGAACAACGCCGGTACCGGTCACGCCGGGCTGTGTGAGCTGAACTACACACCGCAGGCCGCTGATGGCTCCATCGACATCAAGAAAGCCGTGCACATCAACACCCAGTTCGAGGTGTCGAAGCAGTTCTGGGCGTACCTGACCAAAAAAGGCACCTTTGGCTCGTCCAAATCCTTTATCAGCCCCGTGCCGCACCTGAGCTTCGTGCAGGGCGAAAAGGGCGTGTCCTTCCTCAAGAAACGCTTTGAAACCCTCAGCCAGCACCACGCGTTCTCGGACATGCACTACACCGAAGACCGCAGCGAGATGGCCGAGTGGATGCCGCTGATGATGCCGGGCCGCCCGCTCGACGAAAAAATCGCTGCCACCCGCGTGATGAATGGCACCGACGTCAACTTCGGCGCCCTGACCAATCAATTGCTGTCGCACCTGACCAGCGCACCGGATGCTCAGGTCAAGTACTGCAAGCGCGTCACTGGCCTCAAGCGCAACGGCGCGGGCTGGACCGTGAGCATCAAGGACGTCAACAGCGGCAACAGCCGTGAAGTCGACGCCAAGTTCGTGTTCCTCGGCGCCGGTGGCGCGGCCCTGCCGCTGCTGCAAGCCTCGGGCATCGAAGAAAGCAAAGGCTTCGGCGGCTTCCCGGTCAGCGGCCAGTGGCTGCGCTGCGACAACCCGGAGGTGGTCAAGCACCACCAGGCCAAGGTCTACAGCCAGGCCGCGGTAGGTTCGCCGCCGATGTCCGTGCCGCACCTGGACACCCGTGTGGTCGATGGCAAGAAGTCCCTGCTGTTCGGGCCCTATGCCGGCTTTACCACCAAGTTCCTCAAGCACGGCTCGTTCCTGGACCTGCCAATGTCGATTCGCGCCGGCAACATCGGCCCGATGCTGGCCGTGGCTCGCGACAACATGGACCTGACCAAGTACCTGGTCAGCGAAGTGCGCCAATCCATGGAGCAGCGCCTGGAATCCCTGCGCCGCTTCTACCCTGAGGCGAAAGCCGAAGACTGGCGCCTGGAAGTGGCCGGTCAGCGGGTGCAGATCATCAAGAAAGACCCGAAAAAAGGCGGCGTGCTGCAATTTGGCACCGAGCTGGTTGCAGCCAAAGACGGCTCGCTGGCCGCCCTGCTGGGCGCGTCTCCAGGTGCTTCGGTGACCGTGTCGATCATGCTGGAACTGATCGAGCGCTGCTTCCCGCAAAAGGCTGCGGGCGAGTGGGCGGCCAAACTGCACGAGATCTTCCCGGCGCGCGAAAAAGTCCTGGAGACCGATGCCGAGCTGTATCGCAAGATCAATACGCAGAACAACATCAGCCTGGAACTGGTTGAGCAAAGCAACGAAGCCGAAAGCTACGCATAAGGCTTCGACGCAATAAAAAACGCCCCGCTCTCGGCATGAGAACGGGGCGTTTTTGTGTGGCTTGGATAATCAGCCGCGAGCGTTGTCGATCAGCTCAATGTACTCGGCGGCGTTACGCTGATCCTTGATCAGGTCAACGAAGGTCTGGCCATGCTCGTCCTTGCCGTCCAGATCCAGGCCGGCTTCCTTGAAAAAGCCCAGGAACCGCGCGAAGTCGTCGATGCGCAAGCCACGGTAGGCTTTGATCAGTTTGTGCAGGGACGGTGAAGTTGCGTCAACCGGCTCGAAGTCCAGGAACAACTTGATCTGGTCGTCGCCAATCTCGTCACCAATCACCTGTTTCTTATCTTTACGCATTACCGACTCCAGCCTGCAGACATTACACGGGAAACGCAGTTTACCTGCGGCACACACGCTTCGGAAGCGACCAAGAACCTATGGGGGAGCTGCCTTGCCTGCGATGGCGGTGCATCAGTGACAGTTGGGCCCACTGAGCCGCCACCATCGCAGCATAAAAGGCCGCCACAAAAGCTCGCCTGCTGCAGATTTTGTGTTCGCCAACAGTTGTGTAGATACCTGCGGTCCCACTATTTAGCGCGAACGGCGCCGGTGTGCAGGTCCGCCCAAATGTGCCCGTTGGCGTAGCTGAGGAACTGCACATACACCGTGTCGTTGCGTAGCAGGTCGACGATCACGCGGTACTGGGCCACCGGGTAAGACAAGGTCAGGGTCTTACTGCTCTCATCGAACACCGGCTTTTTCAGGCTTTTGCTTTCGGCATCAAAATTGAGCACCACCTGGGCGATGGTCGCGCCTTTGTTCAAGGGTTTGCCCTTGAGGCGAATCATCAGCGGCGACGTCACCGGGATCGGCTGCTGAGTCGATTGACGCTGATTGCCGACCACCACCGCATATTCGGTGATTTGCAGCAGTTGCTGCTGATCGGGCGTGGCGGCACGCAAGGTGAGGTCGTCGGGCGGCAGGAACTGGCTGTGCATCGGCGCAGGCGCCGCAGCCAGCGGCAAGCTGAGGGTCAACGCCAGGGCGGCGCAGGTGCGTTTCAACAGGCTCATGGGCCGCTCCGAGAGAGATGGCCGAGCACTGTAGCTCAATCGAACTGGGCGAGCATCCAGCGTCGATACTCGGCAACGCCAGCATCGCCTTCGTGTGGCGCCCAGTCAGCCAACTCGCCCTCGCCTACGGGTCGATACGGCCCGGCCTTGCATTCAAACATCACGCTGTCGGGCTCCAGCACCACCAGGCCGTGAAATACGCCGGGCGGCAGGTCGACACCTGCACACTCGCCGCCCGCCCGCAGGACGCGCTTGGCGATCACCTCACCGGTTTCGCTGAAAACCAGCAGGCCCAGGGCGCCCTTGAGCACCATCAGGGTCTCTGCCTTGTCCGCACTCAGGTGCCGATGCGGCGGCACATAGGTGTCGGGTTGCATGCCAACGGCCAGGCGATGGCAAGGCTCTTCCATCTGATGAAGGTTATGATGGTGCCGGCCACGGGGGCTGGCGGCCGCTTTCTCGGCCAGTTCGGTGAACAGTGTTTGATCAAGAAAGCGGACCATGGCTTACATCCCTTTGACGGCGAAGATCCCATTGGCATTACGCCAGTAGCCTTTGTAGTCCATGCCGTAACCGAAAATGTAGCGGTCGATGCATGGCAGACCGACGTAATCGGCTTTCAGGTCCGGACGTGCTTTGCGGTCATGGTCTTTGTCGATCAGCACGGCGGTGTGCACTTTGCGCGCGCCGGCGTGTTTGCAGAAGTCGATGATCGCGCCCAGGGTGTGCCCTTCATCGAGGATGTCGTCGATGATCAGCACGTCGCGGTCGATGAACGAGACTTCCGGCTTGGCTTTCCAGAACAGGTCGCCGCCGCTGGTTTCGTTGCGATAACGGGTGGCGTGCAGGTAGGAGGCTTCCAGCGGGAACTGCAGGTGAGTCAGCAGTTTGCCGGCGAAGATCAGGCCACCGTTCATCACGCAGAAGACCACCGGGTTGGTGTCGGCCATTTCGCGGGTGATGTGCGCGCCGACCTTGGCGATCGCCTCTTCGACTTGCGCTTCGGTGTACAGGCAGTCAGCCTCGCGCATGATTTGACGGATATGCTCGAGATCAGCGGACATGGCGCTCTCCAAGGGGGTGCTGTGGCAAGAAAAGCGGGCAAAGGTACGCATGTGAGGCGCAACGATCAAGCCTTAATGGACTAACGTACTAGATGTCTATAGGACAACACCCTCGGATAGATTAATCTAGGCCGGTTTTTTTGCCCGCCGCCGGAGCTTTTCCCATGCCCACTCGCGAGATCCGCCACCCGCTGATCAGACACAAACTCGGCCTTATGCGCCGTGCCGACATTAGCACGAAGAACTTCCGTGAGCTTGCTCAGGAAGTCGGAGCGCTGCTCACTTACGAAGCAACCAAAGATTTGCCCCTGGAAACCTACGAGATTCCTGGTTGGGCCGGCCCCGTCCAGGTCGAGAAAATCGCCGGTAAGAAAATCACCGTGGTACCGATCCTGCGCGCCGGTATCGGCATGCTCGAGGGCGTGCTCAGCCTGATCCCGGGCGCCAAAGTCAGCGCCGTCGGCGTTGCCCGTAATGAGGAAACCTTGCAGGCTCACACCTACCTGGAAAAACTCGTTCCGGAAATCAACGAGCGCCTGGCGATGATCATCGACCCGATGCTCGCCACCGGCAGTTCCATGGTCGCCACCATCGACCTGCTGAAAAAAGCCGGCTGCAAAGACATCCGCGCCATGGTGCTGGTGGCTGCGCCCGAAGGCATCGCCGCCGTCGAGAAGGCCCACCCGGACGTGCAGATCTACACCGCGTCCATCGATGAGCGCCTGAACGAACACGGCTACATCATCCCAGGCCTGGGCGATGCCGGTGACAAGATCTTCGGCACCAAGCAGAAGGACGCGTGAGCATGCAGGATGATTTCAACGACCCGCTTTGGCGCCAGATCCTGTCTGGCGCACAGATGCTCTTCGTAGCATTTGGCGCGTTGGTGTTGATGCCGCTGATCACAGGTCTTGATCCAAACGTCGCACTGTTTACCGCTGGCCTGGGCACGTTGCTGTTCCAGGTGGTGACAGGGCGGCAGGTGCCGGTATTCCTGGCATCGAGCTTTGCGTTTATCACCCCGATCATTCTCGCCAAGGGCCAGTTCGGCCTCGCGGCGACCATGGGCGGGGTGATGGCGGCCGGTTTCGTTTATACCTTCCTCGGCCTGGCAGTGAAGGTCAAAGGCACCGGTTTCATCGACCGGCTGCTGCCGCCGGTGGTCATCGGCCCGGTGATCATTTCCATCGGCCTGGCCATGGCGCCGATTGCCGCCAACATGGCAATGGGCAAAGCCGGGGATGGCAGCGAGCTGATCCATTACCAGACGGCGATGCTGATCTCGATGCCGGCGCTGCTGACCACGTTGATCGTGGCGGTGTTCGGCAAAGGCATATTCCGCCTGGTGCCGATCATTTCCGGTGTGCTGGTGGGCTTTGCCATGTCGTTCTACTTTGGTGTAGTCGACACGGCGAAGATCGCCGCTGCGCCCTGGTTCGCCCTGCCCCACTTCACCGCGCCGGAGTTCAACTGGCAGGCGATTCTGTTCATCGTCCCGGTGGCCCTGGCCCCGGCGATCGAGCATATCGGCGGTGTAATTGCGGTGGGCAGCGTGACCGGTCGCGACTACCTGAAGAAACCTGGACTGCATCGCACGCTGTTGGGTGACGGTATTGCCACCACGGCCGCCGGCCTGTTTGGCGGCCCGCCGAACACCACCTACGCCGAAGTGACCGGCGCGGTGATGCTGACCAAGAACTACAACCCGAAAATCATGACCTGGGCGGCGGTATTTGCCATCAGCCTGGCGTTTATCGGTAAGTTCGGCGCACTGCTGCAAAGCATCCCAGTGCCGGTGATGGGCGGCATTCTGTGCCTGCTGTTCGGCTCGATTGCGGCGGTGGGCATGAACACGCTGATCCGCCACAAGATCGACCTCGGCGAGGCGCGCAATCTGGTGATTGTGTCGGTGACCCTGGTGTTCGGGATTGGCGGTGTGCTGGTCGGCACCGGCACCGGCCCGGATGATTTCGGCCTCAAGGGCATTGCCCTGTGCGCGGTGGTAGCGATTGGTTTGAACCTGCTGCTGCCGGGCAATGATGGCTGGAAGAACAAGAAGCCGGATGAGCCGCTGATCTAACTGCCAACGCAACACGAATGTGGGAGCGGGCTTGCTCGCGAATGCAGTGTGTCATTGAGCACATCAGTGACTGAACCTCTGCATTCGCGAGCAACCCCGCTCCCACATTTTTTGAGCTTCAGTGTGGCTTAGAGCTCGCCCAACGCATCAATCAGCGCCTGGTTCTGCTCAGGCGTGCCAATACTGATCCGCAGGAACTGGGCAATCCGCTCCTGCTTGAAGTGCCGCACAATCACCCCCTGCTCCCGCACTTTGGCCGCCAGCCCGGCAGCGTCGTGCCCTGGATGCCGAGCAAAGATGAAGTTGGCCGCAGACGGCAGTACTTCAAACCCCTTGGCTTCCAGTTGCGCCACGAGCTTTTCACGGCTGTCGATCACCAATTGGCAGGTCTTCTGGAAGTACTCACGGTCTTCAAACGCCGCCGCCGCGCCGACAATCGCCAGGCGATCCAGCGGGTAGGAGTTGAAGCTGTTCTTGACCCGCTCCAGCGCCTCAATCAGGTCCGGGTGCCCCACCGCCAGGCCTACACGCAGACCGGCCAGTGAGCGCGACTTGGACAGGGTCTGGGTCACCAGCAGGTTCGGGTAACGGTCTACCAGGCTAATAGCGGTTTCGCCGCCGAAGTCGATATAGGCTTCATCGACCACCACCACCGAGTCCGGGCTGGCCTTGAGGAGTTGCTCCACCGCGTCCAGCGCCAGTACGCAGCCGGTAGGCGCGTTCGGGTTGGGGAAGATGATCCCGCCATTGGGCTTCGCGTAGTCGGCCACACGAATCTGGAACTGCTCGTCCAGCGGCACCGGTTCAGACGTGATGCCGTAGAGCCCGCAGTAGACCGGATAGAAGCTGTAGCTGATGTCCGGGAACAACAACGGCAAGTCGTGCTGGAACAGGCCGTGAAAGATGTGCGCCAGGACTTCATCGGAACCGTTGCCGAGAAAGACCTTGCCGGCGTCGATTCCGTAATACTTGGCTACCGCCTGCTTGAGCAGGTCGCTGTTGGGGTCCGGGTACAGGCGCAAGTTGTCGTTCAACTCGACCTGCATTGCCGCGAGCGCCTTGGGCGATGGGCCGTAGGGGTTCTCGTTGGTGTTGAGCTTGACCAGCTTGGTCAGCTTCGGCTGCTCGCCGGGCACGTACGGCACGAGATTCTTGACGAAGGGGCTCCAGAATTTGCTCATGTCTCAGTTCCCCTCTTCAAGGATGCGGTATTCGGCGCTGCGGGCGTGAGCGCTCAGGGATTCACCACGGGCCAGCACCGAGGCGGTCTTGCCCAGCTCGGAAGCGCCTTGTGGCGAGCAGAAGATGATCGAGGAGCGCTTCTGGAAGTCATACACGCCGAGCGGCGACGAGAAACGCGCGGTGCCGGAGGTCGGCAGCACGTGGTTCGGGCCGGCGCAGTAGTCGCCCAGGGCTTCACTGGTGTGGCGGCCCATGAAGATCGCGCCAGCGTGGCGAATCGACGGCAGCCAGGCTTGTGGGTCGGCCACGGACAACTCCAGGTGCTCCGGCGCGATGCGGTTGGCCACCTCGATGGCCTGCTCCATGTCGCGTACCAGGATCAGCGCGCCACGGCCATTGATCGACTTCTCGATGATCTCGGCGCGGTCCATGGTCGGCAGCAGCTTGTCGATGCTGGCGGCGACCTTGTCGAGGAACTCGGCGTCGGGGCTGACCAGGATCGCCTGGGCGTCCTCGTCATGCTCGGCCTGGGAGAACAGGTCCATGGCGATCCAGTCCGGGTCGGTCTGGCCGTCACACACCACCAGGATTTCCGAAGGGCCGGCGATCATGTCGATACCGACCTGGCCGAACACGTGGCGCTTGGCGGTGGCGACATAGATGTTGCCTGGGCCGACCACTTTATCGACCTTCGGCACACTTTCGGTGCCATAGGCCAGGGCCGCGACAGCTTGAGCGCCGCCGATGGTGAACACGCGGTCAACCCCGGCGATGCACGCGGCAGCCAGCACCAACTCGTTGATTTCGCCACGCGGCGTTGGCACGACCATGACCACTTCGGTCACGCCCGCCACTTTGGCCGGGATAGCGTTCATCAACACCGACGACGGGTACGAGGCTTTACCGCCCGGCACGTACAGCCCCGCGCGGTCCAGCGGCGTGACCTTCTGGCCCAGCACGGTGCCGTCGGCCTCGGTGTAGCTCCAGGAATCCTGTTTCTGTTTTTCGTGGTAGCTGCGTACGCGTGCCGCTGCCACTTCCAGGGCTTCACGCTGGGGCGCGGTGATGCGTGTGAGGGCCAGCTCCAGGCGCTCGCGCGGCAGGATCAGGTCGGACATCGACGCGACGTCGAGGCCGTCGAACTGGCGGGTGAAATCTACCAGCGCCGCATCACCGCGCTCGCGCACGGCCTTGATGATGTCGAGCACCCGCTGGTTGACCGAGTCGTCGGACACGCTTTCCCAGCTCAGCAGATGATCCAGATGATGGGCGAAATCCGGGTCGGCAGCGTTGAGTCGGGCAATTGCAGTGGACGTGGTCATAGCGAGGGCCTCATAGGATTGGCAAAAATGCTCAGGCGCCGAACGTTAGCAGTCGATCCGCTTGGGCACCTGAGAATTCTGGCTATGAGGCGGATAGACGGGCGCGACCTAGGGCCGCGCAGGTGAGTCAACCGCGGTGTCGAGACTCCACTGCCTTGCGCAGGGTGTCGATCAACGCCTGGATACGGGCGTGTTGCATTTTCATCGAAGCTTTGTTGACGATCAGTCGCGAGCTGATGTCGGCAATAAAATCCTGAGGCTCAAGGCCGTTGGCACGCAGCGTGTTGCCGGTGTCGACTACGTCGATGATCTTGTCGGCCAGGCCGATCAGCGGTGCCAGTTCCATCGAGCCGTAGAGCTTGATGATGTCGACCTGGCGACCTTGCTCGGCATAGTAACGCTTGGCAACGTTGACGAACTTGGTCGCCACGCGCAGGCGGCCTTTGGGCTCGACGTCACCGACACGGCCGGCGGTCATCAGCTTGCACAGGGCAATACGCAGGTCCAATGGCTCGTACAGGCCCTGGCCGCCGTATTCCATCAACACGTCTTTACCCGCGACACCGAGGTCGGCCGCGCCATGTTCAACGTAAGTCGGCACGTCAGTGGCACGCACGATCAGCAGGCGAACGTCGTCCTGGGTCGTGGGGATGATCAGCTTGCGGCTCTTGTCCGGATTCTCGGTCGGCACGATGCCCGCTTCAGCCAGAAGCGGCAAAGTGTCGTCAAGGATGCGGCCCTTGGACAGTGCGATGGTCAACATGGGAAACGTCAGTCCTTCATCAGGCTATTGCTGTCCGGTCGCAGACGGCGCCAGACACAGATCGAGGCCATTACAGCCTCGATTTGAAACAAATTCAGCAGGGACACACTCAGTTAACAGCAAAACACCATCCCGTGGCGAGCGGGCTTGTCCAACGCTGGACTGCATAGCAGTCCCGTCTTGGAGGGCGCTACGCGGCCGGTACGACGACTCGACAAGCCCGTTCGCCACAGTGACGGTGTTTACCGCTACTGCGACTAGCCCGGCACGCGGCGGATCTTGGCGCCGAGCATCTGCAGTTTCTCTTCGATGCACTCGTAACCACGGTCTATGTGGTAGATGCGGTCGATCAGCGTGTCGCCGTCAGCGCACAGTGCCGAGATGACCAGGCTGGCCGACGCGCGCAGGTCGGTAGCCATCACTGGCGCGCCCTTGAGCTTGTCGATACCGGTGACGATGGCGGTGTTGCCTTCGACCTGAATCTTGGCGCCCATGCGGTGAAGTTCATACACGTGCATGAAGCGGTTTTCGAAAATGGTTTCGATCACGGCACCGGTGCCTTCGGCAATCGCGTTCAAGGAAATGAACTGCGCTTGCATGTCGGTCGGGAACGCCGGGTAAGGAGCGGTCCGCACGTTGACGGCTTTTGGCCGCTTGCCGTGCATGTTCAGCTCGATCCAGTCGGCACCGGTGGTGATTTCAGCACCGGCTTCCTTGAGTTTTTCCAGGACGGCTTCAAGGATGGTCGGATCGGTGTCCTTGACCTTGACGCGGCCACCCGTAACGGCGGCAGCCACCAGGTAGGTGCCGGTCTCGATACGGTCCGGCATCACTTTATAAGTGGCCGAGTGCAGACGCTTAACACCGTCGATGGTGATGGTGTCAGTGCCGGCGCCGGTGATGTTGGCACCCATGGCGATCAGGAAGTTGGCCAGGTCGACTACTTCCGGCTCGCGCGCGGCGTTTTGCAGGACGCTGCGGCCGTTGGCCAGGGCTGCGGCCATCATGATGTTCTCGGTACCGGTCACGCTGACGGTATCAAAGAAGAAGTTGGCACCACGCAGGCCGCCTTCCGGCGCCTTGGCCTTGATGTAGCCGCCTTCGACGTCGATGGTTGCGCCCATGGCCTCAAGGCCACGGATGTGCAGGTCGACCGGACGCGAACCGATGGCGCAACCGCCAGGCAGTGCCACTTCGGCCTCACCGAAACGGGCAACCATAGGGCCCAGCACCAGGATCGATGCGCGCATGGTTTTCACCAGCTCGTACGGAGCGATCAGAGTCTTGATGGTGCGCGGGTCGATTTCGACGGACAGTTTCTCGTCGATCACAGGCTCAATGCCCATGCGACCGAACAGCTCGATCATGGTGGTGATGTCGTGCAAGTGCGGCAGGTTGGCCACAGTCACCGGGCCATCGCACAGCAGGGTCGCTGCCAGAATCGGCAAGGCAGAGTTTTTCGCACCGGAAATGCGGATCTCGCCATCAAGGCGGGCACCGCCGGTAATAATCAATTTATCCATAAGAATCTCGACGCCTTGGGGGCTCAGGTGCGCTCGGCCCAGGCCGCGCGGCTGAAAAATTTCATAGTGACCGCGTGGATGCTGCCATCGGTGATCCACGGGTTTAAATGGGCATAGATCTGCTGTTGACGCTTGACCGGGCTCAATGCCGCCAGTTCATCGCTAATCACGTTCAGCTGGAAATTGCAGCCTTCGCCTTCAACTTCTACGTTCGTTTCGGGCAGCTTTCCTTCAAGGAAGCTTTTAACTTCTAGGGCCTGCATGCTCAACCTCTATCGGCGCCCAGTGCGCACGGGTCGCACATCATACAAAAAAGCCCCGCGCCTGCGAACCCCGCATAGCAGGACTCTGACGGGGGGCTTCCTTGATATTGGCTATTAAGGATGCGCCAGAAGCTCGGTCAGACCGGAAACTTCGGCAATTTCGCGCATGTCCTCAGGCAACGCACGGATGCTGACCGGCTTTTTGACCGCCTCGGCATCACGCATGAAGCACAGCAACAATGACAAACCGACGCTGCTGGACTTGGTCACTGCCGAGCAGTCCAGCACCAGCGCAGGCGCGTTGCTGCTGTTGATCAGCGCCTGGCCCTGCTTGCGCAGGTCAGGCCCGGAGCGGTAATCGAGCACGCCGCTCAGAAATAACTCGCCAGCGTCGCCAAGCCGAACAGCCGACTCGGTCATTGCGCAGGCTTCCCGGCAGCTTGTTTGTCGGTTTCTTCCTTGGCCTTGGCGACTTCACCGGCCCAACCATTGATGGTTTTGTCCAGGTCGTTGCCATTGCGCTGCATGGCGTCAGCGAACTGATCGCGGAACAGCTTGCCAATGTTGATGCCGTTGATGATCACGTTGCGCAGTTTCCACTCGCCTTTGACCTTCTCCAGCGTGTACTGCACAGGGTAGACGGCGCCGTTGGTGCCTTTGACGGTCATGTTGACGCTGGTGCGGTCACCTGACTCATCCCCGGCCGGAGCAACGGTAATCCCCTGGTTGTTGTATTCCAGCAGGGCATTACCGTAGAACTGGAACAGGCCCTTTTTGAAGTTTTCCTGGAAGGTCTGCATCTGCGCAGGCGTTGCCTTGCGCGAATACTTGACCGTCATGATGCTGCGGGAAATGCCTTCGGCATCAACCACTGGCCCGACAATGGTGTTGAGCGCATCGTAGAACTTGCTTGGGTCTTGCTTGTACTGCTCTTTGTTGGCAGTCAGGTCAGCCAACATTTTGTTGGTCGTGTCCTGCACCAGATCGTGCGCAGAACCCGCCGCGTTGGCCATCAAGGGCAGCGCTGCAAGCAGCACCAGCAGGCCACGTCGCAAGGTAGAGATCATGAACAGATTCCTCATTTGGCGTCTTTATTGACCGTATTGAGCAGGAATTTACCGATCAAGTCTTCAAGCACCAGCGACGACTGTGTGTCGTGGATTGTCGAACCATCCTTGAGCAGGGCTGTTTCCCCGCCCACGCTGACGCCGATGTACTTCTCGCCCAGCAGACCCGCAGTGAGAATAGATGCAGTGGAGTCAGTCGGCAGATTATCTACCTTCTTGTCTACCTGCATGGTTACTCGCCCGGTGAAGCTGTCGCGATCCAGATCGATTGCCGTGACCTTGCCGATGGTCACACCGGCCATGGTCACTTTAGCTCTGACAGTCAAACCGGCGATATTGTCGAAGTAAGCGTAAAGTTTATAAGTATCGGCGGTCGGGCTGGCCGAAAGGCCACTGACTCGCAGGGCCAGCAACAGTAAAGCCAGGATGCCAGCCAGCAAGAAAAGGCCGACACCGATTTCCACAGTGCGGTTTTGCATCAGAAATCTCCAAACATCAAGGCGGTCAAAATGAAGTCAAGGCCCAGTACCGCCAGCGAGGCGTACACAACGGTCTTGGTGGTGGCGCGACTGATCCCCTCTGAAGTGGGCTCACAGTCATAGCCTTGGAATACGGCGATCCAGGTCACTACAAAGGCGAAAACGATGCTTTTGATGATGCCATTGAGCACGTCGCCGCTGAAGGTCACGCTGTTTTGCATGTTGCCCCAGTACGAGCCGTCATAGACGCCCAACCAGTCAACCGCCACCCACGAACCGCCCCAGATGCCTACCACGCTGAAAATCATCGCCAGCAGTGGCAGGGAAATGAAGCCGGCCCACAGGCGCGGGGCAACGATGTACTTGAGCGGGTCCACGCCGATCATTTCCAGGCTGGACAACTGCTCGGTGGACTTCATGTTACCGATCTCGGCAGTCAGCGCAGAACCTGCGCGCCCGGCAAACAGCAAGGCGGTGACCACCGGGCCCAGTTCACGCAACAGCGTCAGGGCGACCATCTGCCCCACTGCCTGCTCCGAGCCGTAGCTGGAGAGAATGTTGAACCCCTGCAACGCCAGCACCATGCCGATGAAAATCCCGGAAACCACGATGATGACCAGGGACATCACGCCGACGGAGTGCAGTTGTTTGAGCAGCAGACCAAAGCCGCCACCAATGCCGCCGCGACCGAGCAACGCGTGAAACAGGAAAATCGTCGAACGCCCAAGCACTTCGACCATGTCGATGCCCGAGCGACCGAAAAGGCGAACCTTTTCGATGAGAGATGTCTTGCGCATCAGCGCTTCCCCAGAAGATCTGAGCGGTAGTCCGCTGCCGGAAAATGAAAAGGCACCGGGCCATCAGGATCGCCGGTCATGAATTGGCGAATGCGCGGGTTGTCAGCGTTCATCAACTCTTCAGGCGTGCCTTGTCCCAGCACCTGACCATCGCCTACTACATAAAGGTAGTCGGCGATGCTCGCGGTTTCAGCCAGGTCGTGGGACACCACGATACTGGTGATGCCGAGCGCATCGTTGAGCAGGCGGATCAACCGCACCAGCACGCCCATGGCGATGGGGTCCTGACCGACGAAGGGCTCGTCATACATGAGGATCTGCGGATCGAGAGCAATGGCACGCGCCAAAGCGACACGGCGCTTCATGCCGCCGGACAATTCATCAGGCATCAGGTCAATGGCGCCGCGAAGGCCAACGGCCTGCAGTTTCAGCAACACGATGTCACGAATCATTTCATCGGACAGCTCGGTATGCACCCGCAGCGGAAACGCCACGTTTTCGAAAACATCGAGGTCGGTGAACAAGGCGCCGCTCTGGAACAGCACGCCCATATGCTTGCGGGCATCGAACAGATCGCTGCGCGACAGCGTCGGCAGGTTCTGGCCGTTGACCCACACTTCGCCGGCGCTAGGGCGCAATTGCATACCCATCAGGCGCAACAGGGTGGTCTTGCCGCAACCGGAAGGCCCCATGATGCCCGTGACTTTACCGCGGGGAATGCGAATATCGACGTTATTGAAGATGCTGCGCGTCCCGCGCTTGAAGGTAAGGCCCTTCAGCTCGACCGCGTAGGCGTTATCGGCACTCATCTAATCTCCTTGGGATGCAGCCTTTCACTCAGACACCATGTTTGCGACATTCGTTTGCAATGGTCGCGCAATAGTTTGCAACGGGTGCGCATTATTTAGTCACATGGGTTGGGCGGACCGAACTGGCGGCGAACTATATCACTGCTGGTACAGAGCCCCCAAGGCCGGAACAGCGCTCGTTCAGATTGGGGACAGGGAAAAAAACCCTGCCGGGCATGATTCTCTTGCTCAAGCAGAATAAACCCTGACGAACTTGCGTGAGGGAATTGATCATTACCGCTATAATCGCCGACTTTTCGTCAGGCTATACGATTTCAGACATGAGCCAATCCAGCGACCTTATTCAATCCGCACAACGCACCATCCGTCTCGAGCTAGAAGCCGTAGAAGGCTTGCTGGCCCATATCGACGCGGATTTCGTACGTGCCTGCGAGATGATTCTGGCCAGCAAAGGCCGCGTTGTCGTGGTTGGCATGGGCAAGTCAGGCCACGTCGGCAACAAGATTGCCGCTACGTTGGCCAGCACCGGAACCACGGCTTTTTTCGTACACCCGGCCGAAGCCAGCCACGGCGACATGGGCATGATCACCAAGGATGACATCATCCTGGCATTGTCGAACTCCGGCACCACCAACGAAATCGTGACCCTGCTGCCGCTGATCAAGCGCCTGGGCATCAAGATGGTCAGCATTACCGGCAACCCGGATTCGACGCTGGCCAAGGCCGCGGAAGTGAACTTGAATGTTCACGTCGCCCACGAGGCCTGCCCGCTGAACCTGGCGCCGACGTCCTCGACTACCGCTGCCCTGGTGATGGGCGATGCCTTGGCCGTGGCGCTCTTGGAAGCCCGCGGCTTTACCGCTGAAGATTTCGCGTTTTCGCATCCAGGCGGCGCTCTCGGCCGTCGCTTGCTGCTGAAAGTGGAAAACGTCATGCATTCGGGCGATGAACTGCCCCACGTCCAGCGCGGCACCCTGCTAAAGGACGCGCTGATGGAAATGACCCTCAAACGCCTGGGCATGACTGTCATTCTGGAGTCCGACGGGCGTCTGGCCGGCGTTTTCACTGACGGTGACCTGCGCCGTACGCTGGACCGCAATCTCGACATTCAAACGGCGACGATCGATGAAGTCATGACCCCTCACGGCAAGACCGCACGCCCGGAAATGCTCGCGGCCGAAGCGTTGAAGATCATGGAAGACCACAAGATTCTTGCGCTGGTAGTCGTCGACGGCGACGATCACCCGGTTGGCGCCCTGAACATGCACGACTTGCTGCGTGCGGGAGTGATGTAAATGACCAGCGACCTGCTGCAACGCGGTAAACACATCAAACTGGCGATTTTCGACGTCGATGGCGTGCTGACCGACGGCCGCCTGTACTTCCTCGAAGATGGCAGTGAATTCAAGACGTTCAACACCCTCGACGGCCAAGGCATCAAAATGTTGATGGCCGCGGGCGTGCAAACTGCGATTATCAGCGGTCGAAAAACACCGGTTGTGGAACGCCGTGCACAAAACCTGGGTATTCCTCACCTGTATCAGGGCCGTGAGGATAAACTGGTGGTTCTGGACGAGCTTCTTGGCCAACTCAACCTAAGCTATGAGCAGGTCGCCTACTTGGGCGATGACCTGCCCGACCTCCCGGTTATCCGCCGCGTAGGTCTGGGCATGGCCGTTGCCAATGCGGCGACCTTTGTTCGCGAGCACGCCCATGGCATCACCACGGCCCGTGGCGGCGAAGGTGCCGCCCGCGAGTTCTGTGAATTGATCCTGCGTGCCCAGGGCAGCCTTGAAGCGGCACATGCCGCCTACTTATAGAGCGTTTTATGCTGAGCAAAAAGATTCGCAATTTCCTGCTGTTCGGGATCATCGCCGCGCTGTTTCTGGCGGTAGGCTACTGGAATATCAGCCCCGAACGCTTTCTCGACAAGCCTGTCGGGCAGGTTGACACAGGCGCTATCGACTATTACGCAACCAACGCCTACAGCGTACAGTTCCTGCCGGATGGCAAGGTTCAGTATGAAATGACCTCGGACAAAGTCGAGCACTTGAAGTCGTCCGAAGTCACGTTGCTGACCAACCCGGACATGAACTTGTACCGCGGCACTGAGTTCCCTTGGCATGTCACCAGCAAGCATGGCGAAGTCAACCCGGACGGCACTCAGGTAGAACTGATCGACTCGGTACGTGTTGCACGTACTGACGATAAGAACCGCGACACTATTATTACCAGCAGTCGCATGACCGTTTTCCCACAACAGCAATATGCGCAGACCGAGCAAGACGTTAGAATCGACGGCGCTGGCGGTGTATCGACTGGCAAGGGAATGAAAGCGTATTTGAAAGAAAGCAGGATACACCTGCTATCGAACGTAAGAGGACAGTATGAGGCTCGTTAAAACCCTCCCTATTTTGCTCGGTCTGGGCGCAGCACTGGGAAGCGTGAGCGCCTGGGCTCTGCCGAACGATAGCCAGCAACCGATCCACATTCAGGCTGACGATGCACAGCTGGATGACAAGCAAGGCGTTGCAACCTACACCGGCGCCGTGATCATCACCCAAGGTTCGATGAAGATTACCGGCAACACGGTGACGCTCACGCGTACGCCTGCGGGTGACATCGACGTGGTGACTTCGGTGGGTAACCTGGCCTATTTCGAACAGAAGCAGGCTGCTGCAGATCCTGCTCCGATGAAGGGCTACGGCAAGACCATCCAGTATCACGCCCAGCAGAACCGTATCATCCTGATCGATCAGGCCAGGGTTGTGAGCAGCGACGGCAATACCACGGACGGTGAGAAAATCACCTATGACACCGTGAAGCAGATCGCTCAGGCTGGTCGTGCCACCGGCGCGAAGATCGGCACGCCGAAGCCGCGTATCGACATGGTTATCCAGCCCAAGCAGAAAGACGCTGCCGCTCAGCCTGCGGCTAAACCCGCTGCGAAGAAGGCAAACTAATGGCAACCCTCAAAGCCCAGCATCTGGCCAAGGCTTACAAAAGCCGTCAGGTCGTGCGCGACGTCAGCCTGTCGATCGACAGTGGCCAGATCGTCGGCCTGCTCGGCCCTAACGGTGCCGGCAAAACCACATGCTTCTATATGATCGTCGGGCTGGTCCAGGCGGATCAGGGCCGTGTATTGATCGACGACCTCGACGTGAGTCACCAGCCAATGCACGGTCGCGCACGCGCAGGTATCGGCTATCTCCCCCAGGAGGCGTCGATCTTTCGCAAACTGTCGGTGTCGGACAACATCATGGCGATCCTCGAGACCCGCAAGGAACTCGACCGTGACGGCCGCCGCAAGGAGCTGGAAAGCCTGCTTCAGGAATTCCACATCAACCACATTCGCGACAACCTCGGCATGAGCCTGTCCGGTGGTGAGCGCCGTCGCGTGGAAATCGCACGTGCACTGGCAACCGCACCGAAGTTCATCCTGCTGGACGAACCGTTTGCCGGCGTTGACCCGATCTCGGTCGGCGACATCAAACAGATCATCCATCACCTCAAAGCCAAGGGCATCGGCGTGTTGATCACTGACCACAACGTCCGTGAAACCCTCGATATCTGTGAGACGGCTTATATCGTCAACGATGGCCAACTGATCGCCGAAGGCGATTCCGCCACCATCCTGGCTAACGAACTGGTCAAGGAAGTGTACCTGGGCCACGAGTTCCGCCTGTAAGCATCGTGGTGTCACGGCTGTTCGCCAAGGCGCGCGGGAGTCAATAAAAACCTCGTTTTTTTATTGTTACCGCGCTCTAGGCAAAGCCCCCGACATCAGGCATATAATTTGCTTATGTTTGGCGCTCACGCGCCCTGTCGTGGATGGCGCATTGCGCCGGCGAATAAGGTGTTAAGCCCCTGCCATGAAACCATCGCTAGTCCTGAGAATGGGCCAGCAGCTGACGATGACACCGCAGCTGCAACAGGCCATCCGCCTGCTCCAATTGTCGACCCTGGACCTGCAACAGGAAATCCAGGAGGCCCTGGAGTCCAATCCGATGCTCGAACGCCAGGAAGAAGGCGACGACTTCGATAATGCAGACCCGCTGGCCGACAACATCGAGCAAAAACCCAACTCCGACGTGCAGGAACCCTCCTACCAGGAAACCGCCCCAACGGTGGATAACCTTGAGGAAGGCGAATGGAACGAACGCATTCCCAACGACCTCCCCGTGGATACCGCGTGGGAAGACGTTTACCAGACCAGCGCCAGCAGCCTGCCCAGCAATGACGATGACGAATGGGATTTCACCACCCGCACGTCCGCTGGCGAAAGCCTGCAAAGCCATTTGTTGTGGCAACTTAACCTCGCGCCGATGTCCGACACCGATCGCCTGATCGCTGTCACCCTGATCGACTGCATTAATAACCAGGGCTACCTGGACGAAACCCTTGATGAAATTCTCGAGGCCTTCGACCCGGAACTGGACATCGAGCTGGACGAAATCGAAGCCGTCCTTCACCGCATTCAACAGTTTGAGCCCGCCGGCATTGGCGCCCGCACCCTCAGCGAGTGCCTGCTGCTGCAATTGCGTCAACTGCCCGCCAAGACACCTTGGCTCGCCGAGGCCCAGCGCCTGGTCACCGACTACATCGACCTGCTGGGCAGCCGCGACTACAGCCAGTTGATGCGCCGCATGAAGCTCAAGGAAGACGACCTGCGCCAGGTCATCGAGCTGGTACAGAGCCTCAATCCGCGCCCCGGCTCGCAAATCGAGTCCAGCGAAGCCGAATACGTCGTTCCCGACGTGATCGTGCGCAAGGACAACGAACGCTGGCTGGTGGAGCTTAACCAGGAATCGGTGCCACGTTTGCGCGTCAACCCACAATACGCAGGCTTTGTGCGCCGCGCCGACACCAGTGCCGACAACACCTTCATGCGCAACCAGTTGCAGGAAGCGCGCTGGTTCATCAAGAGCCTGCAAAGCCGCAACGAAACCCTGATGAAAGTGGCCACCCAGATCGTCGAGCACCAGCGCGGCTTCCTGGAATATGGCGACGAGGCAATGAAACCGTTGGTGCTGCATGACATCGCCGAGGCGGTAGGCATGCACGAATCAACGATTTCCCGGGTGACCACGCAGAAGTTCATGCATACCCCACGGGGTATTTATGAGTTGAAATACTTTTTCTCCAGCCATGTCAGTACCTCCGAAGGCGGCGAATGCTCGTCCACGGCGATCCGCGCGATCATCAAAAAACTGGTTGCTGCGGAAAATCAGAAAAAGCCGTTGAGTGACAGCAAGATCGCTGGTTTACTGGAGGCACAAGGCATTCAGGTCGCCCGTCGAACCGTCGCCAAGTACCGCGAGTCCCTCGGGATCGCGCCTTCCAGCGAGCGTAAGCGTTTGATGTGACGGGCGGGCCATAGCGTTCCAGTGGCGGGTATTCCTACCCGCCGCTTTATGCACTGGCAACGAAGGAGAAGCTGTATGCAAGTCAACATCAGTGGACACCAACTAGAAGTTACCAAGCCCCTGCGTGAGTACACCGAGAGCAAGCTGAACAAGCTTGCGGGGCATTTTGACAAGATCACCAACGTGCAGGTCATCATGGAGGTCGACAAGCTCAAGCAAAAAATCGAGGCCACCCTGCACGTACCGAATGCGAAGCTAGTCGCCAATGCGGAGCATGAAGACATGTACGCAGCGATTGACTCGCTCTACGACAAGCTGGACCGCCAACTCATAAAGCATAAGGAAAAGTATCTGCACCTGATGCAAGGTACAGGTCGTTAACTCTCCCCCATGATCCAACTTGAAACCATCCTGACCCCCGGCCGTTCACTCGTGAACGCGCCGGGCGGCAGCAAGAAGAAAGCCCTCGAACACATCGCTAACCTGATCAGCCGTGAAGTGCCTGAGCTGGATGAGCAAGTTGTGTTCAAGGCTCTGATTGACCGTGAAAAGCTGGGTTCGACCGGTTTTGGTAACGGCATCGCCATTCCTCACTGCCGCCTTGAAGGCTGTACTTCGCCCGTAAGTGCACTTTTACACCTGCAAGAAAAAATCGATTTTGATGCCATCGACGGCGCCCCGGTTGACCTGCTGTTCGTGCTGCTGGTCCCGCAGGCCGCCACCGATGCACACCTGGAGCTGCTCCGGCAGATCGCCAGCATGCTCGACCGCAAGGAAGTACGCGACAAACTGCGCAGTGCCAGCAGCAACGAGGCGCTCTATCAGGTTGTCCTGGATGAACAAAACAGGCAGTAATCATGCGTTTGATCATCGTCAGCGGCCGCTCCGGCTCGGGTAAAAGCACCGCACTCAATGTCCTTGAAGACAACGGCTTCTATTGCATCGACAACCTGCCCGCCGGCCTGCTGCCGGAATTGGCCGAGCGTGCGCTGATTCATACTGAGTTGGCGCAGCCGTTGGTTGCCGTTTCAATTGATGCCCGTAATCTGCCCAGCCACCTCTCGCGCTTTCCTGAATTGCTCGAAGAAGTGCGGGCCAAGCACATCAATTGCGACGTGCTGTACCTGGATGCCGACGAAGAGACGCTGCTCAAGCGCTTCTCTGAAACCCGTCGACGCCATCCTCTGAGCAGCCCTCACCGCTCGCTGGCCGAGGCCATTGAGGACGAGACCACGCTGCTGGGACCGATCATCGACCTCGCCGATCTCAAGATCAACACCACCGGCCTGAACTTGTATCAGCTGCGCGACGCCATCAAGCTACGCCTGCTGAATCAACCAGAGCCTGGCACGGCATTTCTCGTCGAGTCGTTTGGCTTCAAACGAGGCATGCCGGTCGATGCCGACCTGGTGTTCGACGTTCGCTGCCTGCCCAACCCTTACTGGAAGCCGGAGCTGCGTGATCAGTCCGGGCTGGATCAGCCGGTGGCCGAGTACCTGGCTGCGCAACCGGATGTCGAAGAGATGTTCCAGGACATTTCCAGCTACCTGCTTAAATGGTTGCCACGTTTTGCCGCGAGTAATCGTGCCTATGTCACTATCGCCATCGGCTGCACCGGCGGCCATCATCGTTCTGTCTACCTGACTGAACGCCTGGGCCAGGTGCTGCAACAAACCCTCAAGAACGTCCAGGTTCGCCACCGCGACCTTAGCTGAAAGGAACACCTGCGCGATGCCCGCTTTGGAAATCGAAATCATCAACAAGCTGGGCCTGCACGCTCGCGCTTCCGCCAAATTCGTCGGTGTGGCCGGGCAGTTCCCCTGTCAGATCCGGGCTGGGCGCACGCCCGAATCCATGGTCGACGGCAAGAGCATCATGGCCATGATGATGCTGGCTGCCGGCAAGGGCACCAGGATTCACTTAAAGACTGAGGGTGAGCAAGAACAGGAAGCGATGGACGCTCTGGTAAAGCTGATCAATAACTTCTTTGACGAAGGCGAATAACCGCGTCTAGGCACTCGGCTTGTTGGCAGGACGCCCTCAAGCCTTACCTTCACCGGGCGACCGTCACCAAGCCTGGCCTGTGAAAGTGGGCTGAGGTTTATCCCAGAGCAGTATCCATCACCATCATCAAACAGAACCCGATGCACAGCCCCAGGCTGGCAAGCTTTTCGTGACCATTGCGGCGCGATTCGGGAATCACTTCGTGCGTCACCACGAGCAACATCGCCCCAGCTGCCAGCGCGAGCCCCAGCGGCAACAAAATTTCCGCCAGGCTCACCAGCCAGGCGCAGAGCACCGCAAAGACCGGTTCGACCAACCCTGACGCAGCGCCGATCAGGAACGCTTTGGTCCGCGACATCCCTGCCCCGGCCAAGACCAGTGCAATCACTAGACCTTCCGGAACATCCTGCAGGGCGATGCCCATGGCCAGGCTGTCGGCATCCGGCATGCCGCCACCCGCGGAAACACCTACGGCCATGCCCTCCGGAATGTTGTGGGCAATGATGGCAAACACGAACAACCAAATGCGCGGTGGAATCACCGGCCTGTCCGGCGTGCCCACCAGCATTTCCGGGCTGGCGCCGGAGACCTTGCGGTCAACCAGGTACAACCCGAACGCACCGAGCATGATGCCGAAGCTGATCAAACCACTGGCTCCCCAAGGCGATAAACCAAGACCTTCAGCGGCCGCAATACCCGGCACGATCAGCGAAAAGGCCGTCGCCGCCAACATCACACCGGCGCCAAATCCCAGCAAGGTATCGCTGAGCGCCACCGGCATCCGACGAATCACCAGCACCGGGACTGCGCCCAGTGCCGTGCCAAGCGCGCAGATTGCCCCGCCCTGCAAGGCACGCAGGATGCGCGGTTCCAGATCCAGCCAGGCCAGCCCGTGGGCCACCAGCAATGCAGTACCTGCCAATAGCAGCAGCGAACCAAACGCATAGCGAAACATTCGTCCGCTGCTGATCGCCAGTGTTTCAGTGCCCATAGTCGGCCTTAGATCTTGTTATTGGATGAATATCAGGCCAAGGCGGCCTGGTAGCGTGCGGCGACTTCCGGCCAGTTGATGACGCTGTAGAAGGCGTTGATGTATTCCGGGCGGCGGTTCTGGTAGAGCAAGTAGTAGGCGTGCTCCCAGACGTCCAGGCCGAGGATCGGCGTGTTGCCGTTCATCAGTGGGCTGTCCTGGTTGCCGCTGCTCTCGACCACCAGAGTCTTTTGTGGCGTGACGCTCAACCAGGCCCAGCCGCTGCCGAATCGGGTCAAGGCCGCCTTGGTGAACGCTTCCTTGAAACTGTCGAAGCCGCCCAGTTGGGTCTCGATCGCTGTGCCTAGTGCGCCCTCGGGTTTGCCGCCGCCTTTGGGCGACATCACCGCCCAGAACAACGAATGGTTAGCGTGACCGCCACCTTGGTTGATCACCGCGGCGCGAAGTTTTTCCGGCAGTTGCTGGACGCTCGAGACCAGCTTTTCAACCGGCCAGCCCGCAAACTCGGTGCCCTCGACCGCTGCATTCAGGTTGTTGATGTAGGTCTGGTGATGCTTGGTGTAGTGGATTTCCATGGTCTGCGCATCGATATGCGGCTCCAGGGCATCATAGGCGTAGGGCAAAGCAGGCAAGGTGTAGGACATATCAATGTGCTCCGTAGTAGGGACTGTTGCGGGTCGACGCTTGCGGTTGAGCCGCAGTGCCACCCAGCAAGCGATGGGTCCGCGGGTATTCGCCGTGATCACTGATGAAGTTCAACAGTTCGACGTAGGTCTTGCTGCTCTGGCGCAGCGCCGCCTCGCGCAATTGCGGGCTCAGGCGCGAGTCCTGCATGGTCTGCAACAGGCGTTGGTGGATAGCGCACAGGTATTCCGCGCTCTCCTCGGGCTGGTTCAGGCGCAGGTGCAAGTCCGCCAGGTTGTGGTGGGAGATGACGCAAGCCGCCACTGCTTCGTCGGCATCCGCCCAGCGCTCGAATAACACTTGAGCCAAGGCCAGGGCTTGCAAATAAGCCTCGCGAGCGTCAACCAATTCGCCCTGCATAAAGCAGCGATTGGCTCGTTCGATCGTGCGTTTCCAGTGCTCCATGGTGAGCCTCCAAAGCAGAGTCGGTGATTACACGCCGCCGGCCGTGAGCTTTTCAGGATCCAGCAGGATCTCGAGTTGGCTACGTGACAAGTCGGTGTGCTCAAGGGCGACATCCATTACCGGGCGGCCTTGCTGGTAGGCCTTCTTGGCAATTTCAGCGGCTTTTTGGTAACCAATGATCGGGTTGAGGGCCGTGACCAGGATCGGGTTGCGCGACAGCGCTTCCTTGAGCTTGGCCTCGTTGACTTTGAAGCTGGCGATGGCCTTGTCCGCCAGCAATCGGCTGGAATTAGCCAGCAGTTCGAGGCTGCTGAGCAGGTTTTGGGCAATGATCGGCAGCATCACGTTGAGTTCAAAGTTGCCGGACTGGCCCGCAACAGTGATCACGGTGTCATTGCCGATGACTTGCGCAGCAACCATGGCAGTCGCTTCGGGGATCACCGGATTGACCTTGCCAGGCATGATCGAAGAGCCCGGCTGCAAGCCTTCCAGTTCGATTTCTCCCAGGCCTGCGAGCGGTCCGGAGTTCATCCAGCGCAAGTCGTTGGCAATTTTCATCAGCGAAACGGCGGTGGTTTTCAACTGGCCGGAGACGGCCACGGCGGTGTCCTGCGAGCCAATCAACGCGAACAGGTTCTTGCCCGGTGTGAATTTCACGCCGGTCAGAGTGCTCAGTTGCTGGCTGAAACGCGCAGCGAATTCCGGGTGTGCGTTGATCCCGGTGCCGACCGCCGTGCCGCCCTGAGCCAGGGCTTGCAAGCTCGGCAGCAAGTCCTGCAGGTGACCGATATTGGCTTTGAGTTGTTGTGCCCAGCCGTTGAGCACTTGGCTCATACGCACCGGCATGGCGTCCATCAAGTGGGTGCGTCCGGTTTTGATGAACGGGTGGACCTCCTCGGCCTTGCGTTCGATCACCTGCACCAAGTGCAGCAAGGCCGGCAGCGTTTGCTCGTGCAGCACCAATGCGGCGCTGACGTGAATGGTGGTGGGGATGATGTCGTTGCTGCTTTGGCCGCAGTTCACGTGGTCATTGGGGTTGACCGCCTCGCCCAGCAAACGGCTGGCGAGGGTCGCGATCACTTCGTTGGCGTTCATGTTGGAGCTGGTGCCGGAACCGGTCTGGAAGATATCCACCGGAAAGTGCGGCATGTAATCACCTTCCAGCAAACCCTGGGCGGCATCGACGATGGCTTTGCCTTGCCCTTCGCTGATCTGTTTGAGGTCGACGTTGACCTTGGCCGCGGCGGCCTTGGCCAGAATCAGGGCGCGAATGAATTGCGCTGGCATACGCAGGTTGCTGATCGGGAAGTTGTTCACCGCGCGCTGGGTTTGCGCGCCATACAAGGCCCCGGCAGGCACTTGCAGTTCGCCCATGCTGTCGCGTTCGATACGGGTGTTACTCATCGGAAGATCCTTGCACCAGGTCAGAAACGGAAAGGGAGGGCAGCAATTCGCAGGTCGCCAATTGCCAGGCAAAGGTCTGCCAGCGCTTGAGGCGGCAGGCACAGTGAGAGAGTTTTTCCAGGTCACGCAGCGGGCGCCACGCCTGGTCCAGGCACATGGATCGCCAATGCCAGGGCAAGGCGACATCGCTGGCGGTGTCGATCAACAAACGGAATGAGGTTTCAGCGATCGTCCACGGATGGGTCGCGGTGCAGCACGCCAGGTATCGACCCTCATTGAGGTAATGTTCGATCAGGCGAGGTTCATTGGGATCGAGGCCGCAGCGAATCTGACGACTCATCCAGCGCCAGCTTTCCAGGTACGGATCCTCATGCAGGACAGAACTCATGATCCACACTCATTCGGTAATGATATTTATTATTAAATGATATTGAGAATCAAAACAAGGGTGGCACGTAAATTCAGCCGTGACGCGAGCATAAAAAAGGCGCGCCATCTGTAGGATGGCGCGCCTTTATTTGAGACGTTGAGTGTTTAGCTGCCGGCGACGGTCATCCGCTCGATCAACACCGACCCCGTGCGAATATTGCTGCGCAACTCCAAATCGTTACCGACGGCAACGATCTGCTTGAACATGTCGCGCATGTTGCCGGCGATAGTCACTTCCTGGACAGCGAACTGAATCTCGCCGTTTTCCACCCAGAAACCGGCGGCGCCGCGGGAATAGTCACCTGTCACCATATTCAGGCCACTGCCCATCAATTCAGTCACCAGCAGGCCGCGGCCCATGCGACGCAGCAGCGCAGCCTGGTCTTCATCGCCATGGGTCACGAACAGGTTGTGCACGCCTCCCGAGTTGGCCGTGCTCGGCAGACCCAGCTTGCGACCGGCGTAAGTGCCCAACACGTACGAGACCAGCTCGCCCTTCTCGACGAACGGCTTGGCATAGGTCGCCAGGCCGTCACCGTCAAAGGCGGAACTGCCCATGGCACGCATCAGATGAGGACGCTCATCGATGGTCAGCCACTCAGGGAACAACTTCTGGCCGATTGCACCCTCGAGGAACGAGGACTTGCGGTACAGGTTCCCACCGGAAATCGCCCCCAGGAAGCTGCCAAACAGGCCGCCGGCAAGTTCGGCCGAGAACAGCACCGGCACTTCACATGTCGGCACCGGACGCGCGCCCAAACGGCTCGCCGCGCGCTGTGCAGCGCGCTGACCAATACTGACCGGGTTCGCCAGCAATTCACCCTGGCGGCTCACGTCGTACCAATAATCACGCTGCATCTGGCCATCGGCTTCGGCGATCATCACGCAGCTCAAGCTATGGCGAGTGGAGGCGTAACCGCCGATAAAACCGTGGCTGTTACCGTAAACACGGCAACCCTGATGGGTGCTGAGGGTGGTGCCATCAGCATTCTTGATACGGGGATCGGCATCAAATGCCGCGGCTTCGCAGATCAGCGCTTGCTCGATAGCCTGCTCAGGCGTGATGTTCCAGGCGTGAAAGAGATCAAAATCCTTCAAGTCCTTGGCCATAAGCGCTTTGTCGGCCAAGCCCGAGCTTTCATCTTCGGACGTGTGCTTGGCAATCGCCAATGCAGCAGCGACAGTTTCGCGTATCGCTTCCGGCCCGCTGGCTGACGTACTCGCCGAGCCTTTGCGCTGCCCCGAATACAAGGTGATACCAAAACCCTGATCACGATTGAATTCGACAGTTTCCACTTCCCGCTGGCGCACCGACGTCGACAGCCCCTGCTCCAGCGAGACGGCCACTTCACAGGCACTGGCACCCTGGCGCTTGGCTTCGGCAAGGATCTGCTCGACTTGTTCCTGCAGTGCCGGTAACGCTTGCGGACCGACGCTTTGGGCTGCACTCATGGTTTTCTCCACTCAAATTCTGCTTTCGGTTAAGGCCATCGAGCGACCGGGCCGGACAAGCGGCCCCCGACTGGTTATCATGGCGGCGTTTCTTTGCGGACTGCCACCATGGTTGATTCTTACGACGACTCCCTCGATGGGGAGAAAAGCAAAACCCAGGTCAAACGCGAGCTGCATGCTCTGGTTGACCTTGGCGAGCGCCTTACAACGCTCAAGCCGGATTTGGTTGCAAAACTGCCACTGACCGACGAAATGCGCCGGGCCCTGGCGGATGCGCCGAAGCACACCGCGAATATCGCGCGTAAACGGCACATCATGTTTATCGGCAAATTGATGCGCGATCAGGACACCGACGCCATTTTGACTTTGCTCGATCAACTCGATGCCTCCACTCGCCAGTACAACGAACGCTTCCATAACCTGGAACGTTGGCGTGACCGCCTGATTTCGGGCGATGACGCTGTACTGGAGAAATTTGTGGTGGACTACCCGGACGCGGACCGCCAGCAACTGCGCTCCCTGATCCGTCAGGCCCAGCACGAACTGGCGCAAAACAAGGCTCCGGCCACCAGCCGTAAAATTTTCAAGTACATCCGTGAGCTGGACGAGACTCAACGCGGCCTGCGCTGATCCTCTTCCCCGGGTGGCGTTCTGCGCCACCCGAAGCTCCACCGCTTACGACCCCGTGCCACCCACGGTGATCGCATCAATCTTCAACGTTGGCTGGCCAACGCCGACCGGCACCGACTGCCCATCCTTGCCACACGTCCCCACGCCGCTGTCCAGCGACAGGTCGTTACCGACCATCGACACCTTGCTCATGGCTTCCGGCCCGTTACCAATCAACGTCGCCCCTTTGACCGGCGCGGTAATCTTGCCGTCTTCGATCAGGTACGCCTCGCTGGTGGAGAACACAAACTTGCCGCTGGTGATATCCACCTGGCCGCCGCCGAGGTTGGCGCAGTAGATCCCGCGTTTGACCGAGGCGATGATTTCCGCCGGATCGCTTTCGCCACCGAGCATGTAGGTGTTGGTCATACGTGGCATCGGCAAGTGCGCGTAGGACTCGCGACGGCCGTTACCGGTGCGCGCCACGCCCATCAGGCGCGCATTGAGTTTGTCCTGCATGTAGCCCTTGAGCACACCGTTTTCAATCAGCGTGGTGCACTCGGTCGGCGTGCCTTCGTCGTCAACGCTCAACGAACCACGGCGACCCGCCAAGGTGCCGTCATCGACGATGGTGCACAGCTTGGACGCGACCATCTCGCCCATGCGCCCACTGTAGGCCGAACTGCCCTTGCGGTTGAAGTCACCCTCCAGGCCGTGGCCCACCGCTTCGTGCAGCAAAACCCCGGACCAACCCGAACCCAATACCACCGGCAAGGTACCGGCCGGTGCAGGAATGGCTTCCAGGTTAACCAGCGCCTGGCGCAGCGCCTCGCGGGCGTAGCCCATGGCGCGGTCATCGGAAAGGAAATACCGGTAGTCGGTACGCCCGCCGCCGCCATGGCCACCGCGCTCGCGGCGACCATTCTGCTCGACGATCACACTGACATTAAACCGTACCAGCGGCCGTACATCCGCCGCCAGCCCACCATCGGTGGACGCCACCAGAATGCGTTCCCACACACCGGCCATGCTCACAGTCACTTGCTGTATGCGCGGGTCGAGGGCACGGGTGGCGGCGTCGATACGCTTGAGCAAATCGACCTTTTCCGCACGACTGATCACTTCCAGAGGGTTATCCGGCGCGTACAACTGCGCCACGTCCTGAGTACTGAACGCCTGCACCGTGCCGTTCTGGCCCGCGCGGGAAATCGAGCGCGCTGCGCGTGCCGCCAGACCCAGTGCCTCAAGAGTGATGGCATTACTGTAGGCAAACCCGGTCTTTTCACCGGATTGCGCACGCACGCCCACGCCTTGGTCAAGGTTGAAACTGCCTTCTTTGACGATGCCGTCTTCGAGGGCCCATGACTCGGAAATCTGCCCCTGGAAATACAGGTCCGCCGCGTCGATGCCTGGCCCGGCCAAGTCGCCGAGCACGGTTTGCAAGCTTTCGATGGTCACGCCACCGGGTGCCAGGAGGTGTTCACTGACTGAGGACAACAACTCGCTCATAGGTTTGGCCTTAAATTCATCGTTCCGAAGCAGGTCGCTGCGCGCCCTGCGAGAAAAAGCGCCGATGGTTGACCACCGGCATGCGCGTCCGTATCGACGCTTGTTCACTGCTATCGCGTTCGGCCAACAACACCGCTTCGCCTTGATCCTGTTGTGTCAGCACGCGCCCCCAAGGGTCGACAATCGCTGCGTGGCCAAAGGTTTCCCGTGGGCCTGGGTGTACGCCGCCCTGAGCAGCTGCCAGCAAGTAGCACTGGGTTTCAATGGCTCGCGCCCGAATCAGCACATCCCAATGTGCAGCGCCCGTCACCGCGGTAAAGGCCGAGGGCGCGGTAATCAATTCAGCCCCCGCCGCGCGCAATTCGCTGTACAGCTCGGGGAACCTCAAGTCGTAGCACACCGTCAGGCCCAATCGCCCCACCGGCGTGTCCGCTACCACTACATTGCTCCCGAAAGCATAGTCGTCAGATTCGCGATAACGACCCCGCGCATCTGCTACATCCACATCGAACAAGTGCAGCTTGTCGTAACGGGCAACGATTTCGCCCTGATCATCGATGAGCAGCGAGCAAGCGTTGGACTTGGCGTTGGGTTGGTCCTTGGGCGGCAACGGCAAAGTACCGGCCACTATCCATAAGGTGAGGTCGCGAGCGGTCTGTTTCAACCACGGCAGGATCGGGCCTTCGCCCAAAGCTTCGGCGCGGCCGAGATCGGCTACGTCACGGCGGCCCATGGCGGCGAAGTTTTCCGGCAGTACCGCCAGCTTCGCACCGCCCGCCGCCGCTTGCTCCAGCAAGCGCCTGGCCTGGGCCAGGTTGGCCAGAACATCGCTCTGGCTGACCATTTGAATTACCGCAAAGGACATAGGCCGACACTCCGTAAAGGGCATGCGGCCATGCTACTCCACAGCCTCTCAGTTTGGTTTTTCAAATGGCTTGTCGAAGGTGATTTTTGGATCCTTCCAAGGCCCTTGCACCTTGTACTGCACGCTGGCGAAGCGCGAAACACGATCGCCAATCAACTTGTCGATCAGGAATAACGCGCCACCAATGGCCGGTGCCCCGACAATCAAAGCGGCAATCGGCAGGTTATTGGTCACCGGCAACGTGACCAGCAGCTTGGCGTCGACGCGGTCGGCTACCAGGTCCAGCGTGCCATTGAGCTCCAGGTTGGTGGAAGGCCCGGTCATGGTGATGGGCTCACGCGTCACAAACACGCCATTGCTGGCCGCGAGCAAGCCTTTGACCCGGTCATAGCTCAAGCCTTTGCCAAGCAAGTCCGAGAAGTCCAGACGCAAGCGGCGCCCGATGGAGTTGAAGTTCAGCAAGCCAAATACCCGCAGAGCCTGCGCGCCACCTTCGACCTCAACGAACTGGCCTTTACGGAACGCTGCATCCAGGCTACCGGAGAAGCGCTTGGGACCGACCCAAGCCGGTGAGCCCGGCCAGCGACCGTCCACATCCAGATGGAAGTCCTCACTGGTTACCGTCGGCGCAAACCCCCAGCCTTTGAGCACATCGGCGATGTTCTTGCCGTCCAGGCGACCTTTGTACCAACTGCTGCTGTTACCCGGTGCGCCTTCCCAACCACCAGCGCCGTTGAGCTGCATGCCTTTGAGGCCAAGGTCCAGATTGTTAAAGGCCAGGCCTTTGGCCGTCGGCCGTACTTTCAGTGACCAGGCGCCCACCAAGTCCGGCCCCTGGAACAGTTGATTGATGGAGATATCCAGCGCTGGAATGTCCTTGGGGTCGACGTCCGCCAACGGGTCCGGCGCGTTTTCGTCGGCCTGTGCTTTCGGATCCACCGCCGGCAATTTCACGTACTGCAGGTTGATTGCAATAGGCGCGCCCTTGGCATCCGGAAGGTTCACAGCACCTTTGGCTTGCTGACTGTCGAACTGCAACCCCCATGCGGACGGTTTGCGATCGAGTTGCAGGTTGACCTGGTCAAATTGGGTACCAAAACCGCTCAACTTGCCCACCTTGAAATCAGCACCGCTGAGCAGTTGCTTGGCATTGCCGCCTGGGTCATTGCCGGCGTAACGGTCGACCAGTTTCTTCCAAGGGTCTATATCCAGCTCCGACAGCACGCCACGAATGCGCAGGCCTTTGGCAGCAGGCAGCACGGCATCGCCGTCCCCCAGAAACAACTCCCCGCGCCCCTCATTGAATTTGTCTGGAGGCGACGCAAAGGTGAAGCTCGCCAGCTCGCCATAATCGAACCAGTACCGGCGCTCAGCCCCCTGCAAGGTCATGCGGAACACGCTGTCGCGCCCCTGGCTGGCGGGCATGCCGAACGGTGCGGGCAGGTCGACCGCTACGCCTTTCATGTTGGAACTGACCATCAGTTGGCTGTCGGCACCGTCCAGTGTCACTTGCAATTGGTAGGGGATATCGCCGGACACCGGCAGCGGCTGGCTAATTTTCAACCAATCCGTCAAGCGCTTAACCGTGACCTGCCCTTTGGCGGTGATACGCGTGCTGATATTGCCTGGTTTGCCATCGGCAATGATCTGCGCGGTGATCGGACGATCAAACGCCTGGGCGGAGATGTTCTGGCCACTCAGCCCCTTGGTGCTGTCGAAGCGGAAATCGCCCTTGAGCTGGCTCAAGTCCAGAGTCGGCTCGGCCAATTGCAGGCGGGACTTGTCGGTCTGAAAATCCACCACAATCTTGGGTTCGGTGCCTTTGACCAGCGGAATATCCAGGTCCAGCTTGCCTTGCAGGTCGCCCTCGCCTTTCCAGCCGGCAAACGTCGAGCCGGTGCCGATCGGCGCTTCCTGAAGGATCTTCAAGCCATCCCCCAGGCCACCCGCGAATCCACCGGTGATCAGCAGATGGCTGTCTTTACCGGCTGGCGCGTGAGGAATATTGACGTAGACGTCCTTGACCTTGGTATCGAGCAATTGGCCCTTGCTCGCCAGGATGCGCACGCCGCTCTCCTCGACAAACACTTCGCCATTGACCTTGCTCACATGCGGCCAGCCTGGCTGGAACGCCAGTTCGGCATCGTGCACCTTGAAAAACAGGCTGATATTGCGTGCAGCCGGCAGTGCGTCATGGTTCAGCGAACCTTGGTACTGGAAGAAACCTTGGTCAACCGCGCCTTTGAGGATCGCTGTGCGCAACCACTCATCCAGCGACGGGCTCAATACCGCCGGCAAATACTTGGGTGTAAAACGGCCATCGCCATCGACCATGCCGACCCGCAGGTCCATATAGTCTTCCTGGCTGTGATCGAAATGCAGGCGAATCAGGAAGTCTGCCGCAACCTTGCCTTCCTCGCCGAGCACCTTGATGTAGGGGGCGATCAGGGTGAAACCTTCTTTATCCAGCTTCCACGTCAGGCGTGCATTGGCCTGGATGTACTGCCACGGCTTGGCAAAGATCGGGTACAGGTGCAAGGAGAAGTCCTTGCTGTCCATGCGCAACTCACCGTGCCCCAGGTCGCCGCTGATACTGCCGGACACGTTGCGCGCAGCCGGCGCGCCGAAGTAGGCATCAAACCCGATGCGCTCGAGGTTGGCGGCAAAGCTGACCTTCTGATCGCTCGTGTCCTGGGGACGGAAATCCACCAGCACGTTGCGCAGCATGCCAGTGGCCTTGAGGTGTTCGACGGCTTTTGCAAAGCCTTCCGGCAGGGGCGCCAAGGCATTCAGCAGCGGCGTAATGGGCGTGAGGTCAAGGCGGTCGGCCTGAAGTTTCCAGACCTCCAGATCCTTGTCGGTAGCCAGGCTCTGCTGCAATTGCAGGCGCGACTCCCAGCGCGTGTCACCGATGTTCATTGCCAACGAGTCAAACAGCACATTGAGGCCGCTCTGACTGCGTTGCAGGTAAGCCGTGAGGGCAAGGTTTTCGATATGGACCGGCCTGCGGTCGGCGTAGCTGCCTTTCAGCTGGGGTGAGTTGAGACGCGCCACCGCGCTTTGCACGGTGCCTTTGGCCCAGGTCAGCCAGAATTCGCCGCCGGCCTTGAACTGCGTGACTTTCCATTGCTGGGTCAGCCTGCCGGGTATCCATTTGGCCCAGTCGCTTTGCGGAAGGCTCAGGTAAGCCTGGACCTCACCGTCTTTCCAAGCGCTGGCGCGAATACGTGTACGCAGGTTTACAGCCAGTGGCTGGCCATCCGGCAGGGTCAGGCGGGCATCGAGGCGCTGGCGAGTGGCGCCGGTGTGGAGGCTGAGGCCCACGTAAGTCAGGGTCAGCGGCGCCTGGCCGAACGGTTGCAGCGTGACCTGGCTATCGAGCAGCGACACGCGCTTGACCATCTGCATGCGCGTCAGCAACTGCTCAGGGTCCAACGGCTGATCGTCCTGTACCGGCAGGCCCTGGAGCGCCCAGTGGCCGTCCTTGTCTTCCTTGACGCTCAACTGCAGCCCGCTGACTTCCAGGTGGGCTATGCGCACCTCGCGGGCCATCAGGCTGGCCCAGAGATCCGGCACCACTTCAACCTGGTCCAGGCGCAAGGCACTGCTGCCCTCGCCGACCATCACGTCGTGAGCCAGCAACACGGGGGCGAAACCGCTCCAGCGGCCTTCCAGGCTGCCGATTTGCACGGGCATGTCCACCGCAGCCTGAGCCTTGGCTTCGATTTCGGCGCGGTATTCAGCCACCAGCGGGGTCAATTCACGACCCAGGCTCACGTACACCGCAGCCAACACCAGCACCAAGGCACACAGGCCCAGGCCCCAACGGGTCAAAGCGGCAAAAAAGCGTATCAGACGCTCCATGTCAGGCGACCCTCAAAGCAGTTGACGGACGGCAGATCAAGGTCTGCCGTTCTCGAAGAAATTAAGCGATTGGGGATCAGAGCAGCACCACGTCATATTGTTCCTGGGAATACATGGTTTCGACCTGGAAGCGAATCGTGCGCCCGATAAAACCCTCCAGCTCGGCGACGTTACCAGACTCTTCATCGAGTAACCGATCGACGACTTTCTGGTTGGCGAGCACTCTATAACCTTCGGCCTGATAGGCGCGTGCCTCCCGTAGGATTTCGCGGAAAATCTCGTAGCAAACCGTTTCCGGGGTCTTCAGCTTGCCGCGCCCCTGGCAGCTGCTGCAGGGTTCGCAGAGCACTTGCTCAAGGCTTTCGCGGGTGCGCTTGCGGGTCATCTGCACCAGGCCCAGCTCGGTGATGCCGATGATGTTGGTCTTGGCGTGATCGCGCTCCAGTTGCTTCTCGAGGGTACGCAGCACCTGGCGCTGGTGCTCTTCGTCTTCCATGTCGATGAAGTCAATGATGATGATGCCGCCCAGGTTGCGCAGGCGCAGTTGGCGGGCAATCGCGGTGGCGGCTTCAAGGTTGGTCTTGAAGATGGTCTCTTCGAGATTGCGGTGGCCGACAAACGCGCCGGTATTGACGTCGATGGTGGTCATGGCCTCTGCCGGGTCCACGACCAGATAGCCGCCGGATTTGAGCGGTACTTTGCGCTCCAGGGCTTTCTGGATTTCGTCTTCGACACCATAAAGATCGAAGATCGGCCGCTCGCCGGGGTAATGCTCCAGGCGATCGGCAATTTCCGGCATCAATTCGGCGACAAATTGTGTGGTGCGCTGGAAGGTTTCCCGCGAGTCGATGCGAATTTTCTCGATTTTCGGGCTGACCAAATCGCGCAATGTACGCAGCGCGAGGCCAAGGTCTTCATAGATCACGCTCGGCGCGCCAATGGTTTTGATCTGTGCGCCGATCTGGTCCCACAGGCGCCGCAGGTATCGGATATCCATGAGGATTTCATCGGCGCCGGCGCCTTCTGCGGCCGTGCGCAGGATGAAACCACCCGCTTCCTTGATGCCCTCGGCAGCCACACAATCGCTGACCACCTTTTTAAGGCGCTCACGCTCGGATTCGTCCTCGATTTTCAAGGAAATACCGACATGCGCAGTGCGCGGCATGTACACGAGGTAACGCGAAGGAATCGACAGTTGAGTAGTCAGCCGCGCGCCCTTGGAACCGATCGGGTCCTTGGTGACCTGCACCACCAGGCTCTGCCCTTCGTGTACCAGCGCGCTGATGCTTTCAACCGCCGGGCCTTCGCGCAGCGAAATTTCCGATGCATGGATAAACGCGGCACGGTCCAGGCCAATGTCGACAAATGCCGCCTGCATGCCTGGCAACACGCGCACCACTTTGCCTTTATAGATATTGCCGACAATGCCGCGCTTCTGGGTGCGCTCGACGTGCACTTCTTGCAGAACACCGTTCTCTACCACCGCCACGCGCGATTCCATCGGCGTGATATTGATCAGAATCTCTTCACTCATGGCTGGGTCTCGTTCAGGCGTTTTCACAATAGTGACCGATCGCTTAAGGCTTGGCGCTGGGATACGGCGTTCAGCGCGCGGTAAGGTTTTGCCAACAGGGTATGCCGAATTGACCAAGCAGTTGCGCGGTTTCGCACACGGGCAGGCCTACCACGGCGGAATAGCTGCCATTGAGCCCGGCTACAAACACCGATCCCAGCCCCTGGATAGCATAGCCGCCTGCCTTGTCCTGAGGTTCGCCGCTGTGCCAGTAGGTTGTAGCCTCCTCGACAGAAATAGCGCGAAAACGTACCCGGCTGCTTACACATCGAGTTTCGCTGCGCTCGCCGTCGGTGACAGCAATGGCGGTGAGGACGTCATGCTCGCGTCCCGACAGGGCCATCAACATCGCCAGGGCGTCGGCCTGGTCCACCGGTTTGCCAAGGATCTGACCATCAACGATCACGGCCGTGTCGGCGCCCAGCACGCAGGCGCCGGCAGTCTTTTCAAGCGCAGCAAAACCCGCCGTGGCCTTGCCGTGCGCAAGGCGCTCGACGTAGGCAACGGCGGATTCGTTTGTATGAGGAGTTTCATCAATGGCGGCGCTGACCACGGTGAAAGGCACACCGATCTGCGTCAACAGTTCACGCCGCCTTGGGGAGCCCGAGGCCAGATAAAGCGAATTCATTGCAGACTCTCCCTGTAGGGTTCGATAACCAGGCAGAGCCTCGCAATCCATTCAATTGATTTTATAGCGGCGACGTAAACCACGCAGACCGAAGCTGACCCAAGGCCACAGCAACGCACTGACCAGGGCCGGCAATACCAGGGCCAGGGTCGGCTGGCGGTTACCGGTCAATGCGCTGAGCCACAGTTGCACCAACTGCGCCAGGCCGAAGATCACCAGAATCACCAGGCACTGCTGCCACATCGGGAACATGCGCAACCGCTGCTGCAATGACAGCACCAGGAAAGTAATCAGGGTCAGGATCAGCGCGTTCTGGCCAAGCAAGGTGCCATAGAGCACGTCCTCCGCCAAGCCCAGGCACATCGCTGTGACCATGCCTACCTTATGCGGCAAGGTCAGCGACCAGAACGCCAGGAGCAAGGCGAGCCAGAGCGGTCGCAGGATTTCCATGAATTGCGGCAACGGCGAAACGCTGAGCAGCAAGCCGATGGCGAAAGTCAGCCAGACGATCCAGCCATTGTGCGAATGCGTACCGGCCATTATTCCTCCCTCTGCCGCGTGGTTGCCGGCGCTGCGGCCGCTGGTCGGGTTGCCGGCGTGGCAGGCGGTTTAGCCGCTGTGGCGGCCGGCGTAGTGGCCGGTGGCTTGGTCGCAGCCGGTTTGGCTGGGCGGGCGCTGTGGGCCGCAGGTTTGACAGGCGTCGCCACTGGCGCGACCGGGGTCGCGGCAGGTGCAGGTGGCCCCACAAAGGCTGGTTTTGGCACCGTGGCAGGAATGACCGGCGCGGTGCCGTTCTGCTTGTCTTCTGCTTCCTGCGCCTGGGCAGCGTCGTTGGCACGCTCTTCGGGCGTACGGTTGTCGCTGAATACCAGCAGCAGGTAACGGCTGCGGTTCAAGGCAGCCGTCGGGACCGCGCGCACAATGGCGAACGGCTGGCCGGAATCGTGGATGACTTCCTTGACCGTCGCTACCGGGTAACCCGCGGGGAACCGCTGACCCAGGCCGGAACTGACCAACAGGTCGCCTTCCTTGATGTCGGCAGTGTCGGCCACATGACGCAACTCAAGACGCTCCGGGTTACCGGTACCGCTGGCAATCGCACGCAAGCCGTTGCGGTTGACCTGCACCGGAATGCTGTGGGTGGTGTCCGTCAGCAGTAACACGCGCGACGTGTAGGGCATCAATTCGACCACCTGGCCCATCAGGCCACGGGCGTCGAGCACCGGTTGGCCCAGGACCACGCCGTCGCGCTCACCCTTGTTGATGATGATGCGATGGGTGAAGGGATTGGGGTCCATGCCGATCAACTCGGCCACTTCGACCTTCTCGTTGACCAATGCCGAAGAGTTAAGCAACTCGCGCAGCCGAACGTTCTGCTCGGTGAGGGCCGCCAGCTTTTGCATGCGCCCCTGCAAGAGCAGGTTTTCGGTCTTGAGTTTTTCGTTCTCGGCGACAAGCTCAGTGCGGCTGCCGAACTGGCTGGCCACGCCCTGATAAAGCCGTTGCGGCAGGTCGGTGATCCAGTAAGTCTGCATCAACACCAGCGACATCTGGCTACGCACGGGCTTGAGCAGTGCAAAGCGGGCATCGACCACCATCAGCGCGACCGAAAGCACGACCAGCACTAATAAGCGCACGCCCAATGAGGGGCCTTTGGCGAAAAGCGGTTTAATAAGCCGCTCCTCCCGGGCAAATGTTCTCTTTATTCATACGGCATCAAACCGGCCTGGATGCAGATTGAAGAAGATAAACGCCAACAGGCAGCACTGCAAAGTGCTGCCTGTGGGCGAAGCATGAACCATTCCGGCAATCTTATTCGCTGGAAAGCAGGTCCATGGTGTGTTTATCCATCATTTCCAGTGCACGGCCACCGCCACGGGCGACGCAGGTCAGCGGGTCTTCGGCGACGATCACCGGCAGGCCTGTTTCCTGGGCCAGCAGCTTGTCGAGGTCGCGCAGCAAGGCGCCACCACCGGTCAGCACCAGGCCACGCTCGGCGATGTCGGAAGCCAGCTCCGGAGGCGATTGCTCCAGGGCGCTCTTCACTGCCTGAACGATGGTGGCCAGGGACTCTTGCAGAGCTTCCAGCACTTCATTGGAGTTCAGGGTGAAAGCACGTGGAACGCCTTCGGCCAGGTTGCGACCGCGAACATCAACTTCGCGAACTTCGCCGCCAGGGTAAGCGGTGCCGATTTCCTGCTTGATGCGCTCGGCGGTGGATTCGCCGATCAAGCTGCCGTAGTTACGACGCACATAGGTAATGATCGCTTCATCGAAACGGTCGCCGCCTACGCGCACGGATTCGGCATACACCACACCGTTCAGGGAAATCAGGGCGATTTCAGTGGTACCACCACCGATATCCACCACCATCGAACCGCGCGCTTCTTCGACCGGCAGGCCGGCGCCGATAGCGGCAGCCATAGGCTCTTCGATCAGGAATACTTCGCGGGCACCGGCGCCAAGGGCCGATTCACGGATGGCGCGACGCTCAACCTGGGTGGACTTGCACGGAACGCAGATCAGCACACGAGGGCTGGGCTGCAGGAAACTGTTTTCGTGAACCTTGTTGATGAAGTACTGCAGCATCTTCTCGCAGACGCTGAAGTCGGCGATCACGCCGTCTTTCATCGGACGAATGGCAGCGATGTTGCCTGGTGTTCGGCCGAGCATGCGCTTGGCCTCGGTGCCAACGGCAACGACACTTTTCTGATTACCATGGGTCCGAATGGCCACAACCGATGGCTCATTCAGAACGATACCGCGCTCGCGCACGTAAATAAGGGTGTTGGCAGTGCCCAGGTCAATGGAAAGATCGCTGGAAAACATGCCACGCAGTTTCTTGAACATGGGGAAAGGACCCTAGGCAACGCGTGGGTAAAAAAGTGCGGCAAACTCTAACAACGACAGGGATTTTGGGCAAGGCGCCAATGTGCTAAATTGGCCGACTTTCTGTGCACCAACCCCCACAATCGCGGCCATATGACCGTAGAAATGCGGTAGTGTTCCGACAATCTAACACACGGACGCCCTCCGTTCTGTTTTCCACTGGAGAATCCCATGGCGCTTGAACGCTCCGACGTGGAAAAAATCGCTCATCTGGCCTCGCTTGGCCTGAATGAAGCCGATCTTCCACAGACCACCGCAGCCCTGAACAGCATTCTCGGGCTGGTTGACCAAATGCAGGCCGTCAATACCGACGGCATCGAGCCCCTGGCTCACCCGCTGGAAGCCAGCCAGCGCCTGCGCGCAGACGTTGTGACCGAGCGAAATAATCGCGAGGCCTACCAGTCCATCGCGCCAGCGGTCGAAAACGGCCTGTACCTGGTTCCGAAAGTCATCGACTAAAGGGAAAGAGCCTTTCATGCATCACATGACTCTGGCCGAGATCGCCCGCGGTCTCGCCGACAAAAAGTTTTCTTCCGAAGAGCTGACCAAAACCCTGCTTGCGCGTATCGCCGAGCTTGATCCGAAGGTCAACAGCTTCATCAGCCTCACCGAAGAGCTGGCCCTGAGCCAGGCCAAGGCCGCCGACGTACGTCGCGCCAACGGTGAGAATGGCGCCCTGCTGGGCGCACCAATCGCCCACAAAGACCTGTTCTGCACCCAGGGCATTCGCACCAGTTGCGGCTCGAAGATGCTCGACAACTTCAAGGCGCCCTACGATGCCACGGTCGTGTCCAAGCTGGCCGCCGCGGGCGCCGTGACCCTGGGCAAGACCAATATGGACGAATTCGCCATGGGTTCTGCCAACGAGTCCAGCTACTACGGCGCAGTGAAAAACCCGTGGAACCTGGAGCACGTGCCAGGCGGCTCGTCCGGTGGTTCGGCTGCCGCGGTTGCCGCGCGCTTTCTGCCGGCGGCTACCGCTACCGACACCGGCGGCTCGATCCGTCAGCCCGCCGCGTTCACCAACCTCACCGGTTTGAAGCCGACCTACGGGCGTGTTTCCCGTTGGGGCATGATCGCCTACGCCTCCAGCCTGGATCAGGGCGGCCCGCTGGCACGCACGGCTGAAGACTGCGCGATTTTGTTACAAGGTATGGCCGGGTTTGATAAGCAGGACTCCACCAGCATCGACGAACCGGTGCCGGACTACAGCGCCAGCCTCAATACCTCGCTCAAAGGCCTGCGTATTGGCGTGCCGAAAGAGTATTTCAGCGCCGGCCTCGACCCGCGTATCGCCGAACTGGTGCACAACAGCGTCAAGACGCTGGAACAGCTCGGCGCCGTGATCAAGGAAATCAGCCTGCCGAACAACCAGCACGCGATTCCTGCCTACTACGTGATCGCGCCGGCAGAAGCCTCTTCCAACCTGTCGCGTTTCGACGGCGTGCGCTTCGGCTATCGCTGTGAAAACCCGAAAGGCCTCGAAGACCTGTACAAACGCTCGCGCGGCGAAGGCTTTGGCGCCGAAGTCCAACGTCGGATCATGGTCGGTGCCTACGCCCTGTCCGCCGGCTACTACGACGCGTACTACCTCAAGGCGCAAAAAATCCGTCGCCTGGTCAAGAACGACTTCATGGCTGCCTTCGAAGAAGTCGACGTGATCCTCGGCCCAACCACGCCGAACCCGGCCTGGAAGCTCGGCGCCAAGACCGGCGACCCGATCGCCGAGTACCTGGAAGACCTGTACACCATCACCGCCAACCTCGCGGGCTTGCCGGGCTTGTCGATGCCGGCTGGTTTCGTCGATGGCCTGCCGGTCGGCGTGCAGTTGCTCGCCCCGTACTTCCAGGAAGGCCGCCTGCTCAATGTGGCGCACCAGTACCAGTTGAACACCGACTGGCACACTCGCACCCCAACCGGCTTCTGAGGAGAACACTATGCAATGGGAAGTTGTGATCGGGCTGGAGATTCATACCCAGCTCGCCACCCAATCGAAGATTTTCTCCGGTAGTGCCACCACGTTCGGCGCAGAGCCCAACACCCAGGCCAGCCTGGTAGACCTGGGCATGCCCGGCGTGCTGCCGGTGCTGAACCAGGAAGCAGTGCGCATGGCGGTGATGTTCGGCCTGGCGATTGACGCCGAGATCGGCCAGCACAACGTGTTCGCGCGCAAGAACTACTTCTACCCGGACCTGCCCAAGGGCTACCAGATCAGCCAGATGGAATTGCCGATTGTCGGCAAGGGCTACCTGGACATTCCGCTGGAAGACGGCACCATCAAACGGGTCGGCGTGACCCGCGCGCACCTGGAAGAAGACGCCGGCAAGAGCCTGCACGAAGAATTCCCGGGCGCTACCGGTATCGACTTGAACCGTGCCGGCACGCCATTGCTGGAAATCGTGTCCGAGCCGGACATGCGCAGCGCCAAGGAAGCCGTGGCCTACGTCAAGACCATACACGCGCTGGTGCGTTACCTGGGCATCTGCGACGGCAACATGGCCGAAGGCTCGCTGCGTTGCGACTGCAACGTGTCGATCCGTCCTAAGGGCCAGGTCGAGTTCGGCACCCGCTGCGAGATCAAGAACGTCAACTCGTTCCGCTTCATCGAAAAAGCCATCAACAGCGAAGTGCGTCGCCAGATCGAACTGATCGAAGACGGCGGTAAGGTGATCCAGCAGACTCGCCTGTACGACCCGAACAAAGACGAAACCCGCGCCATGCGCAGCAAAGAGGAAGCCAACGACTACCGTTACTTCCCCGACCCGGACCTGTTGCCGGTGGTGCTTGAAGACTCGTTCCTCAATGACATCCGCGCCACCCTGCCGGAATTGCCGCAGCACAAACGCGAGCGCTTCCAGGCGCAGTTCGGCCTGTCGGTCTACGATGCCAGCGTGTTGGCCTCTAGCCGCGAACAAGCCAACTACTTCGAAAAAGTCGTGAGCATCGCCGGCGACGCCAAGCTGGCGGCCAACTGGGTGATGGTTGAGCTGGGCAGCCTGTTGAACAAACAGGGCCTGGAAATCGACGAAGCGCCGGTGACCGCCGAGCAACTGGGCGGCATGCTGCTGCGCATCAAGGACAACACCATCTCCGGCAAAATCGCCAAGACCGTGTTTGAAGCGATGGCCGCAGGCGAAGGCAGCGCCGATGAGATCATCGAGAAGCGCGGCCTCAAGCAAGTCACCGACAGCGGCGCGATTTCGGCCGTTCTCGATGAAATGCTGGCTGCCAACGCCGAACAGGTCGAGCAATACCGCGCCGCAGACGAAGCCAAGCGCGGCAAAATGTTCGGCTTCTTTGTCGGCCAGGCGATGAAAGCCTCCAAAGGCAAAGCCAACCCGCAACAGGTGAACGAACTGCTGAAAAGCAAGCTCGAAGGCTGATTCGCGGTGAAATGGTCCGGGCGGGATTTCATGCCCAACTCGGACCCCATGTGGGAGCTGGCTTGCCTGCGATAGCAGCGCCTCGGTGCAACTGCAACACCGAGGTGCCTGTATCGCAGGCAAGCCAGCTCCCACATTTACAATGGGGACTTACTTAACGTGAAGCGTCTACTCGCCCTGCTGGGCCTGTTCTCCATGTTGGCCGGTTGCGCCAGCGGCCTCATCGACCCCAACGGCTACGACGAAACCGGCACCGCCTCCTATTACGGCGCCAAGCACCATGGCAACAAGACTGCCAGCGGTGAACCCTTCAACCAGAACACCCTGACCGCCGCCCATCGGCGCCTGCCCTTCGGCACCCAGGTCAAGGTGACCAACCTTAACAACAACAGATTCGTGGTCGTGCGCGTCAACGATCGCGGCCCGCATACCCGTGGGCGCCTGATCGACGTTTCACGCAAGGCTGCCGAACAACTCGGTATGCTGGGCAGCGGCACTGCACGGGTTCGCGTGCAGGCGCTGAACAACTGATAAAGGAGCCCTGGCCATTTTCGGATTAACCGCCCTCTCGCCCTGGAGCCTGATCGAACTGATCACTGGCCTGGTGTTGCTGATCGTCGGCGCCGAAATTCTGGTGCGCGCCGCCGTGCGCCTGGCGGCCAGCCTCAAGGTACGGCCACTGATTATCGGCTTGAGCATCGTCGCTTTCGGCAGCAGTGCGCCGCAGATGACCGTGAGCCTGCAGGCCACCCTGGCCGGCAATACCGATATCGCCGTGGGCAGCGTCATCGGCAGCAGTATCTTCAACACCCTCGTCACCCTGGGCCTGGCTGCGTTGATCATTCCGCTGCGCGTCTCGCGGCAGCTGGTGCGGCTGGACATCCCGGTGATGATTTTCGCCGGCCTCTTGGTATTTACCCTGGCCGGCAATGAAGAACTGACACCGCTCGACGGCCTTTTCTTACTGGTTGCGCTGATAGCCTACCTCGGTGTTTTGCACTACCAGACCCGCCATTCCCGCCGTCCACGCACGCTGGACACGGTGGCCCGCGCGCCCTGGCTCAGCAGCGCATTGTTGATGCTGGGCGGGTTGTTGATTCTGGTGCTGGCCGGGCATTTGCTGCTGGGTGCAGCGGTGGATGTGGCAAGCGACCTGGGCCTGTCCGAACGCATCATCGGCCTGACGCTGATCGGTGTTGGCACCTCGCTGCCGTGCCTGGCCACCTCGCTGATTGCCGCGTTGCGCGGCGAGCGCGAGATTGCCGTGGGCAACGTGATCGGCAGCAACCTGTTCAACCTGCTTGGCGTACTAGGGTTCACCGCGCTGGTGGCGCCCTCGCCGTTATCGGTGTCGCCCAACGCACTGGATTTCGACTTGCCGGTGATGCTCGGCGTGGTGGTGTTGTGCCTGCCGGTGTTCTACAGCGGCTACCGCGTCACCCGCGCTGAAGGCCTGGTGTTTCTGGGGTTGTATCTGGCGTATGGGCTGCATGTGGTGTCGTTCACCTTCGGCATGCCGCTGGCCACCCGGCTTGAACAATTGATGCTGCATTACGTCCTGCCAGCGCTGGTCGCGTTTGTGTTGTTCACCTCGCTGCAAGCCTGGCGCCGCCAACACAAGAGGGAATCGCAATGACCGAACAGAAAAAGTCCGGGGTTGAAATGCGTCGCCAGGTCATGGGCGATGTGTTCGTCGACCGCGCCCTGGGCAATGCCACCGAGTTCACCCAGCCGCTGCAGGATTTCGTCAATGAGCATGCATGGGGCAGCGTGTGGAACCGCGAAGGTTTGCCGTTGAAGACGCGCAGCCTGATCACCCTCGCCGCCCTCACCGCCCTCAAATGCCCGCAGGAACTCAAGGGCCACGTGCGCGGCGCGCTGAACAATGGCTGCACAGTGGAAGAGATTCGCGAAGCACTGCTGCATTGCGCGGTGTATGCCGGCGTGCCGGCGGCGATTGATGCGTTTCGGGCGGCGCAGGAAGTGATTGAGGCGTATCAGGCGGATAAGCCGTGACGGCTGGATAGTCAGCGCAGGCAAGCCAGCGCCCACCTTTGATTGCATTCACCGATCAAACTGTGGGAACTGGCTTGCCTGCGACTGGCCCTCAACCCCAGCACAACATTCAGATCCAACCACCGGCCTGCAACACAAAAATCCCGATATTGGTGGTCACCGCCGCCATCAAGGTCGTAATCACAATAATCGCCGCCGCCAGCTCATGATTGCCCTCGGCCGCCCTGGCCATGACAAAACTCGCCGCCGCGGTCGGTGCGCCAAAGTACAAAAACAGAATCCCCAGCTCCGGCCCCCTAAAGCCCAGCAGCCATGCGCCCAGCGTCGCAAAAAGCGGCAGGCCGATCATCTTCACCAGGCTGGCACTCAGAGCCATGCTTCCGCTTTTGCGCAAGGCCGCCAGCGACAAGGTGCCGCCGATGCAGATCAATGCCAGCGGCAAGGTCATGTCCGCCAGGTACTGCCCGGACGACTCCAGCCACCCCGGCAGGCCGATCTTGAAAGTCGCGAACGGTGCGGCCGCAATCACGCTGATGATCAGCGGGTTGGCCACCACGCTTTTGAAGATGCTCCACGGGTCGGACTTGATCACCGGGCTGTACACCGCCAGCACGATGGTCGACAGGGTGTTGTAGAACAGGATCACCAGCGCCGCGAGGATCGCGCCAAGGGAAATGCCGTAGTCACCATACATGCTGGCCGCCAGCGCCAGGCCGATCACGCCGTTGTTACCGCGAAACGCACCCTGGGTGTAGATACCGCGGTCGACGCGCGGGCAACGATAAATCGCCCAGCCCCACGCAAGCGCAAAGCTCAGCAACGTGGCCAGCGCAAAGTAGATCAGCAGACCCGGCTTGAGCGCCGAGTGCAGGTCGGCGTGCAGGATGCCCAGGAACAGCAGCGCCGGCATGGTGACGTTGAAGACAAGGGAGGAAGCGGTGTGGATAAAGTTGTCGTTGATCCAGTTGATGCGCTTGAGCAGCACACCCAGAAACAGCATGGCAAACACCGGCGCGGTGATGGTGAGGGTGGTGAGGAAGATAGCCAGCATGCCGGGAAGAACCTTGGTGGGTGTCGTCAGGTGGCTAATGATAAGCCATGCGGCCGTGCGGCGTCTGGTAGGCCGCCTTCGGGGGCAAGCCCCCTCCCACAGTTGAAGGTATTCACCCATCAACTGTGGGAGCTGGCTTGCCTGCGACAGCGGAGTGTCAGCAACCGATGGGCTGACTGACACACTGCAGTCGCCGGCAAGCCAGCTCCTACAGGGGCCGCGTCGGTCTCAGGTGATAGGCGCCGGGTTGAACAACGTAATGTCGTTATGCAGCTTATGCCGCTCCGCCCACGTCTGCTTCTTGCCGCTGGCCACATCCAGGTAGAAGTGAAACAACTCCCAGCCCAATTCCTCAATGCTCGCACGCCCGGTGGCGATGCGTCCGGCGTCGATATCGATCAGGTCCGGCCAGCGCTGCGCCAATTCCGTACGCGTCGAGACCTTCACCACCGGCGCCATCGCCAGCCCATACGGCGTGCCACGCCCGGTGGTGAACACGTGCAGGTTCATCCCGGCCGCCAGTTGCAAGGTGCCGCAGACAAAATCACTGGCTGGCGTGGCGCAAAAGATCAGGCCCTTGCCTTTGAAGCGCTCGCCCGGGCCGAGCACGCCGTTGATCGCGCTGCTGCCCGACTTGACGATCGAGCCCAGGGACTTCTCGACGATATTCGACAACCCACCCTTCTTGTTGCCCGGCGTGGTGTTCGCGCTACGGTCCGCCTCGCCTTTGGCCAGGTAGCGGTCGTACCAGTCCATTTCCCTGACCAGCGCTTGGGCCACTTCTTTGCTCTGGGCACGAGCGGTCAGCAGGTAAATGGCGTCACGCACTTCAGTCACTTCGGAAAACATCACCGTCGCCCCGGCCCGCAACAGCAGGTCCGAGGCAAACCCCAGCGCCGGGTTGGCGGTAATACCCGAAAACGCATCACTGCCGCCGCACTGCATGCCCAGAATCAGCTCCGACGCCGGCACGGTCTCGCGGCGACGCAGGTCGAGTTTCTTCAAGCGCACTTCGGCCAGCGCCATGATCTGCTCGATCATCTCGGTAAAGCCATGGCTGGAATCCTGCAGCCGATACAGCCACGGCTCGCTCAAGTCGACGGAGCTGTCGTTGTCGTGCATCACCTGCCCGGCCTGCAGCTTCTCGCAGCCCAGGCTAATCACCAGCGCTTCGCCGCCCAGGTTCGGGTTGCGCGCCAGGTTGCGCACGGTGCGGATCGGGATGTAAGCATCCGTCGCAGTGATCGCCACGCCGCAGCCGTAGCTGTGGGTCAGTGCCACCACGTCATCAACGTTCGGGTATTTGGGCAGCAATTCATCCTTGATGCGCTTGACCGCATGGTCCAGCACACCGGTGACGCACTGCACCGTGGTGGTGATGCCCAGAATATTGCGCGTGCCCACGGTGCCGTCGGCGTTGCGGTAACCCTCAAACGTAAAGCCTTCCAGCGGCGCCTGGGTTTCAGGCACCTCGGTGGACAGCGGCAGGCTGTCCAGCGGCGGCGCGGTGGGCATGCGCAGTTGATCTTCCTGCACCCAGCTGCCACGTGGAATCGGCGCCAGGGCGTAACCAATGGTCTGCCCGTAGCGAATAATCTGACCGCCTTCGGGGATGTCTTCCAGCGTCACCTTGTGGCTCTGCGGAATGAAATCCACGGTCACCAGGCCGTCCGGGAACTCGGTCCCGGCCGGTACGCCTTGATCGTTGACCACGATTACTACGTTGTCGCGCTCGTGCAAACGGATCGAGCGCGGCGAGTCGGCATGTTCAATCAACTGCATTACATCGCCCCTCAGGAATGCGCTTGGGTAAATTGGGTCAGCTCAGGCCCTTTGCTGCTGGGCGGCTCTTTGAGTACCACACGCTTGATCGGGCCGACGATCACCAGGTAGCTGAACACCGCCAGCAAGGCGTTGGCGCCGACGAACACCAGGGCCCACTTGAACGAGCCAGTGGTGGCAATGATGTAGCCGATCACAATCGGTGTGCTGATGGAGGCCAGGTTGCCAAACATATTGAACAGACCGCCACTGAGGCCGGCGATTTGTTTCGGTGAGGTGTCAGACACTACCGCCCAACCCAGTGCGCCAACGCCTTTACCGAAGAAGGCCAACGCCATGAAGCCCACCACCATCCATTCGATATCCACGTAGTTGCACGCCACGATGCTGCACGACACCAGCAACCCGCCAATGATCGGCGCCTTGCGCGCAAACGTCAGGGAATGGCCTTTGCGCAGCAGGTAATCGGAAATCAAACCACCCAACACCCCGCCGATAAACCCGCAGATGGCCGGCAACGAGGCAATGAAGCCCGCCTTGAGGATGGTCATGCCACGCTGCTGCACCAGGTACACCGGGAACCAGGTCAGGAAGAAATAGGTGATGCCATTGATGCAGTACTGGCCCAGGTACACACCGAGCATCATGCGGTTGGTCAGCAGCTGGCGGATGTAGTCCCACTTCGGACCGTCGGTTTTCTGGCCCCTGGTCTTTTCCTGGTCCATGTCGACCATCGCACCGTTCTCGGAGATGTACTTGAGTTCAGCGTCGTTGATCATCGGGTGCTGGCGCGGGCTGTGGATAATTTTCAGCCAGATCAGCGAGAACAGCACGCCAATCCCGCCCATCACGATAAACACGTGCTGCCAGCCAAAGGTGTAGACGATCCAGCCCATCAGCGGCGCGAACAGCACCGTGGCGAAGTACTGCGCCGAGTTGAAAATCGCCGAGGCCGTACCGCGTTCGGCCGTGGGGAACCAGCCGGCCACAATGCGCGCATTGCCGGGGAATGACGGCGCTTCCGCCAGGCCCACCAGAAAGCGCAGCATAAACAGCGCGACGATCGCGGTGGAGACGCCAAACTCACCGACATAGCCTTGCAGGATGGTGAACAGCGACCAGGTGAAGATGCTCAGGGCATAGACTTTTTTCGAGCCGAACCGATCCAGCAACCAGCCGCCGGGGATTTGCCCGGCCACGTAGGCCCAACCGAATGCGGAGAAGATATAACCGAGGGTGACCGCGCTGATACCGAGGTCTTTTTGCAGGCTGGAGCCGGCGATGGCGATAGTGGCCCGGTCGGCGTAGTTGATCGTGGTCACCAGAAACAGCATGAGCAGGATCAAATAGCGGACGTGGGTCGGCTTGGTCGCTTGCATGAAGATGTACTCCCACTAATTATTTTTTTTGCGGGTAAGCATTTCTGTTTTAAGTGCAGGAACCGCTTTCTGTGAGAGCTGGCTTGCCTGCGATGGCGGTGTATCGGTCAACATCTCTGTGACTGATGTACCGCTATCGCAGGCGAGCCAGCTCCCACACAAGCCGGTTCCCACAGGTGTTGCGTGTTACGAACCGATGTAGCTGGTCTTCACCACGGTGTAGAACTCTTGCGCATAGCGACCTTGCTCGCGCGAACCATACGAGGAGCCCTTACGGCCACCGAACGGCACGTGGTAATCCACACCGGCAGTCGGCAGGTTGACCATCACCATCCCGGCCTGGGAGTGGCGCTTGAAGTGGTTGGCGTACTTGAGCGAAGTGGTGGCAATGCCCGCCGACAGGCCGAATTCGGTGTCGTTGGCCATGGCCAGCGCCGCCTCGTAATCCGCTACGCGCACCACGTTGGCTACTGGGCCGAATATCTCTTCACGGCTGATGCGCATGGCGGCTTCGCTGTCGGCAAACAGCGTCGGCGCCAGGTAGTAGCCTTCGGTGTCGCAGGTCACCAGGCCGCCACCGCTGACCAGCCGCGCACCTTCGCTTTGGCCGATGTCGATGTACTTCATGTCCTGGTCCAACTGGGCCTGGGAAACCACCGGGCCGATGTCGGTGCCGCTTTTCAGTGCGTGGCCAACTTTGATCGACTTCATGCGCTCGGCCATGGCCGCGACGAACTGGTCGTGAATACCGGCGGTGACGATCAAGCGGCTGGAGGCAGTGCAACGCTGGCCGGTGGAGTAGAACGCGCTCTGTACCGACAGCTCGACGGCCTGCTTGAGGTCGGCGTCGTCGAGGATGATCTGCGGGTTCTTGCCGCCCATTTCCAACTGCACTTTGGCCTGGCGCGACACGCAGCTGACGGCGATCTGACGGCCCACGCCGACCGAACCGGTAAAGCTGATGCCGTCGACTTTCGGGCTGTTGACCAACACGTCGCCAACCACACGGCCGCTGCCCATCACTAGGTTGAACACACCGGCGGGGAAGCCGGCGCGGGAAATGATTTCGGCCAGCGCCCAGGCGCAGCCCGGCACCAGTTCGGCCGGTTTGATCACCACGCAGTTGCCGTAGGCCAGGGCCGGGGCGATTTTCCAGGCGGGGATCGCAATCGGAAAGTTCCACGGGGTGATCAAGCCGACCACACCCAGGGCTTCGCGGGTGACTTCCACATTGACGCCTGGGCGCACCGATGGCACGTAGTCACCGGACAGGCGCAGGCATTCACCGGCGAAGAACTTGAAAATGTTACCGGCGCGGGTCACTTCGCCGATGGCTTCGGGCAGGGTCTTGCCCTCTTCACGGGCCAACAAGGTGCCGAGTTCTTCACGGCGGGCGAGGATTTCACTGCCGACTTTATCCAGCGCATCGTGGCGAGCCTGGATGCCGGAGGTCGACCAGGCCGGGAAGGCGGCGCGGGCGGCATCGATGGCGGCGTTGACTTGAGCTACGTCGGCTTTGGCGTATTCGCCAATGACATCGGACAACTCCGACGGATTGATGTTGTTGCAGTAGTCGGCACCGGCCACCCACTCGCCGTTGATGTAGTTCTCAAAACGTTTGGCTTGGGACACAAATCTTCTCCTGACGCAAAAGGCCGCTGATCTCTCAGCGGCCTTGTTGATGAGTTACTGCGGACCTTGCTTGTCGATCAGCGCGGCCAGGGCTTCGTATTCTTCCGGCAGCAGGTCGGTCAGCGGCGTGCGCACCGGGCCTGCGTCGTAGCCGGCGATTTTTGCACCGGCCTTGACGATGCTGACGGCGTAACCCGCCTTACGGTTGCGGATGTCGAGGTAAGGCAGGAAGAAGTTGTCGATGATCTTGCCGACGGTGGCGTGATCGTCCTTGGCAATCGCGTGGTAGAAATCCATCGCGGTTTTCGGGATGAAGTTGAACACCGCCGAGGAGTACACCGGCACGCCCAGGGCCTTGTAGGCAGCGGCGTAAACCTCCGCAGTCGGCAGGCCGCCGAGGTAGCTGAAACGGTCACCCAGGCGACGGCGGATCGACACCATCAACTCAATGTCACCCAGGCCGTCTTTGTAGCCGATCAGGTTCGGGCAGCGTTCGGCCAGGCGTTCCAGCAGAGGCGCTGTCAGGCGGCAAACGTTGCGGTTGTAGACCACCACGCCGATCTTGACCGACTTGCACACCGCTTCCACGTGGGCGGCGACGCCGTCCTGGCTGGCTTCGGTCAGGTAGTGCGGCAGCAACAGCAAGCCTTTGGCACCGAGGCGTTCAGCTTCTTGGGCGTACTCGATGGCCTGACGGGTCGAACCACCCACACCAGCAAGAATCGGCACGCTGGTGGCGCAGGTATCAACAGCGGTCTTCACCACTTGGGAATATTCGCTGGCAGCCAGGGAGAAAAACTCACCGGTGCCGCCGGCGGCGAACAAGGCGGTGGCGCCGTACGGGGCGAGCCATTCCAGACGCTTGATGTAGCCGGCCTGGTGGAAGTCACCCTGCGCATTGAAATCGGTCACGGGGAAAGACAGCAGACCGTGGGAGAGGATGGACTTCAGTTCTTGTGGATTCATTATTCGAACACCCTGGGCGAAGACTTTCTGTCGAAAGGTTATTGTTGGTTTGTTGATGTCGTACGTCATCGTACAACTATAAAAGGATTCGTCAACTGCAATTCATCGGGCTTCATGCGGCTCTGCGTTTAAACGCGTTTTCTTGACGTGGGAAATTAATCCTCTATGCTCCGATTAACTGTATATACATACAGTTATTACGGAAGATTCCTACGACATAGCAAGGAGCTAACATGTCAGGTCTTGAACTCGCAGCACCCGAGAAAAACCCACCTACCCTGCGCTTCGAAGGCGGTGAGCACACTGCCATCGGCGATGACACCCTGTTGCGTTTCGTCAAGGACGCCCCGGCGATTCCCGCACACCAGGTCGAGTTGCACCTGCCCAACGGGCTGGCACTCACCTATGGCCAGGTGATCGCACTGGGCGGCGACTTCTCTGGCATTCCTGGCCAGCCGATCAGCGACGGCGCGTCCGCGGCCGATCGCGCGCAGCGCTTTCTTGCAGCGTTCAATTCGCTGGCGGTGCTGCCAGCCTCGCGGGAAGAGGCCGGGAAAATTCTTGCGGTGATGCAAAAGGAGATCAACGCAGTGAACCAGGCGATCAAGGACGGCAAACAACCGCATGAAGCCTATGACGCGCTGGGTGATACGTTGTCCGAGGAATGGAACCGCATCACTGGCGGCGGCAGTGCCGTTTCGGCATTGATTCCGCTGGGGCGCTACCTGAAATTGGCCGCAGATAACGCTGACCACTTTGGCGAATGGGCGCTGTCAGCGTATTTGGCTGGCCATACGGCGGCACTGCAACAGGCGGTCGTGGCCCATCAAACCGGCACCGATCAGGCACTGGAACTGGCCTACGCCATGAACGGCTTTGCTGATCACTTTTTGACCGATCTGTTTTCCGCTGGCCACCTGCGCGTGCCGCGCAAGCAATTGGCGGCGGTGGTGACGCCTGGCGAACTGGGCTCGCTGATCAGCCGCTTCATGCACGATGAGGACAGCAAGTTCGGGCTCAAGGTGCGCAACGCCAAGGGCGATCAATGGCACGCCTATGGGGATAAACGCTATTTCGATGCCATCGACGCGGACAATCGGGCGATGGTCAAACGGGCGGTACAGGCCTCGGCCGATGAGGTCTTCGAGACCTTTATCAGCGGTGTGGCGCCCTCCCCGGCCAACTTCAAGGCGCCGCTGTATGTGCCGGATTTGAACGCCGCGCAGAACCCGGCGAATAACTTTTCGCCGCTGTTCAAGATGGAAGGCGACAAGGTGCTGCGCCGCAAGGACGTGAATGACCTGAACGACAAACACTGGACCAATGATTGGTGGGGTTGGAGCACCTACCTGTTGCTCAAGGACTACAAGCCCAATCAGCCGGCTGATTAAGTAGACGCAAACCTCCAGGCCAAGGAGATCAAGATGTGGGAACGGGCTTGCTCGCGAAGGCGTTTTTTCAGTTGATGCATGTGCAGACTGACACACCGCATTCGCGAACAAGCCCGCTCCCACACTTGGATCGATTGACTCCCGACACCACTTGGTTGCCCGGTTAGCCGCGCTGCGCTTCTGCCTCTTCGTGGGCATGGCGCAGTCGCTCTCGGCTGTTGGTCAAATGCAAGCGCATGGCGGCGCGTGCAGCGTCCGAATCCTGGCGGGCAATTGCCTCATAAATCTCTTCGTGCTCGCGGCTCAGGCGACCCATGTAGTGCTGCTGATCGTCATGGGCCAGGCGTGCTGAATTCAGGCGCGTACGCGGAATGATGCTGGTGCCCAGGTGGGTCATGATGTCGGTGAAATAGCGGTTGCCGGTGGACAGCGCAATTTCCAGGTGAAACGCGAAATCTGACGCCACCGCATCGCCGGCGTGGGCCGCGCTTTCATTCAGGGCATCGAGCGCCGCACGCATGGCGGCCAGTTGCTCATCGCTGCGACGTAACGCGGCAAGGCCGGCGGACTCCACTTCCAGGCTGATCCGCAGCTCCAGAATCGCCAACACATCGCGCAGCGTGACCACCGTGGCCGGGTCAATCCGGAAACCGCTCGGGCTTGGCGTGTCCAACACAAAGGTACCGATACCGTGACGGGTTTCCACCTGCCCCGCCGCCTGTAAACGTGAGATGGCTTCACGCACGACCGTACGACTGACGCCATGGGCTTCCATGATTGCCGACTCGGTGGGCAACTTATCGCCACGTTTGAGTTGACCGTCGCGGATCTGCTCAGACAACACCGTGACCAATTCCTGGGCAAGGCTGCGGCGCTTGCGGGGAAGACGAGGGGCGGTGTTGGCGTTTTCCATGATGATCCATCTTTCTCGGCGAACTTGAGCCCGCATCATAGCCCATGGCGGTTGTACGATCACCGTTGTGTCGCGACTTTCATCCACATCCTTCGCGCAAAAAAATGCCCCGACGCGTGTCGAGGCATTTTTCAGGCTCATCCGAGGGTAAAAGCCGCTTACTTCACCACTTTCAGGCTCGGCCGGCCGCTCGGACGCGGTGGCTCGGAGTCTGGCGGTGGTACATCATCACCGCCTTCGCCTTCGATCGATTCGTCGTCCTCGAAAGGCGACTCCAGATCAAACACCATGCCTTGGCCATTCTCACGGGCATAGATCCCGAGAATCGCGCCAATCGGCACGAACAGCGTATGGGGCACGCCGCCAAAACGCCCTTCGAAGCTGACAGCCTCGTTGTCCATGTGCAGGTGGCGCACGGCACTGGGTGATACGTTCAGCACAATCTGGCCGTCACTGGCAAAGCCTTGAGGCACGTCAACCTTGGGAAATTCGGAGTTGACCAGCATGTGCGGGGTGCAATCGTTGTCCACAATCCACTCATAGAGCGCGCGAACCAAATAGGGTCGACTGGAGTTCATCAGCGGCTCCTTAAGCCTTAGCGCATATCGCGTTCGACACCAGACAGACTCGCCTGGAAAGCCTCACGCGCAAACTGGCGCTCCATGTAATCAAGCAACGGCTTGGCCGGCCGTGGCAGTTCAATGCCCAGGATCGGCAAGCGCCAGAGTATGGGTAATAGGCAGCAATCCACCAAGCTTTGTTCCTCGCTGAGGAAAAAAGGTTTGTCGGCGAACAGCGGCGAAACGCCGGTCAGGCTCTCACGCAATTCCTTGCGCGCCTGCACCCGAACGGCTTCTTTACTGCGTGAATCCAGAATCACATCCACCAGCCCGCACCAGTCACGCTGGATCCGATGGATCAGCAGGCGGCTGTTGGCACGCGCCACCGGGTACACCGGCAGCAAAGGGGGATGCGGGTAACGCTCATCCAGGTATTCCATCACCACGGTTGACTCCCACAACGCCAGGTCACGATCGACCAGGGTGGGCAAGCTGCCGTAAGGGTTCACTTCGATCAGTTTCGGCGGATGACGTCCCACCTCCACACTGATGATCTCTGCGCTGACACCCTTCTCTGCGAGCACGATGCGTACTCGGTGGGAATAGTGGTCGGCGGGGTCGGAGTAACAGGCCAACCGGTTGGTCACGCCCATGGCGGTCCTCCTCGCTTGTTGAAATTATCGAAAGCTCAAAAACGAGCGCGCCCAGAGAGCATCTCTGTAGTGCCTGGTTCAACCAGACCGCTACGTGTTCAGAGATGCCGCTGGGCGCGCAAGATTAACAGCAATTGCTTACGGTTGGATCAATGCACATCCTTCCAGTATTCGCGTTTAAGCAGATAGGCGAATACGAAGAAGAAGGCCAGGTACAGCAATACATAGGTACCGATGCGCTGATGTTGCAGTTTGACCGGGTTGGCCGAGTAGGCCAGGAAGGTCACCAGATTCTTGACCTTCTCGTCAAACTGCTCTTCGTTCAGCGTACCGGTCTTGGGCACTATGGTCAGTTGATCACACGCTTCATGCGTCAGAGGCGTGCCGGTCAACGGATCATATTGCTTCTTGCCGTCTTCAACGACCTGAACCTGCTTGCATCCTACCACTTGGCGACCCTGCAGGCCGACCAGAACGTTAGGCATACCGACGTTCGGGAAGACTTTGTTGTTCACCCCCCAAGGGCGCGTCGGGTCTTCGTAGAAGGATTTAAGGTAGCCGTACAGCCAATCGGTACCCCGCACGCGCGCCACCAGGGTCAGGTCAGGCGGTGCGGCACCGAACCAGGCCTTGGCGTCGGCAGGCTGCATGCCGATGTTCATGTGGTCGCCAATCTTGGCGCCGGTGAACACCAGTTTCTCCAGCATCAGCTCATGCGGGATACCGAGGTCATCGGCAACTCGCTCATAGCGCTGGAACTTGGCACTGTGGCAGCCCATGCAGTAGTTGGCGAAGGTACGCGCGCCATCTTGCATTGCAGCTTTGTCAGAGACGTCGATATCGACTTTTTCCAGTTCCGGGCCATGCTCGGCCGCGAAGGACAGTAGCGGCAGTGCCGCAAGCATCAAAGCAACGAATAACTTTTTCATCAGCCAGTCACCCTTTCCGGAACCGGTTTGGTCTTCTCGAGCCGGGTGTAGAACGGCATCAGAATGAAGTAGGCGAAGTACAGGAAGGTGCAGACCTGCGACAGCAACGTCAGCGAAGGCGTCGGTGCCTGGACGCCGGTCCAGCCCAGCAGCATGAACGCGATGCAGAACACCACCAGCCAGATTCGGCTCAACCAGCCTTTGTAGCGCATCGACTTGACCGGGCTGCGGTCAAGCCACGGCAGGACGAACAACAGCGCAATCGACGCCCCCATGGCAACAACGCCCATGAGTTTGTCTGGAATCGCCCGCAAGATCGCGTAGAACGGCGTGAAGTACCAGACCGGTGCAATGTGCTCAGGCGTCTTGAAGGCGTTGGCCTGTTCGAAGTTAGGCTTCTCGAGGAAATACCCGCCCATCTCCGGGAAAAAGAACACGATCGAGCAGAAGATGAACAAGAACACCACCACGCCGACAATGTCTTTGACGGTGTAGTACGGGTGGAACGGGATGCCGTCGAGCGGGATGCCGTTTTCGTCTTTATGCTTCTTGATGTCGACGCCATCGGGGTTGTTCGACCCCACTTCGTGCAGCGCCAGGATGTGCAGCACCACAAGGCCCAGAATCACGATCGGCAGGGCCACAACGTGCAAGGCGAAGAAGCGGTTCAAGGTGATGCCGGAGATCAGGTAGTCACCACGAATCCACTGAGTCAGGTCGTTGCCAATGACTGGGATCGCGCCGAACAGCGAGATGATCACCTGAGCGCCCCAGTACGACATCTGACCCCATGGCAGCAGGTAACCCATGAAGGCCTCGGCCATCAGCGCCAGATAGATCAGCATGCCAAACACCCACACCAGCTCGCGGGGTTTTTGGTATGACCCGTAGAGCAAGCCACGGAACATGTGCATGTAGACCACGATGAAGAACGCCGAGGCGCCGGTGGAGTGAAGCAAACGCAGGATCGAGCCGTACTCGACGTCGCGCATGATCCCTTCAACGGACGCAAAGGCCTCTTCAGCCGAGGGTGTGTAGCTCATCGTCAGCCAGACGCCGGTGACGAGTTGGTTGACCAGCACCAACAGTGCCAGGGAGCCGAAGAAGTAGAAGAAGTTGAAGTTTTTTGGTGCGTAATATTTGCTGAGATGGTCTTCCCACATTTTGGTAGCGGGGAAGCGCGCATCCACCCAATCCATGAACTTGCTCATCAGGCTTTCTCCCCCTCGTCGACGCCAATGACAATGACACTGTCAGTCTCGTAGTGATGTGGCGGAACTGGCAGGTTCAGTGGTGCGGGTTGTGACTTGTAGACGCGGCCGGCCAGGTCGTAGTGAGAGCCATGGCAAGGGCAGAAGTAACCACCCACCCAGTCTTTGCCCAGGTCGGCAGGAGCAACTTCAGGGCGGAAGGTAGGCGAGCAGCCGAGGTGGGTGCAGATACCGATCAGCAGCAGAATCTCTGGCTTGATCGAACGGATTTCCTTATCGACGTAGGCGGGTTGGTCGGAATTCTTCGAGTCGGGATCAGACAGCTGACCTTCGATTTTTTTCAGATTCCCCAGGATTTCCTCAGTACGACGAACGATGAAGACCGGCTGACCGCGCCACTCAGCAATCATCTGCTGGCCTGGGTCGATCTTGCTGACATTCACCTTCACCGGTGCACCTGCGGCTTTCGCCTTGGCACTGGGAAACCATGACCCCACGAACGGGACCGCAGCCCCCACCGCTCCTGCAGCACCCACCACGGATGTGGCTGCTACCAAGAAGCGACGCCGGCCTGCATTCACGCCGTCATTGCTCATTCAGTCCTCTCCCATCAGCTTTTTGGCCTGTTAAATCAGGCGTCTACTAAGTGTTGAATCTTTACTTATAAAAATTTTGCCGAATGGTAATGAAAAGCCCCACGTATGACAAGGGAATTGCCCGGGGCTCCCTCTCCAGGCCTTGTAGTATAGGGGGTCTACGGATGTGGCAAGTTGTCACGGCGAAATTTGTGCATAAATCGCAGGCAATAAAAAACGCCCAGCTCCGTGAGGAGTTGGACGTTTTTGTGGAACGTAAAGCGAATTAACGCTTCGAGTACTGCGGACGCTTACGCGCTTTACGCAGACCGACTTTCTTACGTTCAACTTCACGAGCATCGCGAGTTACGAAGCCAGCTTTGCGCAGTGCGCCACGCAGGGTTTCGTCGTACTGCATCAGAGCGCGAGTGATACCGTGGCGGATTGCGCCAGCTTGACCACTTACACCGCCACCGATAACGGTGACGTAGATGTCGAACTTTTCAACAGTCTCGGTCAGTTCCAGCGGCTGACGAACTACCATGCGGGCAGTTTCGCGACCGAAGAAGTTGTCCAGAGTGCGGTTGTTGATCGAGATGTTACCAGTGCCCGGACGCAGGAAAACGCGTGCGGTTGCGGTTTTGCGACGGCCAGTGCCGTAATTTTGAGTCGCCGACATAATGAACTATTCCGTTAAAACTTCAGTTCTTGGGGCTGCTGAGCAGCATGAGGGTGTACAGCGCCCGCATAGACTTTCAGCTTGCGAAACATATCGCGACCCAGTGGGCCCTTCGGCAGCATGCCTTTGACCGCGATTTCGATCGGGGCTTCAGGCTTCTTGGAAATCAGGCCTTCAAAGTTCGAAGACTTGATACCGCCTGGGAAACCGGAGTGACGGTAGTACATTTTGTCTTGCGCTTTGTTGCCGGTAACACGTACCTGCTCAGCGTTGATGATCACGATGTAGTCACCGGTGTCAACGTGAGGGGTGTACTCAGGCTTGTGCTTGCCACGCAGACGGCTGGCGACTTCAGTGGCCAGACGACCCAGGGTCTGACCAGCGGCGTCGACGACAAACCAGTCGCGCTGAACTGTTTCCGGTTTTGCAGTAAAAGTTGTCATTCTTTAATAGCCTCAGGGGCCGCCCTGTAAATTAGACGGCGGATCTTACTGAATAGTGCGTACTTTGACAAGTCAAAGGCAGCCGGATACAGACGCTATCGGGGGCTCGGGTCGGCGCGTCCGTTCAACGGCAAGATTCTTCGGCAGGCGGCGCATCACTTCCACTGCAGAAAGAGGTGGGCAATTATGCAGATTGCGAAAAAAAATTCAACCTGCTTTTATGATTGTTTTCCCCGAAGGAGTACCCGATGGATTATCGACAGCTGGGCCGAACCGATCTGAACGTAAGCGCGATAGCCTTGGGCACCATGACCTGGGGTGAGCAGAACAGCGAGGCAGAGGCCTTCGCGCAGATCGAACGGGCCAAGGCCGCGGGGATCAACTTCCTCGACACGGCGGAAATGTACCCGGTGCCGCCCAAGGCCGACACCTATGCCACCACCGAGCGTTACATCGGTAATTACTTCAAAAGCCGCGGCGACCGTGCCGACTGGATCCTCGCCAGCAAGATCGCCGGCCCCGGCAACACCATCGACTACATCCGCGATGGCCACCTGCGCCACAACCGCAAGCACATTGTCGAAGCGCTGGACGCCAGCCTCAAGCGCCTGCAAACCGACTGGATCGACCTCTACCAGCTGCACTGGCCGGAACGCAGCACCAACTTCTTCGGCCAACTGAGCTACAAGCACAAGGACGAAGACGACCTCACCCCGCTGGAAGAAACCCTCGAAGCACTGGACGAGCAGGTAAAAGCCGGCAAGATCCGCCACATCGGCCTGTCCAACGAAACCCCGTGGGGCACCATGAAGTTCCTCGCCCTGGCCGAAGCCCGTGGCTGGACCCGCGCGGTGTCGATCCAGAACCCCTACAACCTGCTCAACCGCAGCTTTGAAGTGGGCCTGGCGGAAGTGGCAATTCGTGAACAGTGCGGGCTGCTGGCGTATTCGCCCCTGGCGTTCGGCATGCTCAGCGGCAAGTACGAGAACGGCGCACGCCCGGCCAAGGCACGCCTGACCGAGTACAGCCGTTTCAGCCGCTACTTCAACCCGCAGTCCGAAGCCGCGTGCAGCCGTTATGTGGCGCTGGCGCGTGAACACGGCCTGGACCCGGCGCAAATGGCCTTGGCGTTCGTGACGCAACAGCCGTTTGTGACCAGCAACATCATTGGTGCGACGTCTTTGGAGCAACTGGATAGCAACATTGCCAGCGCTGACCTGACGCTGTCCAAAGAGGTATTGGAAGGGATCGAAGCGATTCAGAAGGATCATCCGAACCCTGCGCCTTGATTGATCCCTTGTGGCGAGGGGGCTTGCCCCCGTGGGGCTGCGCAGCGGCCCCAAGCAAGACCGCCTGATTCTTTCAGTAAGATTGAGGTGTGAGGTTTGGGGCTGCTGCGCAGCCCAACGCGGGGCAAGCCCGCTCGCCACAACAGCCCTTACCCCCCAGGATCAAAGCGCTCGCGCAATAATCTCCTTCATGATTTCGTTAGTCCCCGCATAAATCCGCTGCACCCGCGCATCCGCCCAGGCCCGTGCGATCGGGTATTCCCACATGAAGCCGTAGCCGCCGTGCAACTGCACACACTCGTCGAGCACCTTGCATTGCAGGTCCGTGGCCCAGTACTTGGCCATCGCTGCGGTAGGCACGTCGAGCTTGCCTTCCAGGTGCAACGCCATGCACTGGTCGACAAACACGCGACCGATCTGAATCTCCGTCGCCATCTCCGCCAACTTGAACCGAGTGTTCTGGAAATCGGCAATAGCCTTGCCGAACGCCTTGCGCTCGCGCGTGTATTCCAAGGTCCATTGCAGCGCCGCCTCCGCCGATGAGAGCGCACCAATCGCCACGGTCAAACGCTCCTGCGGCAACTCCTGCATCAAATAGGCGAAGCCCATGCCCGCCTGCCCCAGCAGGTTGCCCTTGGGCACGCGCACGTCCTGGAAAAACAGCTCCGAGGTGTCCTGGGCCTTCATGCCTACCTTCTCCAGGCGCTTGCCCTTGTCGAAGCCCGGCGTGTCGGCTTCCACCACAAACAGGCTGGTGCCCTTGGCGCCGGCCTTGGGATCGGTCTTGGCCACGACGATCACCAGCTCGGCGAGAAAGCCATTGGTGATGAAGGTCTTTGAGCCATTGATCACGTACTCATCGCCGTCTAGCACCGCAGTGGTCTTCACGCCCTGCAAGTCGGAACCCGCCCCTGGCTCGGTCATGGCGATAGCCGTCACCATTTCACCGGAAATCAATTTGGGCAGGTATTTCTGTTTCAGCGCCTCACTGCCGTAATGCAGGATGTACGGCGCGACGATGTCTGAATGCAGCGAGAAACCGATGCCCGTCAAACCCAGGCGGCTGACCTCTTCGATCACCACCGCGCTGTAGAGAAAGTCGGCGCCCAGGCCGCCATACGCTTCCGGCAAATGGGAGCAGAGCATCCCCGCCTCCCCCGCCTTGCTCCACAACGCACGGTCGATATAGCCCTGTTTCTCCCATTGCCCATGGAACGGCGCGGCGTGTTTTTCAAGGAAGGTGCGCACGCTCTCGCGAAAGAGCTCGTGCTCCGAGCTGAACAAGGTTCTGGGGATCATGGGTCACCTGCGTGGATTGTCGGACAAAGACCAGACCACAGAGCCTATGCCGCGAAGCCGTCACGGGACACTGGACACATGCGACAAAAAATAAGACGATCCAGCCGTCTGGTGACCACTTTCCCCTATAAGAATAAATGAAATTATGTCTAACCAAATCTCCACGCCCCTGCGGCGCGTCAGCATTTTGGCCATTGATCGGGTATTCGCTTCCACCCTCATGCAAGCCAAGGATTTCTTCCATCTGGCCAGCCTGCGTTATGGCAAACAACAAGGCCTGGGCCTGACCCCGGCGTTTGAAACGCGTCTGGTCAGCCCCGACGGGCAATCGGTGCGCAGCTTCAGTGATGTGATCATGCCGGTGGACGGCGGCCTGGAAGACGCCGACATCATCGTGCTACCGGCCTTCTGGGACGACTTCGACGCGCTGTGCACCCGCTACCCGCAAGTGCTGCCCTGGCTGCGCCAGCAACACGCCCGCGGCGCTGTACTCTGCGGTGAGGCCACCGGTGTGTTCTGGCTGGCCGAGGCCGGATTGCTGGATGGCAAGGAAGCGACCACTTACTGGCGTTTCTTCAATGCCTTCAGCGAACGCTTCCCCAAGGTGCAGCTCAACCAGGACAAGCACCTGACCGACGCCGACAACGTGTATTGCGCCGGCGGCACCACCTCGGCGTGCGACCTTTATATCTACCTGATCGAGCGCTTCTGCGGCGCTAACATCGCCCAGGCCGTGGCCCGCGACATCCTCTACGAAGTGCAACGCAGCTACGCACCGGGCCGCATTGGTTTTGGTGGGCAGAAGCTGCACCAGGACGTGATCATCCTGCAGATCCAGCACTGGCTAGAAGAGCACTTTGCCGACAAGTTCCGCTTCGAAGACGTCGCTCGGGAACACGGCATGAGCATCCGCAACTTCATGCGCCGTTTCCAGACCGCTACCGGCGACAAGCCGCTGCATTACCTGCAACGCCTGCGCATCGAGACCGCCAAAGGCTTGCTCTCGGGCAGCCGCAAAAGCATCAAGACCATCAGCTATGAGGTGGGTTACGACGATGCGAGTTTCTTTGCGCGGCTGTTCAGGCAGCACACGGAACTGTCGCCTAACCAATACCGGCAGCAGTTCCAGCAAGCCGCCTAACCCAGATTAAACGCGGTAAAAAATGTGGGAGCGGGCTTGCTCGCGAAGACGGTGTGTCAGTCAACACTTCCAGTGACTGGCACTCCGTCTTCGCGAGCAAGCCCGCTCCCACATTTGAAATACTTCGTTCTTACGGCTTATGCCCGCGCGACAGGAACTCGTGGGATTGCATTTCCAACAAGCGGCTCAATGTGCGCTGGAATTCAAAGTTCAAGCGACCGCCAGTGTAGAGGTCCTTGAGCTCGACTTCGGCCGAGATGATCAGCTTGACGTTGCGGTCGTAGAACTCGTCGACCATGTTGATAAACCGGCGCGCGATGTCGTCGGTGGTGACGCTCATCTGTTCCACGCCGCTCAGGATCACCGCGTGGAAAATCTTGCCCAGTTCGATGTAGTCGTTCTGACTGCGTGGGCCGTCGCACAGCTGGCGGAACTCGAACCAGGCCACGTCATCGCAGGTGCGCAGCGCGATGATTTCGCGGTTCTCGATCATCAGCTTGTCGTTTTCGACCGCCTTGGTGCATTCCGGCGTGAGCGCGCGGAAGCTTTTTTTCAGGCTGTCGAGCGCGGCATCGTTCAGCGGGTAGTGGTAAAGCTCCGCTTGCTCAAGGTGACGCAGGCGATAGTCGACGCCGCTGTCGACGTTGACGATCTCGGTGTTCTGCTTGATCAGCGCGATGGCCGGCAGGAAGCGCGCGCGTTGCAGACCGTCCTTGTACAAACCGTCGGGCACGATGTTCGAGGTCGCAACCAGGGTCACGCCGTTCTTGAACAGCTCTTCCATCAGGGTGCCGAGGATCATGGCATCGGTGATGTCGGAGACGAAGAATTCGTCGAAACAAATCACCCGCGCCTCATCGGAGAAACGCTTGGCGATGATGGTCAGCGGGTTTTTCTCGCCCGGCAGCGTCTTCATTTCTTCGTGCACGCGCTTCATGAAGCGGTGGAAGTGCGTACGCACCTTTTCCTTGAACGGCAGCGCTTCGAAGAAGGTGTCGACCAGGTAAGTCTTGCCGCGGCCCACGCCACCCCAGAAGTACAAGCCTTTGACCGGCGTATGGTCTTTCTTGCCAAACAGCTTGCTGAACATCCCTGGCTTGTTTTGCGAGGCCGCGACCAGGTCGTCGTACAGGCGCTGCAAATGACGCACCGCATTTTCCTGCGCGGCGTCATGGAAGAACTCAGGGCGTTTCAGATCAGCTTGATATCGTTCTAGGGGCGTCATAATTTCGTTAGCAAGGCAACAAAAACGGGCCGTCACTGTAACGACGGCCCTGGATAATGGCAATCAACCCTTGGTCGGGTTAATCCTCGGTTGGGGTCAACGCAACGCGCAGCTCGGCGATGGCTGCATCGCGCGACGTTTCGTCGGCGAACGCGGCACTGTCAGCCACCACCGCGCCTTCCAGCCATACGCTGAAACTCAGGGCCTCAGTGCGTACATCCAGCGCGTCACCGTTTTGCAGTTGCTTGGTCACAGCACCAGCCGCTTTGCCGTCGGCAAAATTGCGCGACAGCAGCAGTTGCTCGCCATCGGCCGATAGCAGGCGGAAGCGGAAGCTGCCGTCGTCTTCGCGAAAGCTCACAAAGCGCGCGGCTTTGGCGGCTTTCTTCTTGGCAGCCACCGGCGCGGCGGCCTGATTGACGAACGAGCGCAAGCCAACCGCCTCACGCAGCTCGGCCAGGAACGGCGCCGCCACGGCGCGGGCTTTCTTGGCGCCGATCAGCAACAGGTCTTCCATGTCCGAGGGGCGCGACATCAGGTGGTGATAACGCTCGCGCGCCTCACCCAGTTGGCCGTCGAGCAGTTGGAACAGACGATTCTTCGCCTCGCCCCAGCCCAGGCCTTGCAGCAGTTCGGCACGGAACTCTTCTTCCTGGGCCTTGGTTGCAAACGCCTGGAACAGGGTGAACAGGTGCGAGTTGTTCGGGTCCTTGGCTTCGCCAGGCGCGCGCGAGTCGGTGACGATCCGCGAGATCGCATCCTTCATGTCCTTGGCGCTGGTGAACAACGGGATGGTGTTGTCGTAGCTTTTGGACATCTTGCGGCCATCAAGGCCCGGCAAGGTGGCGACGCTTTCTTCGATCAACGCCTCGGGCATGGTGAAGAATTCTTTACCGTTGCCAAACATGTGGTTGAAGCGCTGGCCGATGTCGCGGGCCATTTCCACGTGCTGGATCTGGTCGCGGCCGACCGGCACCTTGTGCGCGTTGAACATCAGGATGTCCGCCGCCATCAGCACCGGATAGCTGTACAAGCCCATGGTGATGCCCGCGTCCGGGTCTTCGCCGGTTTCCACGTTTTTATCCACCGAGGCCTTGTAGGCGTGGGCGCGGTTGAGCAGGCCCTTGGCGGCGACGCACGTCAGCAGCCAGGTCAGTTCAGGAATTTCCGGGATGTCGGACTGGCGATAGAACGTCACCCGGTTCACATCCAGGCCACCGGCCAGCCAGGTCGCGGCAATTTCCATGCGCGAGCGCTGGATGCGCTGCGGGTCATCGCATTTGATCAGGGCGTGGTAGTCGGCCAGGAAGTAGAAGGAATCGGCATTGGCATCCTGGCTGGCGAGGATCGCCGGGCGGATCGCACCGGCGTAGTTGCCCAGGTGCGGCGTGCCGGTGGTGGTAATGCCGGTGAGGATACGGGTACGAGTCGTCATGGGTAATCGCTTATCAGACTGCTATCAATTCGAGAGACGCGGCAGCACCAGATCCTTGAGATCGGTCAGCTTGCCATGAAAAAAGTGTCCGCATTCTGCCACTTTCAGCAGCTCATGGGGGCGTTTCAGGGCGGCGGACCAGTCGTAGACCAGTTGCGGGTCGACCACTTCATCGGTTTGCGGCTGGATCAAAGTCAATGGGCAGCCTTGGGGCAGCACGTCGGTGTCGCGCAAGCGCATCACGGCGGCGGCCACCATGAACAGGTGCGCCAGCTTTTCACCCTTGGCTTCCAGACGGCCGCCGAGGCTGGCAGCCACGTAGCCACCGAAGGAAAACCCGAGCAACGTGATCGGCAGGTCGGGGTGTTTTTCTCGCAGCCAGGTCGCGGCCGCTTCGGCGTCGTCCACCTCACCGGTGGCCATTTCGTGGGTACCGGCGCTGGCACCGACGCCACGGTAATTGAAACGTAAAGTAATCAAACCGGCATCGCGAGCGGTGCGTTGCAGGGTCGAGACAACTTTATTGAGCATGGTCCCGCCCTGCACCGGGTTAGGGTGGCAGATCAGCGCCAGGCCACGTGGCTCGGGGTGATCCAGGTACAGGGCTTCCAATTGGCCAACCGGGCCATCGATCAAAACGGGGGTTTCACGCATGAGCAAGGAATGAACTCCGTGACCTCACAAAGGGTCGACTCGTCTAGCTAAAAGTCTGTGCATGGCATCATTGCGAGCTTAATCGCGGTATACAGCGCAGGTCCGAGCCGTTAACGTAAAGCAAAGCCGTTTATAGAGGAAGGACTCGTGGAACACTCGCTCTTAGTTTGGTTGTTGCCGACTCTCGCCTTGGTTGCCGGTGTCGCCATTGGATTCCTGGTTGCCCGCCTGCTGCCAAATGCCGCGCCTAACCGCACGCAGCGTCAGCTGGATGACATTCAGGAACGTTTTGACAGTTATCAGAACGAGGTTGTTACCCACTTCAACAGCACCGCGACCCTGGTCAAGAAGCTCACCCAGAGCTACCAGGACGTACAGGATCATCTCGCCGATGGCGCTAACCGCCTGGCCCTCGACGACATCACCCGTCAGCGTCTGCTGGCCGCGCTGCATTCCGATGCACCGCAAGCGCCACGGGAGCGCCTGACGCCTCCGCGGGAAAACCAGGAGCCACCACGGGACTACGCGCCAAAAACGCCGGACGCCCCGGGCATGCTGGATGAGCATTACGGCTTGAAGAAGTAAGTCTTCTCCAAGCAACAAAAAGCCCGGCTGATCGATGATCAGCCGGGCTTTTTGTTGGGCTTCACTTTCCATGACACTGGAGATTCACCGTGGGAGCGGGCTTGCTCGCGAAGGCGGTGGGTGAGTCAGCACATCGCTAACCGACAGACCGTATTCGCGAGCAAGCCCGCTCCCACACTGACCGCACGACCTCAAGCCGGTTGCTGCTCCTGCAACAACCCACCGTCAATGCGTACATGCCGCCCATGGAAGCGCTTGAGGCTGCTGCGATGGCCGACGCTGACGATGCTCAGTCCCGGCAACTCGTCAATCAATGCTTGATACAACGTGGCCTCGTCTTCTTCATCCATCGCCGAGGTGGCTTCATCCATGTACAGCCATTGCGGCGCGAACAACAACGCACGAGCAAACGCCAGACGCTGCTGCTCACCCGGCGAGAGCATGCGTTGCCAGTGATTGGCTTCGTCCAGGCGCGCAACCAGATGCGGCAGGCGGCACGTTTCCAGGACCTGTGCATAACGTTCGGCCGGGTACGCGCTGTCGTCTTGTGGATAACTCAACACAGCCTTCAGCGTGCCAATGGGCAAGTAAGGCTTTTGCGGCAGGAACAGGTAACGCGCAGCCGGCAGGCGAATGCTGCCGTGGCCTGCGGGCCAGAGGTGGCCCATTGCGCGCAGCAGCGTACTCTTGCCGCTACCTGAGCGCCCACTGAGCATCACGCGCTGGCCCGGCTCTACGGTCATGTCGGCGTCGGTCAGCAAGTGACGACCGTCAGCCAAATCCATGCCCAGGTTTTTCACCACCAGGCGCTCGCCCTCGGAGTGCACGTCGATGGCAGGCACACGCTGCTCGTTGTCACTCATGGCCTGATGGAAGCTGAGCAGACGATCGCTGGTCGCGCGCCACGAAGCCAGCTCCGAATACGCGTTGATAAACCAGCTGAAGTTCTCTTGCACGTTGCCGAACGCCGAGTTGATTTGCATCAGCTCGCCCAGCTCGATCTTGCCGGTGAAGTAGCGTGGCGCGGCGACAATGAAGGGAAAGATGATCGCAATCTGGCTGTAGCCAGCGGTGAAAAAGGTCAGGCGCTTGGACACTTTCATGATGTCCCAGAAGTTGTGCCAGACCTTGCCAAAGCGTGCGCTCAGGCGCTGGTTCTCATTCGGCTCGCCGTTGTACAAGGCGATGCTCTCGGCGTTCTCACGCACACGCACCATGGAGAAACGCAGGTCTGCTTCGAAGCGTTGTTGTTGGTTGCTCAGGCCGATCAAACGACGGCCGATCAGGTGGGTCAGCCAGCTACCGACGCCTGCGTAGACCAATGCGCACCAGAACATATAGCCGGGAATGGTGAAGCCAAATACCTCAATGCTGCCCGACACGCCCCACAGGATGATCGAGAACGACACCAGGCTGACCACATTACGCAGCAGGCCCAGACCAAGGCTCAAGGTGCTGGAGGTGAAGTTGTTGAGGTCTTCGGAAATCCGCTGGTCCGGGTTATCGGTGTAACCGCCCTGCTCCAGCTGGTAGTAATTCTTGTTGGCAAGCCAACGAGCGAAATGCTTTTCGGTGAGCCAGGCACGCCAGCGGATCGTCAGCATCTGGGTCAGGTAAAGGCGATAGACCGCGCCGAGAATCGCTACGGCGGCGATCCCGCCGAAATAGCCGATCAACTGCCAGAAGGCGGCGGTGTCCTTCTTTTCCAGCGCGTTGTAGAAGTCTTTATACCAGTGGTTGATCCACACGGAGATCGCCACGCTGAACAGCGACAGGCCAATCACTGCAGCCAGCAACAACCAGGCCTTGCCCTTCTCTTCGCTGCGCCAATAGGGCGTGATCATCGCCCAGGTTCGGCGAAAGAAGTGCCCACGCACCGCGTCGTTGACCGCGGAGTACTCAGCGTTCTGATTCATCGTTCAGGCTCGGTAGGAAAAAGTGACAGGCGTTTGAACCGATCATAGACGATCGGTTCAGGGCTCCGTGCAGCCTGAAGCAGATTGTTCAGACTTTGTTCAGCGCCGTACCGGGCGCTTCTGCAGCTTGCGTTGCAGGGTACGCCGGTGCATGCCCAGGGCGCGGGCAGTGGCGGAGATATTGCCTTCATGCTCGGTCAGCACACGCTGGATGTGCTCCCACTGCAGACGGTCCACCGACATCGGGTTTTCCGGCACCAGGGTGTCGAGGTCGGCATGCTCGGAGAGCAACGCGGCCAGCACGTCGTCGGCGTCCGCCGGCTTGCACAAATAATTGCAGGCACCGCGCTTGATGGCCTCGACGGCGGTGGCGATGCTCGAGTAACCGGTGAGGATTACCACACGCATTTCGGGGTCGAGTTCCAGCAACTTGGGCAGCAGCACCAGGCCGGAGTCGCCGTCCATTTTCAGGTCGAGCGCGGCGTAGTCCGGCAAATCGGCCTGGGCGATGGTCAGGCCTTCTTCGGCCGAGCCTGCGGTGCTCACGCGAAAACCACGGCGGCTCATGGCGCGCGCCATCACGCGGGTAAAGGTGGCGTCGTCATCTACCAGCAGCAGGTGCGGCAGTTCTTCGCCTTCGACTTGGATCTCGTCACTCATCGATATCTCCTCGTGCGACACGGGGCAGGCGCAGCTCGGTGAGCGTGCCACCTTCCTCATGACTATAGAGTTTCACTGAGCCGCCCGCGCGGGTCACGCTGGCCTTGCTCAAAAACAGGCCGAGGCCGAAGCCTTTGCCCTTGGTGGTAAAGAAAGGTTTGCCGATCTGCTCGGCAATGGCCAACGGCACGCCCGCGCCGTGGTCACGAATGCTGATGGTCACGTTTTCCGCGTCCCAGTCCAACTGCACGCCCAACCCTTCAGGGCAGGCATCGGCGGCGTTGTTCAGCAGGTTGAGCAACGCCTGCGTCAGGTCTGGCGGCGGCGCCATGCGCGGCACGCTGCCCTGGCCCAGCAGGTTGAAACGGTAACTGGCTTCGGGGCGCATCAGGTGCCAGCGGTTCAGGGCTTCGTCGAGCCACTGGGTCACGTCCTGCATCTCCACCGCCAGGCGGCGATTGGCCTCGGCGGCGCGTACCAGTTGCTGCAAGGTCTGCTTGCACTGCTTGACCTGTTCCTGCAACACGCTCAGGTCGTCTTGCAGCGCCGGGTCGTGATGGTCCTGGGTCATTTCGTTGAGCAGTACGCTCATGGTCGCCAGCGGTGTGCCCAACTCATGGGCGGCGCCGGCGGCCTGGGTGGCGACGGCCAGCAACTGCTGGTCACGCAGGCCTTCTTCACGGCGAATGGCGCGCAGTTCCTCCTGACGGCGCAGCTCTTCGGCCATGCGCGCGGCGAAAAACGTGATAACCGCAGCAGACAGCGCAAAGCTCAGCCACATCCCGTAGATCTGCAGATTTTCCCGAGCGATAGGGAAGGTCTTGAGGGGGTAAAACTGCGCCAACAGCAAGGTGTACAGCGTCAGCGCGATGCCCGACAGCACCACCGAATAGCGCCATGGCAACGTCACGGCGGCAATGGTCAGCGGCACCAGGTAGTAAGAAACGAACGGGTTGGTGGAACCACCGGAGAAATAAAGCAACACACTGTGGATAAACAGGTCGCAGGCCAACTGCAGCGCGTATTCCAGCTCTGTCACCGGCCACGTGGTGCGCAGCCGAATGGCGGTGAACACACACAGCACGATGGAAAAACCCAGGGTCACGGCCAACTGCAGCCACGGCAGCGGCAGCAGGTCGAACCAATACGCGAGCCCGACGGAGCCGGCCTGTGCGGCCAGTACCAAGGTACGAATGAACGTCAGGCGCCAGAGGTTCTGGCGGGTGGCGGAAGTCAGTTTTACGGCGGCGAGCATGAGCTCTCCCGGTGAGCGCTGCAGGCGGATCGGCAGGAGTATAAACGAAGCAGACCCGCTGGCACGGCGCGTGTGGCTCTTTGACGCAGGCCGGGCAGATGACCGTTCGTCGGCACTCGGCCACTTGTAGCGAATGTGTAAACCCGAAGAACCCGATAGCACCGTCTACAGTCTTACCGAACACGGCTATCCCAACACGACCCTCTCAAGGAGCTTCCATGTCTCGTTTCACTCGCAGCGCAGCTGTCCTCACTCTCAGCGCCAGCGCCCTGGCCAGCCTGTCGGCCATGGCCGCCGATGAACTGCATTACAACCAGATCTCCCTGCGTGCCGAAGTCAGCCAGGAAGTGGCTCGCGACAAGATGATCGTCACCCTTTATACCGAGTCACAAAACACCGACCCGGCCAAGCTCGCCGCCGAAATCACCACCACCCTGAACAAGGCCCTGGGCGAAGCTCGCGAAGTCAAAGGCGTGACCCTGCGCCAGGGCAGCCGCAACAGCTACCCGATCTACGACAACAAGAACCAGAAGATCACCGGCTGGCGCGAGCGTGCCGAACTGCGCCTGGAAAGCGCGGACTTCCCGGCGCTGTCCAAGCTCACCGGCGATTTGCTGAACACGCTGAAAATGGAAAACATGGACTTCGCCATTGCCGACGCCACGCGCAAGTCCAGCGAAGATGCACTGCTTAAAGACGCCGTCGCCGCCTTCAAGGCGCGTGCGCAACTGGCCACCGATGCACTGGGCGGCAAGGGCTACAAGGTCGTCAACCTGAACTTCAACACCAATGGCTACCCAATGCCTTACGCCCGCAACGGCGGGATGATGATGATGAAAGCGGCCATGGCGGATTCGGCACCTACCCCGCAAGTGGAAGCCGGCACCAGCCAGGTCAACATGAGCGCAGACGGCGTGATCGAAGTACAGATGCAGTGACCTCTACCTGACAAACCTGAACGGCGGTAACCTCGGTTGCCGCCGTTTTCGTTTGGGCGGCTGTATAGGCCTGCCACTTCAGGAGTTTCCATGGAAAGAACTGCTTTCAAACCGCTACTCCTGGCTGCAAGCCTGCTGGCGTTCATGCCGATGGCCCAGGCGGCCAGCACCCTGGTCTACTGCTCTGAAGCCAGCCCTGCCGGCTTCGACCCCAGTCAGTACACCAGCGGCACCGATTTTGATGCCTCCGCCGAAACCGTGTTCAACCGCTTGACCCAGTTCAAGCGTGGCGGCACCGAAGTCGAACCCGGCCTGGCAACGCGCTGGGAGGTATCCAATGACGGCCTGAGCTACACCTTCCATCTGCGCGATGGCGTCAAGTTCCACACCACCGACTACTTCACCCCTACCCGCGACTTCAACGCGGATGACGTGCTGTTTACCTTCAACCGCCTGCTGGATGCCGATAGCCCATTTCGTAAGGCTTACCCGTCCGAGTCGCCGTACTTCACCGACATGGGGTTGAACACCACGATCAAAAACGTCGAAAAACTCGACGATCACACCGTGCGTTTCAACCTGAATAATGTCGATGCCTCGTTCGTGCAGAACCTGGCCATGAGTTTTGCCTCGGTGCAGTCAGCCGAATACGCCGCCCAGCTGTTGAAAGAGGGCAAGGCTGAAGACATCAACCAGAAACCCGTCGGCACCGGGCCGTTTGTGTTCAAGCGCTACCAGAAAGACTCGCAGATCCGTTACGTCGCCAATAAACAGTATTGGAAACCCGAGGATGTGAAGCTCGACAACCTGGTGTTTGCCATCACTCCGGACGCTGCTTCGCGCTTGCAGAAGCTCAAGGCCGGCGAGTGCCAGGTCAGCGGTTACCCACGCCCGGCCGATATCGAGGTGATGAAACAGGACCCCAACCTGCGTGTGCTGCAACAAGCCGGTTTCAACCTGGGCTTTCTTGCTTACAACGTGACTCACCCGCCGCTTGACCAACTCAAAGTGCGCCAGGCCCTGGATATGGCCATCGACAAACCGGCGATTATCAAGGCCGTGTACCAAAGCGCCGGGCAATTGGCGCAGAACGCATTGCCACCCGCACAGTGGTCTTATGACCCCACCATCAAGGACGCTCCCTACGACCCGACCAAGGCGCGGGCGCTACTAAAAGAAGCAGGGGTTGCACCAGGTACCACCATCAATCTTTGGGCGATGACCGTGCAGCGCGCCTCCAATCCAAACGCGCGAATGTCGGCGCAGATGATTCAGCAGGATTGGGAAAAGGTGGGTATCAAAGCCAACATAGTCAGCTACGAATGGGGCGAATACATCAAACGCGCGAAAAATGGCGAACATGACGCGATGATTTACGGCTGGACCGGGGACAACGGCGACCCGGATAACTGGCTCGGCGTGCTCTACAGTTGTGCCGCGGTCAAAGGCAGCAACTACGCCAAATGGTGTAACCCGGCCTACGACAAACTTGTGCAGCAAGCCAAAGTCAGCAGTGACCGCGACCAGCGCATCAAGTGGTATCAACAGGCACAAAAAATCCTTAAGGAACAAGTACCTATAACGCCTATCGCAAACTCGACGGTTTTCCAGCCAATTCGAAAAGAAGTGCAGGACTTCAAGATCAGTCCTTTTGGCCTGACGCCGTTTTATGGTGTCAGTCTAGATAAGTAACAGCTGCGCCCCAACCGAGTGCGCCAGACGCCTCGGTTGGGCTTTTTTGGTGCGTCAAATGCACCGAAAAAACCCTCTATATATATGCATTTATGTACAAACTTTCATAAATGCGACATTCCTGTACGTTCGTACCACTGTTTGGCCCTCACGACGGTTCAGCATCTTGCAATGGGTATGGCCCCTGCATAAGTATCCGCAGGCCGACTCACGAGGTCGCCCTCAACACCAAAAATGACAACAAATCATGAGGCCAACATGCTTAAACACGCAGTCCTTCCGCTTTTAGTTAGCGCTGGCCTTATGGCCGCAGCCCCTTTCGCCCAAGCGGCGACTAACCTGGTGTTCTGCTCCGAAGGGAGCCCGGCCGGTTTTGACCCAGGCCAGTACACCACCGGAACAGACTTCGATGCCTCGGCCGAAACCGTGTTCAACCGCCTGAGCCAATTTGAACGTGGCGGCACCGCCGTTGTTCCTGGCCTGGCCACCAGTTGGGACGTTTCCCCGGATGGCCTGACGTATACCTTCCACCTTCGTGAAGGCGTCAAGTTCCACACCACTCCGTACTTCAAGCCGACTCGTGAATTCAATGCCGATGACGTGCTGTTCACGTTCAATCGCATGATCAACAAGGACGATCCGTTCCGTAAAGCCTATCCAACCGAGTTCCCGTACTTCTCGGACATGGAAATGGACAAGAACATCAAGAACATCGAAAAAGTTGATGACCACACCGTCAAGTTCACCCTTGGCACCGTGGACGCGGCTTTCATCCAGAACCTGGCAATGAGTTTCGCGTCGATCCAGTCGGCCGAATACGCTGCCCAGCTGTTGAAGGAAGGCAAAGCCAGCGACATCAACCAGAAGCCAATCGGCACCGGTCCGTTCGTTTTCAAAAGCTACCAGAAAGACTCCAACATCCGCTTTACCGGCAACAAGGACTACTGGAAGCCTGAAGACGTCAAGGTTGATAACCTGATCTTCTCGATCTCCACTGACGCCTCGGTACGCATTCAAAAACTCAAGAAGAATGAGTGCCAGATCACGGCCTATCCTCGCCCAGCGGACATCAAGCCACTGGAAGCGGACAAGGACATGAAGATGCCGCACCAGGCGGGTTTCAACCTGGGTTATATCGCTTACAACGTCATGCCTGTGCTTAAGGGCCAGACCACGCCAAACCCATTGGCAGACCTGCGCGTTCGCCAGGCGCTGGACATGTCGGTCAACAAGCAGCAGATCATCGACTCCGTGTATCAGGGCGCAGGCCAACTGGCCGTCAACGCCATGCCGCCGACCCAATGGTCGTATGACACCACCATCAAAGACGCCAAGTACGACCCGGCCAAAGCCAAGGAACTGCTCAAGGAAGCCGGTATCAAGGAAGGCACCGAGATCACCTTGTGGGCCATGCCGGTTCAGCGTCCGTACAACCCGAACGCCAAACTGATGGCTGAGATGCTGCAGAGCGACTGGAAACAGATCGGCCTGAAGGTCAACATCGTCAGCTACGAGTGGGGCGAGTACATCAAGCGCTCCAAAGGCGGCGAGAACCAGGCGATGATCATCGGCTGGAGCGGTGACAATGGTGACCCGGACAACTGGTTGGGTACCCTCTTCGCCTCCTCGGCCTTGAACGGTAACAACTTCTCCAAGTTCACCAACAAGCAGTATGACGACCTGATCAGTCAGGCCAAGTCGACCACTGATGTGGCCAAGCGCACCGAACTGTACAAGCAGGCGCAACAACTCCTGAAACATGAATTGCCTTACACACCTATCGCGCACTCGACGGTGTATCAACCCATGCGCAACACCGTGCAGGACTTCAAGATCAGCCCGTTTGGCTTGAACTCCTTCTACGGCGTGAGCGTAAGCGGCAAGTAAGGATTAATAACGGCGACGTTTCATAACGTCGCCGTTATTGCATCCGCCTGGACCGTAGGAATCAGACCACCTTTGCAACCGTTACCGTCCTACGGCAACGAACTGCGATAGGTGCGTCTGTTGCCTACAAGGTCAATCCGTTTTGGCGCATTTACTGCGAAGTCCACGGCCCATACCGTCGTACGACAGCAGAGGCACCAATATCGGAAAGGCACCTGCCGTATGTGGGATCAGTGATGTCTCCCAGGCTTCGAGCCTGGGTGATTGCTCGCTGATGACAACTACAAACAAGGATCGGGATCGTCATGCGCCATACCACTGTTCTATCCGCAATTTTTGGCACCAGCCTGCTGGCTGTGGCCACGATGGGCCAAGCCGCCGACAAGAAGAGCCTGGTGTTCTGCTCTGAAGGCAGCCCGGCCGGGTTTGACACCGCGCAGTACACCACCGCCACCGACAACGATGCGGCCGAGCCGCTGTACAACCGCTTGGTTGAGTTCGAAAAAGGCGCGACCAATGTGGTACCTGGGTTGGCAACCAAGTGGGATATTTCCGAAGACGGCCTGACCTACACCTTTCACTTGCGTGAAGGGGTGAAATTCCACAGCAACAAGGAATTCAAGCCGACGCGCGACTTCAACGCCGACGACGTGCTGTTCACCTTCAACCGCATGCTTGACCCCGACCACCCGTTTCGCAAGGCCTACCCCACCGAGTTTCCGTACTTCAACGGGATGAGCCTGAACAAGAACATTGCCAAGGTCGAGAAAACCGACCCGCACACCGTGGTGATGACCTTGAATACGGTCGACGCTGCGTTCGTTCAAAACATCGCCATGAGCTTTGCCTCGATTCTGTCGGCCGAGTACGCCGAGCAGTTGCTCAAGGAAGGCAAGCCCAGCGACATCAACCAGAAGCCGATCGGCACTGGTCCGTTTGTGTTCCAGCGTTATCAGAAAGACTCGCAGATCCGTTACGTGGGTAACAAACAGTACTGGGACCCAAGCCGGGTCAAGCTGGACCAGCTGATCTTCGCCATCAACACCGATGCGTCGGTGCGGGTACAGAAGCTCAAGGCCGGTGAATGCCAGATCACGCTGCACCCGCGCCCGGCCGACGTCGACGCCCTCAAGGCCGACCCGAACCTGCAACTGCTGACCAAACCCGGCTTCAACCTGGGTTACATCGCCTACAACGTGCGCCACAAACCCTTCGACCAGCTCGAAGTGCGTCAGGCGCTGGACATGGCGGTGAACAAGCAAAGCATCCTCAACGCCGTGTACCAGGGCGCCGGCCAACTGGCAGTCAACGCCATGCCGCCGACCCAGTGGTCCTACGACGACACCATCAAGGACGCTGCCTACAACCCGGAAAAAGCCAAGGAATTGCTCAAGGCCGCCGGCGTCAAGGAAGGTACCGAGATCACCCTGTGGGCGATGCCGGTGCAACGGCCTTACAACCCCAATGCCAAGCTGATGGCCGAAATGCTGCAAAGCGATTGGGCCAAGATCGGCCTCAAGGTCAAGATCGTCAGCTACGAATGGGGCGAGTACATCAAGCGCACCAAGAACGGTGAGCACGACATCAGCCTGATCGGCTGGACCGGCGACAACGGTGACCCGGACAACTGGCTGGGCACTCTTTACAGCTGCGACGCCATCGGCGGGAACAACTACTCCATGTGGTGTGACCCGGCGTACGACAAGCTGATCAAGCAAGCCAAGGTCGTGACCGACCGCGAACAAAGGACTGTTCTATACAAACAGGCGCAGCAACTGCTCAAGCAGCAGGTGCCGATCACGCCCGTCGCCCACTCGACGGTCAACCAGCCGTTAAGCGCCAAAGTCGAAGGTTTTAAAGTGAGCCCCTTCGGCCGCAACGTGTTCTCGGGCGTCAGTATCAACCCATAAAAAAATAACCGGATTGCAGGGAGCGACGTTGGCTCCCTGGCAAACGTGCAGCCTTTTGTTGGGAAATTTCCTACGGCAAACGTTTGCAAAGGCTTGAACGAGTTACACACCCAATAGCCGGTTCACCTAAAAAGACCGGCATTAAAAAGAGAACCAAAGGAGCTCCACCCATGAAACTGAGCAGCAAAGCGCTTCTGGCCCTGGCCATCAGCAGCATCACGGCGACCGCCTTCGCTGAAACCCAGAGCCAGGACTTCGTTCCGACCACATTGGCCGGCACCAGCGCCCAAAGCGAGGCCAAAGGCTTTATCGACGGTCAAAGCCTGGGCGGTACTACCCGTAACTGGTTTTCCAACGAGCAGCGTTTCCGTGGTAGCAAGTTCACTTACCAGAAGCACGGCGAGGCTCGCACCGACGCCTACCGTACCAACTGGCTGCAAGGCACCATCCTTAACTACTCCTCGGGCTTCACCCAAGGCACTGTTGGGGTAGCAACCGAAGTAGCGGGTTACAACGTCATCGCGCTCGACCAGAGCAAGCGTGACATCAAGGGCGGTTCCAACCGTACCCTGGCCGACTCCGACGGCGATGCCGTAGGCCAGTGGAGCAAACTGGGCCTGGCCAACGTCAAGTTCCGTGTGTCCAACACCACCTTGACCGCCGGTCGCCAGAACTTCAGCAGCGGCATTATCGACACCATCGGCAACCGTGCACTGCCGTCGAGCTTTGAAGGTTTTGCCCTCAACAGCGAAGAGTTCAGCAACCTGTCGTTCCAGGGCGCTTACTTCGACCGCGTGTCGCCACGTACCGAACAGAGCCTGTCGAAATTCCGCAGCGAATACGGCAATGGCCAGGAAGCGGATCACGTCTACACCGCCGGTGTGAACTACCAGCCGTTCAAGAGCCTGAAAACCAGCTTCTTCGGCGCTCAAGTCAAAGACTTCTGGAACCAGTACTACTTCGGCGCAACCCATGAACTGGGTGACAGCCAGCAACTGAGCCTGACCACCGGCCTGAACTACTACAAAACCGTCGACGAAGGCAAAAAGTTGATGGGCAAGATCGACAACGACACTTACTCGCTGTCGCTCGGCCTGACTCACCAGGCTCACAGCCTGACCTTCTCGTACCAGGAAGTGAACGGTAACGAGTACTTCGACTACCTGCACGAAACCAACGGCATCTACCTGGCCAACTCCCTGACGTCCGACTTCAACGGCCCGAACGAGAAATCCTTCCAGATCGCCTACGGCATCAACATGGCCGAATACGGCGTGCCAGGCCTGAAGTTCAACATCTACTCGGCTCGCGGCTGGGGCATCGACGGCACTCACTACACCGGCGACGGCGGCGTGAAAGGCTTTGCTTACAACGGTATCCAGACCCAAGACGGCGAGAAACACCAGGAATACGGCGTAGGTACTTCGTACGCCATCCAAAGCGGCGCACTCAAGGCCACCACCATTCGTGGTACCTACGTGACTCACCGCGCCAGCGCCAACCAGGCTGACGGCAACCTGCGTGAGTTCCGCCTGGTCACCACCATCCCGTTCAACATTCTTTAATTAGCGCCAGGTAAACGGCGGGCTCAGGACGAGCCCGCTGTCTACGCTTGTCTGGTTCACTCGATTGCAGAGGGCTCTGAATGAAAATGCTCCCGTTACAAGCTGCCATTGCCGCTGCGCTATTGAGCGTTGCGATCGGCGTTTCGGCCAAACCGTTGGTGGTCTGCACCGAAGCCAGCCCGGAAGGTTTTGACCCGGTCCTGTACACCACCGCCGTCACCGCTGACGCCGCGGCAGAAACCATGTTCAACCGCCTGGTGGACTTCAAGCCCGGCACCACCGAAGTCGTGCCTGCCCTGGCCAAAGACCTGCCGGAAATCAGTGCCGATGGCCTGACCTACACGTTCCACCTGCGTGACGACATCAAGTTCCACACCACCGATTACTTCAAACCCACGCGCAACATGAATGCCGACGACGTGCTTTGGAGCTTCCAGCGCCAGCTGGACCCGAATCACCCGTGGCACAACAAGTCCAACGTGGGCTACCCGTACTTTGAAAGCATGGGCTTCAAGGAACTGCTCAAGAGCGTAGAGAAGACCGATGACCACACCGTGGTCTTCACCCTGACCCGTCCTGAAGCACCGTTCCTGTCCGACCTGGCCATGGCGTTTTCCTCGATTCACTCCGCCGAATACGCCGACCAGTTGCTCAAGTCCGGCAAGACCGATGACCTGAACGCCAAGCCCATCGGCACCGGCCCGTTCATCTTCAACCGTTACGCCAAAGACGCCCAGGTGCGCTTCAAGGCCAACCCGGACTACTTCCGTGGCAAGCCGCCGGCTGACCCGTTGATCCTGGCCATCACTACCGACAGCAACGTGCGCCTGCAAAAGCTCAAGGCCAACGAATGCCAGATCGCGCTGTACCCCAAGCCCGATGATGTGCCGAGCGCCAAGGCTGATCCCAACCTGAAAGTCGCGGAACTGGCGGCGATGACCACCAGCTACACCGCCTTGAACACCACCCACAAGTACATGAGCGACGCGCGCGTGCGCCACGCGATCAACATCGCGTTCGACAAACAAGGCTACAACGAGTCCCTGTACGGCAAAGGCAACGCTGTCGACGCCACCGGCCCGTACCCGCCAACGCTGCTGGGCTTTAGCGACAAGCTGAAAAACCCACCGCGTGACCTGGACAAGGCCCGCGCCCTGCTCAAGGAAGCCGGCGTACCGGAAGGCACTGAGTTCACCCTGTTCACCCGTAACGGCGGCGGCCCGACCAACCCCAACCCGATGCTCGGCGCCCAGCGCATGCAGGCGGATCTGGCGCAGATCGGCCTGAAAGTGAACATCAAGGTCATGGAATGGGGCGAAATGCTCAAGCGCGCCAAAAACGGTGAGCACGACATGGTGTCCGCCGGTTGGGCGGGGGATAACGGGGACCCGGATAACTTCCTCACACCAAACCTGAGTTGCGATGCAGCCAAAAACGGCGAAAACTACGCCCGCTGGTGTAACAAAGAGTTTCAAGACTTGATCGACAAGGCACGCGCTATCGCTGAACCGGCCCAGCGCGCTGCACTCTATGAACAAGCACTGGACGTTTTCGAGAAGGACCAACCGTGGATTCCCATGGCTTACCCGAAAATGTTCACCGCCATGCGCAAAAACGTCGAGGGTTATACCCAAAGCCCTCTGACGACCAATAACTTCGCCACCACCCAGGTGAAGTAATAAGAGAAGACGCTCGGCACCGTCGCCATTGACGGTGCCGAACCTGCCTAACCGGCTGATTGAGGTACACAACAAGATGTTTAGTTTTATTGCCCGCCGATTGGGGTTATTGATCCCCACGTTTTTCGGCATCACGTTGCTGACGTTTGCGTTGATTCGCATGATCCCCGGCGACCCTGTCGAAGTCATGATGGGCGAACGACGAGTCGACCCCGAGATGCACGCACAGGCAATGGAACGCCTCGGCCTTAACAAGCCGCTGTACGCGCAATACCTGGACTACGTAGGCAAACTCGCCCACGGCGACCTCGGTGAGTCACTGCGCACGCGCACCAGCGTGTGGACCGAATTCACCGCCCTCTTCCCTGCGACCCTGGAACTGTCCGTGGCCGCCCTGTTGTTCGCCGGTGTCCTGGGCCTGTTGGCCGGGGTGATCGCGGCCTTGAAACGAGGATCCCTGTTCGACCATGGGGTGATGGGCATCTCCCTCGCGGGATATTCGATGCCGATCTTCTGGTGGGGCCTGATCCTGATCATGTTCTTCTCGGTTAGCCTGGGCTGGACCCCGGTTTCCGGGCGTATCGACCTGCTCTACGACATCGAGCCGCGCACCGGTTTCATGCTGATCGACACGCTGCTGGCTGACGAGCCCGATGCGTTCTTCGACGCCCTGCACCACTTGATCCTGCCGGCCATCGTGCTCGGCACCATCCCGCTGGCGGTGATCGCGCGGATGACCCGTTCGTCGATGCTCGAAGTCCTGCGCGAAGACTACATCCGTACCGCCAAGGCCAAAGGCCTGTCGCCGGCGCGCGTGGTATTTGTCCACGGCCTGCGTAACGCGCTGATCCCGGTACTCACCGTGGTCGGCCTGCAAGTGGGCACGCTGCTGGCCGGTGCGGTCCTGACCGAAACCATCTTCTCGTGGCCCGGCATCGGCAAATGGCTGATCGAAGCCATTGGCGCACGGGACTATCCCGTGGTGCAAAACGGCATCCTGTTAATCGCCTGCCTGGTGATTCTGGTGAACTTCGTGGTGGATATCCTCTACGGCTTCGCCAACCCACGCATCCGTCACCAGCGCTGAGATCATGACCATGACCACACCTACTTCCGCGGTAGCAGTCGATCAAAGCCTGCTGTACCCGTCCCCGTACAAAGAATTCTGGCAAGCCTTTTCCAAGAACAAAGGCGCCGTTGCCGGCCTGCTGTTCATGTTGCTGGTGGTGTTTTGCGCGATCTTCGCCCCTTGGGTTGCGCCGCATAACCCAAGCGAGCAATACCGCGACTTCCTGCTCACCCCTCCAGCCTGGCTGGAGGGCGGGCAGATGCAGTTCCTGCTCGGCACCGACGAACTGGGCCGTGACCTGCTCTCGCGCCTGATCCAGGGTTCGCGCCTGTCCTTGCTGATCGGCTTGTCGTCGGTCGTGATGTCGCTGATCCCGGGCATCCTGCTGGGTCTGTTCGCCGGGTTCTTCCCGCGCATGCTCGGCCCAACCATCATGCGCTTGATGGACATCATGCTGGCCCTGCCGTCGCTGCTGCTGGCTGTCGCCATTGTCGCAATCCTCGGCCCTGGCCTGATCAACACCGTGATCGCCATTGCGATCGTGTCGCTGCCCTCGTATGTGCGTCTGACCCGTGCTGCGGTGATGGGCGAACTGAACCGCGACTACGTGACTGCCGCCCGCCTCGCTGGCGCCGGCCTGCCACGCCTGATGTTCATCACCGTGCTGCCCAACTGCATGGCGCCGCTGATCGTACAGGCCACCTTGAGCTTCTCCTCGGCGATTCTCGATGCCGCGGCCCTGGGCTTCCTAGGCCTTGGCGTACAACCGCCAACCCCTGAGTGGGGCACCATGCTGGCTTCGGCCCGTGACTACATCGAACGCGCCTGGTGGGTCGTGAGCCTGCCGGGTTTGACCATTTTGCTCAGCGTGCTGGCAATCAACTTGATGGGTGACGGCCTGCGCGATGCGCTGGACCCGAAACTCAAGAACGCCGCCTGAGGAGATTCCCATGTCACTGTTAGAAATCAAGAATCTCAACGTACGCTTCGGCGACGCGACCGCCGTGCCGGTGGTCGATGGCCTCGACATTTCCGTCGACAAGGGCGAAGTACTGGCGATCGTTGGCGAGTCGGGCTCGGGTAAATCCGTGACCATGATGGCGCTGATGGGCCTGATCGAGCACCCCGGCATCGTCACCGCCGACGCCCTGAACTTTGATGGCAAAGACATGCTCAAGCTGAGCAACCGTCAGCGCCGCCAAATCGTCGGCAAAGACCTGGCGATGGTGTTCCAGGACCCGATGACCGCGCTGAACCCCAGCTACACCGTGGGTTTCCAGATCGAAGAAGTGCTGCGCCTGCACCTGAAAATGTCCGGCAAGCAAGCGCGCAAACGTGCGATCGAACTGCTCGAAAAAGTGGAAATTCCGGGCGCGGCCAGCCGTATGGATGCCTACCCGCACCAACTGTCCGGCGGTATGAGCCAACGTGTCGCAATCGCAATGGCGATTGCCGGCGAGCCGAAACTGCTGATCGCTGACGAACCGACCACTGCGCTGGACGTGACCATTCAGGCGCAGATCATGGAGCTGCTGCTGGCCCTGCAGAAAGAGCAGAACATGGGCCTGGTGCTGATCACCCACGACCTGGCCGTGGTGGCTGAAACCGCACAGCGCGTGTGCGTGATGTACGCCGGCCAGGCCGTGGAAGTCGGCCAGGTGCCGCAACTGTTCGACATCCCGGCGCACCCGTACAGCGAAGCGCTGCTCAAGGCGATCCCCGAGCACAGCCTGGGCGCCACGCGCCTGGCCACGCTGCCGGGTATCGTTCCCGGTCGTTATGACCGCCCGCAGGGTTGCCTGCTGTCGCCACGTTGCCCGTATGTGCAGGAATCCTGCCGTGCCCAGCGGCCTGGCCTTGACCCGAAAAGCAACAGCCTCGCGCGCTGCTTCTACCCCTTGAACCAGGAGGTGGCGTAATGGCCGTCGTTCTTACCGCCCGCGACCTGACCCGTCACTACGAAGTCTCCCGTGGCCTGTTCAAGGGCCACGCGCTGGTACGCGCGCTTAATGGTGTGTCGTTTGAACTGGAAGCCGGCAAGACCCTCGCCGTAGTAGGCGAGTCGGGTTGCGGCAAATCCACCCTGGCCCGCGCGCTGACGCTGATTGAAGAGCCGTCGTCCGGCTCGTTGAAAATCGCCGGCCAGGAAGTCGCCGGTGCCGACAAGGCCCAGCGCAAGCAATTGCGCAAAGACGTGCAGATGGTGTTCCAGAGCCCGTACGCCTCGCTGAACCCTCGGCAGAAAGTCGGTGATCAACTCGGCGAGCCGCTGTTGATCAACACCAACCTGTCCGCCGCCGAACGCCGCGAAAAAGTGCAGGCGATGATGAAGCAAGTGGGCCTGCGCCCCGAGCATTATCAGCGCTACCCGCACATGTTCTCCGGTGGCCAGCGCCAGCGTATTGCCCTGGCACGCGCCATGATGCTGCAACCCAAAGTGCTGGTGGCGGATGAACCGACCTCGGCACTCGACGTATCGATCCAGGCCCAGGTACTTAACCTGTTCATGGACCTGCAGCAGGAATTCAACACCGCCTACGTGTTCATTTCCCACAACTTGGCAGTGGTGCAACACGTTGCCGACGACGTGATGGTGATGTACCTCGGCCGCCCGGTGGAAGTCGGCCCCAAGGAAGACATCTACGCTCGTCCGCTGCACCCGTACACCCAGGCGCTGCTGTCGGCCACCCCGACCATCCATCCAGACCCGAACAAGCCGAAGATCAAGATCGTCGGCGAACTGCCCAACCCGCTGAACCCGCCATCCGGCTGCGCGTTCCACAAGCGCTGCCCGTACGCGACAGCGCGTTGCAGCAGCGAGGAGCCGCTGTTGCGGCCGCTGGATAACCGCCAAGTGGCTTGCCACTACGCGGAGCAGTTCGTGGCCTGAGCCTGCGTGCAACAAAAATGCCCTGGCGATAACGCCAGGGCATGACAGGTGTTCTACAAGCCCTTCCCATCAGGTTGCGCATCAGCCTGTTGGGAGGGGCTTTTTTTTGGGCTGATCACCAGCCACTTTTGATCACCAAATCCCCTTCAGTATTCGAAACCAATCTAACTGCCTGTCAGTTCTCACAGTAGCCAGCCACGGCCTTTTGCATTGTTATCAGCTCACCCCCTTTATCCAATGGACGGGTAATCGCTCATGACAACATTCACTGTTTTTTTCTGCGGCACTGGCTCAACCAAGTTTGACGATACTCACGCCAGTTATTGGAACGGTGAGTTGATTTCCACGCTGGCGCAAAACACTCAAAGCGTCAGTAAGGAGTTTGCCGAATGGATCGTTATCGACGGCCCCGGCAGCGGCAACTTGCAAGCCGATGAAATGTTCTCCGAGTCTGGCAATTATCTTCAGTTAAAGGGCACCGCCCTGGGCTCTGGCTGGGAAGAAAATGTGGCTCACGCGGTTAACATCATGAAGGGCACGTTTACCTGGCAGCGCGAAAAACTGACTGAGGAAAACTACACCCAACTGCAAAAAGCCGGCATTCCAATTGAAGACGTCAAAGTCACCGGCAGTTGGTATTGGCGCACTTACGATTACGGTACGCGCAAAGTAACGCAGCAGCAGTTGCAAGAGCAGATCATCAAGACCTTTCGAAAAGACGGGATCATTCCCACGCGCGTCAACCTGGTCGGTTGGAGCCGCGGCGGGATCAGCTGCCACATGCTGGCCAATGCCATGCTCAATGACAGCGTCTTGAAGAATGTGCCGGTCAATATCTTCGCTGTCGACCCGGTTCCCGGGCTCTTGAACTTCCAGAGCAGTCGAGTAACGCTCGGCAGCAATGTTAAAGAGTACGTCGGTTTTTACGCCAGGGACGAGCGATCCTCCGGATTCGCGTGTGTCGTACCCGCCTTTGATACAAACACCCATGTTCATATCTATCCAATGCCCGGGCGCCACGCGACCTTGGTGGGTAATGCAGCCCCCGACGGAAACCAGGGTGCAAAGGTATATGCCGAACCCGGCGAGATTGTTCGTCACTTTGCAGAAACTTGCCTGACGCGATGGGGGGTGCGCCTGGAAAAGAAACTCAACCTCACGCCCGGCCAGATTAATGACCGTCTTACCAAAATGAATAATGATTTGAGCGGGTACGTGGCGATGCGAAATACGGTTTACACCACCCGTACGTCTACAGCCGGTGAACGCAGCATTACCAAGGGCAGCAGTGATATGAAATTCACCGCAGCGAGCAGTACCGATTACCTGCCAGGACAGGGACTTTCAATAGACAAGATAGTGAACAGCGACTACTTCAACGATATCGCATGATTCAAAGGGAGCGGGTTTAACGGTATACAGCCCTCCCGTCAGGCGGTGCATACCTGACGGGATGGACTGTGCTTCAGGCCGACTCAGGTATCGCTGTCACCTTGATCGCCATCATCGTCATCCGGGGCTTGCTGGTCGTCATCATCCTTGGAACCGCCTTGGTCCTCATCGCCTGGCTCGGCTTCCGACTTGGCCAGTTGCAGTCCCTTGCCCTGCGCTGTCTGCACCGCCGAAAAGCCCGTCTGACTGCCCTGCACCGGGTTATGCGCCCAGGCCGTCGACATCCCCAACGACAACAGCACCAGCACTTTTATCAACAGCACTACACGTTGAAAAATACTCATGGTCGATTTCCGTCCAGTCAGTAGATGAATCCTGCACGACAGCGTTTTACCGTCGCCAGGTTAGAAGCTAGTCCCAATGCCGGGTTTGCGCCAGGCTTCAGGTATCGCCATCGTCGTAGGTGTCGCTGTCCTCTCCTTCGTTATAGGGGTTTTCAGCATCCTCCTTAGGCGCGGGTTGGGCTTGGGGTTGCCAACTGCCGGAGTTGACCTCGTTCTGCTTTTTCTTGGTCACCGGGCCGGTGTCTTTCCATTGGGGCGTGCCGGTGTCGGCCAGCGCCGAGGTGCATGCCAAGGCGGTGGACACACCCAGGGTGCCAAAAAGCACCAACCAGATAGCCCGTTGAGTTATACGCAAGGTAGCCTCCAGATCCGTCGGTGAATGGGTGAATTATTTGAAACGCTAGACCGGATGCGGATATCTCGCCAATTCATCGCCTTGTGGAGATCAAAATGTGGGAGCGGGCTTGCTCGCGAATGCGGTGTCAGTCACTGAATATGTTGACTGATACACCGCATTCGCGAGCAAGCCCGCTCCCACACTTAGAATATCGGCGCCCACAAAAAAGGGCGAAGCCATGACAGCTTCGCCCTTTTTGTGCCGCTCAGACCTTAATGGTGCTCACGGGTCGCGCGGAATTTCACATCCGGCCAGCGCTCTTCCATCAACGCCAGGTTCACCCGGGTCGGGGCCAGGTAGGTCAGGTGACCACCGCCGTCCACTGCCAGGTTTTCCACAGCCTTGTTGGAGAACTCTTCCAGCTTCTTCTTATCGCTGCAATCGATCCAGCGCGCGGAGTACACGGTGATTGGCTCGTAGGAGCATTCGACCTTGTATTCCTCTTTCAGGCGGCTGGCGACCACATCGAACTGCAGCACGCCGACGGCACCGAGGATGATGTCGTTGCTGCGCTCGGGGAAGAACACCTGGGTGGCGCCCTCTTCCGCCAGTTGCTGCAGGCCCTGGCGCAGTTGCTTGGATTTGAGCGGGTCGCGCAGGCGTACGCGGCGGAACAGTTCCGGGGCGAAGTGCGGGATACCGGTGAAGCCCAGCACTTCGCCCTCGGTGAAGGTGTCGCCGATCTGGATGGTGCCGTGGTTGTGCAAGCCAATGATGTCGCCGGCGTAGGCTTCTTCGAGCTGTTCACGCTCGGAGGAGAAGAACGTCAGGGCATCGCCGATGCGCAGGTCCTTGCCGGTGCGCACGTGGCGCATCTTCATGCCTTTTTCGTATTTGCCGGAGCAGATACGCATGAAGGCGATACGGTCGCGGTGCTTGGGGTCCATGTTCGCCTGGATCTTGAACACAAAGCCGGTGAATTTTTCTTCAACCGGTTCCACCGTGCGCTCATTGGCAACCCGGGCCAAAGGTTTCGGCGCCCAGTTCACGACGGCGTCGAGTACGTGGTCGACACCGAAGTTGCCCAACGCCGTACCGAAGAACACCGGCGTCAGTTGGCCGTCGAGGAATTCCTGCTGGTTGAACGCGTGGCAGGCGCCCTGCACCAGTTCCAGTTGATCGACGAAGCGGTCGTACTCGTCACCCAGGTGGGCGCGGGCTTCGTCGGAGTCGAGCTTCTCGATGATTTTCACATCGGTGCGCTCGTGGCCGTGGCCGGCGGTGTAGACAATGATGTAGTCGTCGGCCAGGTGGTACACACCCTTGAAGTCGCGGTAGCAACCGATCGGCCAGGTGATCGGCGCAGCCTTGATCTTCAGGACGGCTTCGATTTCATCGAGCAATTCGATCGGGTCGCGAATATCGCGGTCGAGTTTGTTGATGAAGCTGACGATCGGCGTGTCTCGCAGGCGGCACACGTCCATCAGCGCGATGGTACGTGGCTCAACGCCCTTACCGCCGTCGAGGACCATCAAGGCCGAGTCCACCGCCGTCAGGGTGCGGTAGGTATCTTCGGAGAAGTCTTCGTGGCCCGGGGTGTCGAGCAGGTTGACCATGTGGTCGCGATACGGGAACTGCATGACCGACGTGGTAATGGAAATACCCCGTTGTTTTTCCATTTCCATCCAGTCGGAGGTGGCATGGCGGTCCGATTTGCGGGATTTCACCGTGCCGGCCACTGCGATTGCCTTGCCCATCAGCAGGAGCTTCTCGGTGATGGTGGTTTTACCGGCATCGGGGTGGGAAATAATGGCGAAAGTGCGGCGTTTCGCGACTTCGGCGGCCTGGTGGGTCATGGGAAATCGCCTGGCAGGTGAGTCAAAAAAGGGCGGCGAGTATAGCGCAAACCCAGGGAGCCAGACCACCGTTCACCCGATTGGGGGTGGCTAAATGCTGCCAAGTGTGGAACCTTTTAAAAGGTCGAGACGTCCACTCCCCTGCTACCGCACTCGTACCAGGGGCTGAAAAATCAGCAAGTTAGCCTGACGAGGCTGCGCTCATGGCTTGACCTCATGCCGTCTAACCGGCATTGGCAAGCTGCATTTCGCGACCACATTCGCCGACAGCCAGGAATGGCATTGCCGCTCGGAAATGTGGACGCCGACAGAAGAAAAAAAGGAGTCCGCCTGTGGCTATTCGCTATGGCAAAGGGCTGATAGGAGGAGCGGTTGTCGTCGCTCTCCTGGCCCTGCTGGTCCACTGGATCGGCATCAACACGATCGAACTGTACCGCGACGATTTGTTGTTTTACCTGCAAGCACACCTGATCCTCGTTCTTGTCTCCATGCTGGCCGCCCTCGTTGTAGGCATCCCCGCCGGTATCCTGCTCAGCCGACCGAACATGGTCGGGCGCGCAGAACGCTTCATGCAGATCTTCAACATCGGCAACACCGTCCCGCCCCTGGCCGTACTGGCCATCGCCCTCGGCGTCCTCGGCATCGGCAGTGGCCCGGCCATCTTCGCGTTGTTCCTCGCCTCGTTGCTGCCCATTGTGCGCAACACCTACGAAGGCCTCAAAAACGTTCAAGGCTCGTTGAAAGAAGCCGCCACCGGCATCGGCATGACGCCGCGCCAGGTGCTGTTTCGCGTGGAATTGCCCAACGCCGTGCCGATCATCATCGGCGGTGTGCGCGTGGCCCTGGCGATCAACGTCGGCACCGCACCGCTGGCGTTCCTGATTGGTGCCAACAGCCTGGGCAGCCTGATCTTCCCCGGCATCGCCCTGAACAATCAGCCGCAACTGCTGCTCGGCGCCGCGTGCACCGCGCTGCTGGCATTGCTGCTTGACGGTCTGGTGACCATGGCCAGCCGCCTCTGGCTGGAACGCGGGTTGCGTCCGTCTTAAGGCTTGGCAAAGGAATCGACATGAAAAAGTTAAGCTTGATATTAGGCTGCGTCCTGCTGTTGGCAGGTGTTGCGCAAGCCGCCGAAAAACCCGTCATCCGCATCGGCGCCCGCGTGTTCACTGAACAGACGCTGCTCGCCGAAATCACCTCCCAGTACCTGCGCACCAAGGGTTACGACACCCGCGTGACCGGCGGCCTAGGCAGCAACCTGGCGCGCAGTGCCCAGGAAAGCGGGCAGCTGGACCTGATCTGGGAATACACCGGCGTGTCGCTGGTGGCCTACAACCATGTGGACGAGAAACTCGACAGCGAACAGTCCTACGCCCGAGTTAAAGAACTCGATGCGAAAAAAGGCCTGGTCTGGCTCTCCCCGTCGAAATTCAGCAACACCTACGCATTGGCGTTGCCGGAAAACGTGGCCAAGGAATTCCCGCAGATCAACAGCATCAGCGACCTGACCCAAGCCCTGGCCGAGAAAACCAAAGGCACGCGCCTGGTGGCCCTGGACACCGAGTTCGCCAACCGTTCCGACGGCATGGCCGGCATGGTCAAGCTGTATGACATGAACCTCACGCGCAAAAACACCCGGCAGATGGACGCCGGCCTGGTCTACACCGCGCTGCGTAATGGCCAGGTGTTTGCCGGGTTGGTCTACACAACCGACGGTCGCCTGAACGCCTTCAAATTGAAGCTGCTGGAAGACGACAAACACTACTTCCCGGACTACACCGCCGCGCCGGTGGTGCGTCAGGATTATCTCAACGCTCACCCTGAACTGGCCGCCGACCTGAAACCACTGGCCGCGCTGTTCGACGACGCAACCATGCGCCAGCTGAACGCGCGGGTCGACGTTGACCATGAAAGCCCGTCCGCCGTGGCCGCAGACTTCCTGCGCCAACATCCCATCAGCCAATAAGAGGAGAAGACATGGAATTTCTGAACGCCTTTTCCCATCTTGATTGGGCCCAGGTCCTGCACCTGACCTGGCAGCACATCACCCTGGTCGGCATTGCCGTCATTCTGGCAATCGTCGTGGGCGTGCCGCTGGGCGTGTTGATGACGCGCTTCCCGACCCTGGCCGGCCCGCTGCAAGCCAGCGCCACCGTGCTGCTGACCGTGCCGTCGATCGCGCTGTTCGGCCTGCTGCTGCCCTTCTACTCCAAGTTCGGCCAGGGCCTGGGGCCAATGCCGGCGATCACCGCGGTGTTCCTCTACTCGCTGCTGCCGATCATGCGTAACACCTACCTGGCCCTGACGGGCGTGGAACCGGGCATTCGCGAAGCCGCCAAAGGCATCGGCATGACCTTCGGCCAGCGCCTGCGCATGGTTGAACTGCCCATCGCCGTGCCGGTGATCCTCGCCGGTGTGCGCACCGCCGTGGTGATGAACATTGGTGTGATGACCATTGCCGCCACCATCGGCGCCGGTGGTCTGGGTGTACTTATTCTGGCTTCCATCAGCCGCAGCGACATGTCGATGCTGATCGTTGGCGCCGTGCTGGTCAGTCTTCTGGCCATCTTCGCCGACCTGCTTCTGCAATGGCTGCAACGCTCGCTGACTCCAAAAGGACTGCTCAAATGATCGAACTTCAAAACCTGACCAAGACTTTTCAAAGCAACGGCAAAACCGTATCTGCCGTGAACGACGTAAGCCTGACCGTCAATGAAGGCGAGATTTGCGTGTTCCTCGGCCCATCGGGTTGCGGCAAAAGCACCACGCTGAAAATGATCAACCGCCTGATCAAGCCCACCTCGGGCAAGATCCTGATCAACGGCGAAGACACCACCGACCTGGATGAGGTGACCTTGCGTCGCAACATCGGTTACGTGATCCAGCAGATCGGCCTGTTCCCGAACATGACCATCGAGGAAAACATCGTGGTGGTGCCCAAGCTGCTCGGCTGGGACAAGCAGAAATGCCACGACCGCGCCCGCGAGTTGATGAGCATGATCAAGCTGGAACCCAAGCAATACCTGCATCGCTACCCGCGTGAACTGTCGGGCGGCCAGCAACAGCGCATCGGTGTGATCCGTGCGCTGGCGGCCGATGCACCGCTGCTGCTGATGGACGAGCCGTTCGGCGCGGTCGACCCGATCAACCGCGAGATGATCCAGAACGAATTCTTCGAGATGCAGCGCGCGCTGAACAAGACCGTGATCATGGTCAGCCACGACATCGACGAAGCGATCAAGCTGGGCGACAAGATCGCGATCTTCCGTGCCGGCAAGCTGCTGCAGATCGACCACCCGGACACGCTGCTGGCGCATCCGGCTGACGAGTTCGTGAGCAATTTCGTCGGCCAGGACAGCACCCTCAAGCGCCTGCTGCTGGTGAAAGCCGAAGACGCGGCGGACAACGCCCCGTCGGTGAGCCCGGAAACCCCGGTGGCCGAGGCGCTGGAGCTGATGGACGAAACGGACCGTCGCTACGTGGTGGTCACCTGTGCCGAGAACAAGGCGCTGGGTTATGTACGACGTCGCGACCTGCACCGTCAGACCGGTACGTGCGGCCAGTACCTGCGCGAGTTCAACGCCACGGCGGCGTACGACGAGCACCTGCGCATCCTGTTGTCGCGCATGTATGAGTTCAACCGCTCGTGGTTGCCGGTGATGGACGCGGAGCGCGTGTTCCTCGGTGAAGTGACCCAGGAGTCGATTGCCGAGTACTTGAGTTCCGGTAAGTCGCGTGGGGGCAAGACCAGTATTGTTTCCCCTGCCGAGACTGCGCTGGCCTGACCTGAAATAACACAGCGCAACAGGTGGGAGGGGGCTTGCGCCCGATAGCGGTGGATCAGTGACTGATGAAGTGACTGACACACCGCCATCGGGGGCAAGCCCCCTCCCACATTTGCCCGTTGGTGAGTCAGGGAAATCCCACCGATTTGGCCCTCCCGGGGAACATCAATCCGTCACACCGGTCGGTTACATAAGTAGCTGCACGAGGTCCTGCGACGAACGCGTGCAAAAACGCGACATTTTTAGTTGATCTATGGCCCCTCACGTCCTAAAGTTCGCGCCGAACGTCCATGCTGGAAACGATCCATCCGGCTCAAGTACTGACGACGAGACAGCAAGGCCAAGGGAAGCGGTTATTCCCGTGGCCTTTTTGCTTTCGGCGACATGCCTTGGGAAGTAGGCGAACCAAAGTGGGGATACGGAGGACGTTCATTTGCACCCATTGATCAAATTAGTTTGCCCTTAGGAGTTCCCAGCATGTCGATCAACGTCGAAGATTATTTCGCGCGCGCCACTTTTGACAAAATGAAGGCGTTCGCCGACAAGCAAGAAACCCCGTTCGTGGTGATCGACACCGCGATGATCAGCCAGGCCTACGATGACCTGCGCGCCGGTTTCGAATTCGCCAAAGTCTATTACGCGGTCAAGGCCAACCCTGCCGTCGAGATCATCGACCTGTTGAAAGACAAGGGTTCGAGCTTCGACATCGCCTCGATCTACGAGCTGGACAAGGTCATGGACCGTGGCGTCAGCCCCGACCGTATCAGCTACGGCAACACCATCAAAAAATCCAAGGACATTCGCTACTTCTTTGATAAGGGCGTGCGTCTGTTCTCCACCGACTCCGAAGCCGACCTGCGCAACATCGCCAAGGCCGCGCCGGGCTCGAAAGTCTATGTGCGTATCCTCACCGAAGGCTCGACCACGGCTGACTGGCCTTTGTCGCGCAAATTCGGCTGCCAGACCGACATGGCCATGGACCTGCTGATCCTCGCCCGTGACCTGGGCCTGGTGCCATACGGCATCTCTTTCCACGTCGGCTCGCAGCAGCGCGACATCAGCGTGTGGGACGCGGCGATTGCCAAGGTCAAAGTGATCTTCGAACGCCTGAAGGAAGAAGACGGCATCCACCTCAAGCTGATCAACATGGGCGGTGGCTTCCCGGCCAACTACATCACCCGCACCAACAGCCTGGAAACCTACGCCGAAGAAATCATCCGCTTCCTCAAGGAAGATTTCGGCGACGACCTGCCGGAAATCATCCTGGAGCCGGGCCGTTCGTTGATCGCCAACGCCGGCATCCTGGTCAGCGAAGTGGTGTTGGTTGCGCGTAAATCCCGCACCGCCGTCGAGCGTTGGGTATACACCGACGTGGGCAAATTCTCCGGCCTGATCGAAACCATGGACGAAGCCATCAAGTTTCCGATCTGGACCGAGAAGAAAGGCGAGATGGAAGAAGTGGTCATCGCCGGCCCTACCTGCGACAGCGCCGACATCATGTACGAGAACTACAAGTACGGCCTGCCGCTGAACCTGGCGATTGGTGACCGTTTGTACTGGCTGTCGACCGGTGCGTACACCACCAGCTACAGCGCCGTGGAATTCAATGGCTTCCCACCGTTGAAGTCTTACTACGTGTAAGCAATTCGCACACAAAAAACCCATGACATGTCATGGGTTTTTTTATCGGTTAGCAAAGGCTCGCGGCGCGCTGTTGGTAGGCCTCGGCCATTGCACGAATCTGTGGGTCAGTGGCTGCGGCCAACGCAGCGTGGGCCGTTCGCAAAAACTTCAGATTGCCGCCCGCCAGCGCCTTGCGCAGCCCCGCCAATGCCTCGTCGATTCGGCCTCGGTCAGCCAATATCGCGGCATAACTGAACTGCCCGCGAAAATCCCCGCCTTCGGCTGAGCGCCGATACCACTCGACGGCCGCCTCAAAATCCCTCGGGCAATAGTGGCCGTCTTCCAAATAACGCCCCACAAGGTTCATCGACTTGGCGTGGCCCTGCTCTGCAGCCAGCCGATAAAACCCCAGCGCTTGCGGTCGGTCTTCGTCGACACCACGACCGGTGGCCAGCAGGTTGGCATAGTTGTATTGGCCCCAGTCCAACCCGGCCTCTGCCGCCAGGCGATACTCCCGCGCAGCTGCCACCTCATCTACGGCGCAGCCCCAGCCATGTTCCAGGCAACGCCCGGCCATATTGCGTGCCATCAACTGCCCGCCGTTGGCGGCGATCTGGGACCAGCGCAGCGCCAGCGCTTCATCGCGCGCAATGCCGCGCCCTTCCAGCAGGATTTGTCCCAGCAAGGCCTGGGCATCAACCACGCCCGCCTTGGCTGCCATCAAAATAGCCTGGGCGGCGCGCACCGGGGAATCGTCGAGCATGCTTTGCAGTTGCTCGACGTTGAGCACTTCTTCACGGCGCAATAAAAAGCCCACGTCAGACCTCGACCCAGCGGCGCAACAGGTTGTGGTACGTGCCGGTGAGCTGGATCAGCGCTGGATGGTCAGGAACATCGCGGGTCAGTTGCTGGATGGCGCCGTCCATCTCGAACAGCAAGGTGCGCTGGCTGTCTTCACGCACCAGGCTTTGGGTCCAGAAGAACGAAGCGTAACGCGCGCCACGGGTTACGGCGTTGACTTTGTGCAGGCTCGAACCTGGGTACAGCACCATGTCGCCGGCCGGCAGTTTGACCCGCTGCAGACCAAAGGTGTCCTGGATCTCCAGCTCGCCACCGTCGTATTCATCCGGATCACTGAAAAACAGCGTGGACGACAGATCGGTCCGGACCCGTTCATGGCTGCCCCGCGCCTGGCGCACGGCGTTGTCGATGTGGAAGTCGAAACTGCCACCGGCCGTGTAGCAATTGAGCAAAGGCGGGAAGACCTTGTGCGGTAACGCCGCTGACATAAACAGCGGGTTTTTCCACAAACGCTCGAGCATCGCCGCGCCAATTTCCTTGGCCAGCGGGTGGCCCTCGGGCAATTGCAGGTTGTGTTTGGCTTTGGCGGACTGATGCCCGGCGGTGATTTTACCGTCGGCCCACTCGGTGTTTTCCAAGGCTTGGCGAATGCGCAGCACCTCCTCGCGAGAGAACAGGCCGGGAATGTGCAGCAGCATGGGGCGGTACCTGAAGGCAGAGAGGCGCCAATGGTATTGATTCTTATCCGCCCTGTAAAACGCGGGAGACGAACGAGTTCGTAAAAACCGTAAGCAAAAAGTGTAAAGAATGTAAATTCAGTGCGAATAGTAATGTATCGCAATTGATAGAAACTCTTGTTGACCCTATATTCCGCGGCCTTACAACCTTGGGGAAGGGACACGTCAATGTCGCGCACACTGCTAAAAACATCAGCCAGTTCACCACGCATGCTGGCTTCGGCCATCGGCGTCGCACTCAGCGCCAGCTCTGCCGCCCAATTGGCGCAAGCGGCCGAAAGCACCGAACACAAAGGCGAGCGCAACAGCATCTCCCTGGGCGCCACCAGTATTACCGGCCAGGAGCAGGACAACACGTCCTACCAGGTGGAAAAAGCCGCTTCGCAAAAGTACACCGCGCCACTGGTAGACACCCCGCGCTCGGTGACCGTGGTGCCGCAACAAGTGCTCAAGGACACCGCCGCCACCTCGTTGCAGGACGCCTTGCGCACTGTACCGGGCATTACTTTCGGTGCCGGTGAAGGCGGCAACCCTCAGGGCGACCGTCCGTTCATTCGCGGTTTTGATGCCCAGGGCGACACTTACCTGGACGGCGTGCGCGACACCGGCGGCCAGAGCCGCGAGATCTTCGACATCGAATCGATTGAAGTCAGCAAAGGCCCGAACTCCTCGTTTGGCGGTCGGGGTTCGGCTGGCGGCAGCATCAACCTGGTGAGTAAAACGCCACAGGCGCGCGACTTCACCAACGGTGGTTTCACCTACGGCTCCGACCAGACCCGCCGCTACGTGCTCGACGTGAACCGCCAGTTCCTCGACAACGCCGCGTTCCGCTTGAACCTGATGAGCCACGAGCAGAACGTGGCTGGCCGCGATGTCATCGACTATGACCGCTGGGGTGTAGCGCCGTCGCTGACCTTCGGCCTGGGCACGCCGACGCGCGTCAACTTCAGCTACTACCACATGGAAAGCAACGACCTGCCGGACTCGGGCATTCCCTACGGCTACAGCTCGCCGACCGCCACTGCCCACGGGCACGACAAACCCACCGATGGCGGCGACAGCAACAACTTCTACGGCTTGAAAGACCGCGACTTCCGCAAGACCCGCGCCGATATCAGCACGTTCTCCATCGAGCACGACCTGAACGACGACATGACGCTGAAAAACACCCTGCGCCATGGCAGCACCGGCCAGGACTACGTGCTCACTCAGCCGGACGACAGCCAGCGCAACGTCAGCCGTTTCGGCACCGTGTGGCGCCGTGCCAACACGCGAGTGTCGACCACCGACACCACCACCAACCAAACCGACCTGTTCGGCAGTTTCCAACTGGCGGGCATGAAGCACTCGTACTCCACCGGCCTGGAATTCACCGGCGAAGAAACCCGCGTCAGCGGCTACACGGTCAGCCCGAACGCCAACCCGACCTGCACCGTGGCCAAAGGCAGCCTGGGCGGGCAGTGCACCTCGCTGAGCAACCCGACGCCGGATGACGCCTGGACCGGCAGCGTCGCGCGCAACTACTACGGCACCAACACCAAGGCCACCAGCCGCGCCGCCTACGTGTTCGATACCCTTGAGCTGGACCCGAAATGGCTGTTGAACCTCGGCCTGCGCTACGACACCTTCGACACCGAAGCCAACACCAACGCCGCCGCGGGGCGCAGCAAAATCAAGGACGACAGCCAGTTCTTCAACTGGCAGGCGGGCCTGGTCTGGAAGCCGCTGGAGAACGGCAGCATTTACACCTCCTACGCCACCTCGGCATCGCCTGCCGGCGGCATGGTCGGTGAAGGCCAGGAAACCAACGGCTTCGTCACCGGCATCAACACCAGCGACCTGAAACCCGAAGAGACCGTCAACTACGAACTGGGCACCAAGTGGGACCTGTTCCACAACCGCCTGTCCCTGACCGGCGCGATCTTCCGTACCGAGAAGAAAAACACGCGCATTCTGGTGGACTCCAACACCTACGAAACCGCGGGCGAATCGCGAGTGGACGGCATCGAACTGTCCGCCAGCGGCAAGCTCACCGAACAATGGCAAGTGTTCGCCGGCTACAGCTACCTGAAAAGCGAGCTGGTTGACCCCGGCAAAAACGGCAACCGCCAGGGTGTCGTCACCGCCGGTTCCAACAAGGGCAACCAAATGCCCAACACGCCGAAAAACACCTTCAGCCTGTGGACCACCTATGACATCACGCCAAAGCTGACCATCGGCGGCGGCGCGTTCTACGTCGACCAGGTTTACGGCGACGCGGCCAACACCGTTTACGTGCCGTCGTACACGCGCTACGACGCCATGGCCAGCTACAAGCTGACCAAGAACGTCGACCTGCAACTGAACGTGCAAAACCTGACCGACAAGACCTACTACGACAAAGCTTACGCGGCGCACTTCGCCAACCAGGCGGCCGGTCGTACGGCGTTGTTGACCACCAGTTTCCACTTCTAAACGCGGCCAACTTCTGGCCCAAAGCCCCACGCATCGGATGCGTGGGGCTTTTGCGTGTAAAACAGAATATTTCTCGTTAGCCCACGGCATAATGCGCGCCGTGACTTATATATCCAGATGAGCGAGGCGGTCCGACGTGTTGAAGAAAACCCTGTTCCAGTTGCACTGGTTCTTCGGCATTACCGCCGGGCTGGTGCTGGCATTGATGGGGATCACCGGGGCTGCGGTCTCGTTTCAGGATGAAATTCTGCGCGCGCTCAATCCGACCGTCTTAAGCGTCGAAAAACGCGAAGCCGGCGTGCTGCCGCCTGCCGAACTGGTGCGCAAGCTGGAGGCCACCGAAGGCAAGACCGTGTCGATGTTGTGGGTAGAAAGCGACAGCGGCAACGCCGCGCGCGTGTTCTTCACCGCACCACCGGGCGAGCGGCGTGGCCAGATGCGCTACTTCGACCCGTACACCGGCAACTACATGGGCGACGCCGTCGGCCAGGACCTGTTCGGTTTCATCTTGCAGCTGCACCGCTTCCTGGCGGCTGGCGATACCGGCCGGCAAATCACCGGTGCCTGCACGCTGATCCTGGTGTTCTTCTGCCTGTCGGGCCTGTACCTGCGCTGGCCGCGCCAGGTGGCAAGCTGGCGCGCCTGGCTGACGCTGGACTGGCGCAAAAAGGGCCGCAGTTTCAACTGGGACCTGCACTCGGTGTTCGGCACCTGGTGCCTGCTGTTTTACCTATTGGCCGCGCTCACCGGCCTGTATTGGTCGTATGACTGGTACAACCAGGGCGTAACCAAACTGCTCTCCGACGCCCCGCAAAATGAACGCATGCGCAAACGCGGCCCGCCGCCCGAAGGCCCGGCACCCGTGGCCAACTACGACGCGATCTGGAGCAGCATCTACGCCAACGCCGGCCCCGGCTTGAGCGCCTACAACATCCGTATGCCGGCCGTCGCCGGGCAGCCGGCCATTGTGTATTACCTGCTCAAAACATCGCCGCACGACCGCGCGCTGAACCAGATCAACCTCGACCCGGCCACCGGCGAGGTCAAGTCCCATGACCGCTACGCGAGCAAGACCTTCAAGTCGCAATTGCTCACCAGTGTCTACGCACTGCACACCGGCAGCTACTTCGGGCTGGTAGGCCGCATCATCCTGACCGTCAGTGCGCTGTGCATGCCGCTGTTCTTTATTACCGGCTGGCTGCTCTACCTCGACCGCCGCCGCAAAAAACGCCAGGTCCGCGATGCCCGCAAAGGCCTCGGCGCCAACCACAGCGACGCCCCGGCGTGGCTGATCGGCTTTGCCAGCCAAAGCGGCTTTGCCGAACAGCTTGCATGGCAGACAGCCGGGCAATTACAGGCCGCCGGCCTGCCGGTGAAGGTGCAGCCGTTGGGCAGTGTCAGCCAGCAAGACCTGTGTGAGTCAGAACATGCACTGTTTGTAGTCAGCACCTTCGGCGACGGCGAAGCGCCCGACAGCGCCCGTGGTTTCGAGCGCAGCGTGCTCGGCCAGGACCTGTCGCTCAAAGGCCTTAACTACTCGGTGCTGGCCCTGGGTGACCGCCAGTACGAACACTTCTGCGGCTTTGCCCGGCGCCTGCATTTCTGGCTGACCCATCAAGGCGGCAACCCGTTGTTCGCGCCTGTGGAAGTCGACAGCGGCGACACCGAAGCGCTGCTGACCTGGCAACAGCAACTGGGCCAGCTCACCGGGCATGCGCCGGCATCCGCCTGGCAGACCGCCCAGTACGAAAACTGGACCCTGACCCGACGCACCCTGCTCAACCGCGACAGCGTCGGCTCGGACATTTACTTGCTCGGCCTCACACCGCCTTCGTCACACACCTGGCTGGCCGGCGACCTGGTGGAAATACTGCCGCGCAATTGCCCGTGGGCCATCGAACACTTCCTTGCCGGCCTGGGCCTGGCCGGCAGCGACGGCGTGTTGATCGACGGCCTTGCGCAAACCCTCAACCAAGCCCTGGCCACCCGCCAACTGCCGGACAACCGCGCGCACTTGGTCGGCCTGCACGCCCAGGCACTGGTGAACGCCCTGGTGCCCCTGGGCATGCGCGAATACTCCATCGCCTCGATTGCCAGCGACGGCGTGCTGGAGTTGATCGTGCGCCAGGAACGTCACCCCGACGGCAGCCTGGGCCTGGGTTCCGGCTGGCTGACCGAACACGCCGCCCTCGGCTCAAGCATCAGCCTGCGCCTGCGTCGCAACAGTGGTTTCCACCTGCCAGAGGCGCCAGTGCCACTGATCCTTTTGGGCAACGGCACCGGCCTTGCCGGCCTGCGCAGCTTGCTCAAGGCGCGCATTGCCGCTGGTCAGCAGCGCAACTGGCTGCTGTTTGGCGAGCGCAATATCGCCCACGACTACCTGTGCCAGGACGAGCTGCAAGGCTGGCTGGCCAGCGGCGATCTGGCCCTGCTGGACCTCGCGTTTTCACGCGACCAGCCAGAAAAAATCTACGTACAGGATCGCCTGCGCGAGTCAGCGGACGTGCTGCGTCGATGGCTGGCAGACGGCGCGGCCATTTATGTCTGCGGCAGTTTGCAGGGCATGGCGACGGGCGTGGACCAGGTGCTGCATGAGGTGCTGGGCAGCGAAGCAGTCGAGCGCCTGATCGAGCAAGGGCGCTATCGCCGGGATGTGTACTAAGCCCTCATAAACACCGAGGATCAAAATGTGGGAGCTGGCTTGCCTGCGATGCAGGCACCTCGGTGTATCAGTGACACCAGGGTGATGCAATCGCAGGCAAGCCAGCTCCCACCGTTTTTAAGTGCATTTCAGATCAGGCCGGCTGCAGTTTTTGCTCAAACACAGAGACCCCATCCAAGTCGCGCAAAATCACCGTCAACTCCGCCGTCTGCCCATCAATCTGCACCTCACCAAAAAACTGAAACCCGGCCAGCGGCGAGGTGTTCTGCGCAGGCGGCGCCTTCTCGAACACCACCTGCGGGCCAAAGGTTTTATCCAACGGGTTGGGCCCAAAACTCCCTGCATTCAAAGGCCCGGCCACAAACTCCCAGAACGGCTCGAAATCCTGAAACGCCGCCCGGTCGGGGTGGTAATGGTGCGCCGCGCAGTAGTGCACATCCGCCGTCAGCCACACATGGTTACGCACCTGCTGGGCACGCAAAAACCCCAACAGTTCGGCAATCTCCAGCTCACGGCCCTGGGCCGGGCCAGGGTCGCCGTTGGCAATCGCTTCCCAGCGCGGCACGCCAGGGCTGACCTCGCCGTCAGGCACGCCAAGGCCGATGGGCATGTCGGCGGCGATGACCTTCCATTGCGCCGTTGAGGCCTTGAGTTCGCGCTTGAGCCAGTCCAGTTGCTCACGGCCCATGAACGGTTTTTCGCCTCCCAGGTTGTCGTCGTTGGGGCCACGGTAACTGCGCATGTCCAGTACGAACACATCCAGCAACGGGCCGTAACTGAGCTTGCGATAGATCCGCCCACCGCCATCGGCGCTTTGCCGACGCATCGGTGAATACTCCAGCCAGGCCTGACGTGCGCGGCCGACCAACGTGTTGATGTCCCTGGTCTGATAGCGCTCATCGAGTTGCTTGCTCGGCGACCAGTTATTCACCACCTCGTGATCGTCCCACTGCCAGATCTGCGGCACCTCGGCGTTGAAGCGGCGCACGTTTTCGTCGAGCAGGTTGTAGCGGTAATTGCCGCGGTACTCATCCAGGGTTTCGGCGACTTTGCTCTTGGCTTCGGTGGTGATGTTGCGCCAGATGCGCCCGTCTTCAACGCTCAACTGCGCCGGCACCGGGCCGTCGGCGTAGATGGTGTCGCCGCTGTGAATAAAGAAGTCCGGCAGGCGCAGGCGCATCGCTTCGTAGATGCGCATGCCGCCAATGTCCGGGTTGATACCAAAGCCCTGGCCGACGGTGTCGCCGCTCCACACAAAACGGATGTCACGGCGTTGTTGCGGCACGCTGCGCAGGTGGCCGAACCACGGCTCACTGGCGACGCCGGTCTGGGCGTCTTCAAAATGCACGCGGTAAAAGATCGCCTGGTCGACCGGTAACCCGGTGAGTTCGACGCGGGCGGTAAAGTCGGTGCGGCTGTCGGCCAGTGGCGAGATGAATTTTCGCGGGTTGCTGAACACGCTGCGGGTGTCCCATTCCACCACCATCTTGGCCGGGCGGTCGCTGCGGCTCCAGATCATCGCGCGGTCGCCCAGCAGGTCGCCGGACTGCACGCCATCGGTGAGTTGCGGCCGGTCCTTGACCGACGCGATCACCGCCGGCGCCAGGCCCGGCAGCAGCAGGCCGGCGCCGACGGCTTGCATCACGCGGCGACGGCCGAGATCGAAGTGGCTCATGCAGGTGCCCTCTTGAGTATCAAAAGGTCAACTAAAGCACGCGGGGATGAAGCGGATGTGACACCGACTCGGCAACTCTGAAGCGCCAAATGTGGGAGCGGGCTTGCTCGCGAAAGCGCAGTGTCAACCAACGACTGCATTGACCGGCACACTGCTTTCGCGAGCAAGCCCGCTCCCACATTTTTGACCGGTGTCAGGCCTTTCCTGCAGCTACGGTGAGTTCCACCGCCTCAGGGCGCTTGATCAGCGCATACACCAACCCAGTCAGCAGGCTGCCGGCAACAATCGCCAGCAAGTACAACAGGGCATGGTTCATCGCATTCGGAATGACCAGCACAAACAGGCCACCATGAGGCGCCGCCAGTTTGCAGCCAAAATACATCGACAGCGCGCCGGTCAAGGCGCCACCGGCGATGCTGGCCGGGATCACGCGCAGCGGGTCTTTGGCCGCAAACGGAATCGCGCCTTCGGAAATAAAGCACAGGCCCAGAATCATCGCGGCCTTGCCGGCTTCGCGTTCGGTCTGGGCGAACTTGCGCCGCGCCAGGAACGTGGCGATGCCCATGCCAATCGGCGGCACCATGCCTGCGGCCATGGTCGCGGCCATCGGCGCGCCGCTGGAAGCGGCCAGCAAGCCGACGGAAAACGCATACGCCGCCTTGTTGATCGGCCCACCCAAATCGACGCACATCATGCCGCCCAGGAGGATGCCCAGCAGCACCGCATTGGTGGTGCCCATGGTGCTGAGAAAGTCGGTCAGGCTGGTGAGCAGCCGTGCGACCGGCGGGCCGACCAGATAAATCATCGCAAGGCCGGTGAACAAACTCGCCAGCAATGGAATGATCAGGATCGGCTTGAGCGCCTCCAGGCTCTGCGGCAATTTCACCGCGCGGGTGATCAACTTGACGCAATAACCCGCGAGGAAACCGGCGAAAATCCCGCCTATAAACCCCGCGCCCAGCGTGCCCGCGAGCAGGCCGCCAATCATGCCCGGCGCGAGGCCGGGGCGGTCGGCAATCGAGTAGGCGATATAGCCCGCCAGCAGCGGCACCATCAGCATAAAGGCCTGATCGCCGACGGTTTTGAGTGCCGCCGCCAAGGTGCCTTTTTCTTCAAAGGCATGAATGCCGAACACAAACGACAAGGCGATCAGGAGCCCGCCGGCCACCACCATCGGCAACATGAACGACACACCGGTGAGCAGGTGTTTGTACACGCCGGTCTTTTCCGATTTTTTCGCCACCGCGCTGCCGGCCGCACTTTCCACTGCGCCTTCGGCCAAGGCTTTGTTGAGCGTGGCTTCGGATTGCTTGAGGGCAATGCCGGTGCCGCAGCGGTAAATCTTCTTGCCGGCGAAGCGCTCGGTGGCCACTTCAATGTCGGCCGCCAGCAACACCACGTCGGCATTGGCGATAGCCTCCGGGCTCAAAGGCGTGCGCGCGCCCACCGAGCCTTGGGTCTCAACCTGCAAGTCGTAGCCCAGGCGCTTGGCGGTTTGCTGCAAGGCTTCGGCAGCCATAAAGGTGTGCGCTACGCCGGTGGGGCAGGCAGTGACCGCGACGATACGCGGCGCGGTGCTGGCTGCCTGCTGCGTCGCCACATAGACCTCAGCCTCTGCGGCGCCGCGACGCAATACTGCGTCTACATCCGCCAACGCCTGGGCCGGCGTGCTCTGGAACACGCGCTTGCCGACAAACCGCTGCATCTCCACCGGCGTGCTGCTGACCAGCAACACCCAATCGGCGTCATCGAGCGTGGCCTGGGACAACTGGCGCTCCGGGTGCTGCACGTCCACCACTTCGACGCTGGTGTGCAAGCCCTGGCGCTGCGCGGCAGCGTCCAACAAGCGGGCGCACAGCACACTGGTGACCATGCCGTTCGGGCAGGCGGTAACAATGGCTAATTTCATCACAAACCCTCTTATTGTTCTGTCAGCGCGCGCACATGGACGCCGCTTTCGAGACGCGCCAACTGCGCGTCATCGCTGATGCCAAACCCGATCTGTGTGACGGCCATCGCGGCAATTGCCGTGGCGCGCCGCAAGGTGGTTTGCGGCAGATCAACCCTGAGCAAACCGTGAAGCATCCCGGCCAGCAGCGAATCGCCGGCGCCCACCGTACTGGCGACGCTGACCTTGGGCGGCGTGGCGTGCAGCGCGGTGCCCGGGCTGAACCAGTTCACGCCGTCGGCACCGTGGGACACCACCACATGTTCCACGCCTTGAGCGTGCAACCGCTCGGCGGCCTGGGCCTGTTGCGCGATGGAGTCCGTGGCGCAATCCAAGGCCTCGGCCAACTCTTCAGTGTTGGGCTTGATCAGCCACGGGCCCGCCTGCAAACCGGCGCGCAAGGCTTCGCCGCTGGTGTCGAGGGCGACTTTCAAACCGAGGCTTTTCAGGTGTACCAGCAAGCCCTGAAACCACTGCGCGCTGATGCCGCGCGGCAAACTGCCGGCAACCACCACCGCGTCGTGCCCCGGCGCAATCAGCGTCAGTTGATTGAGCAACGCCTGCTGGGCCTGCTCACTGACCTGCGGTCCCGGTGCATTGACGTCGGTAACCCGGCCGTCCTGCTCGGCGATCTTGATGTTGCTGCGGGTTTCGCCCGGTACGCGAATAAACGCGTCGGTAAAACCACGCCGAGCGATCAACGCCTCGAAGGCTTGCGGATTGTCCTCACCGAGAAAGCCGCCGACGGTGACGTGATGACCAAGGTCCGCCAACACTTGGGCGACATTCACACCTTTGCCGGCGGCGTGGGTCAGCAGGGTTTCGCTGCGGTTGACCGCCCCCGGCTCCAGGCGTGCCAGGCGTACGGTAAGGTCCAACGCCGGGTTCAGCGTCAGGGTCAGAATCTTTGCCATTTACACGGCCTCCACTAGGGCTCGCACTTGCGCGGGCGAACCCACCGCAAGGGCTTTTTGCGCCAGGCTCTGGGCCTCGCTCAGACTGAATTCGCGTACCCGCGCCTTCACTTCAGGAATGCTGCGGGCCGACACGCTCAACTCGTCCACTCCCAGCCCGATCAGCACCGGCACTGCCAGCGGGTCCGCCGCCAATTCGCCGCAAACGCCGACCCACTTGCCATGGGCGTGGGCAGCACGCACGGTGATGTCGATCAGTTGCAACACCGCCGGGTGCAGGCCGTCGGCCTGGGCCGACAGCGTCGGATGGCCGCGATCGATAGCCAGCGTGTACTGGGTCAGGTCGTTGGTGCCTACGCTGAAAAAGTCGACTTCCTTGGCGAGTACCGGCGCGAGCAAGGCGGCGGACGGCACTTCGATCATGATGCCCAGCTGCAAGTCGGCGACCGGAATTTCCAGGCGCAGGCGCTCGGTCATGTCCCGGGCCGCGCGCCATTCATCGACGCTGCCGACCATGGGGAACATGATGCGCAGCGGTCGGTTGTCCGCCGAGCGCAGCAGCGCACGCAATTGCGCTTCCATGATCTGTGGGCGTTGCAAGGTCAGGCGAATACCACGCACACCGAGGAAGGGGTTTTCTTCCTGGGCGATCGGCCAATACGGCAGCGGTTTATCACCCCCAACATCGAGGGTGCGCACCACCAGCGGGCGACCGCCCAGGCCGTCGAGTACGCGGCGGTATTCGGCCTCCTGAGTGGCTTCATCCGGCGCTTGTGGATGAGCCATGAAAATCAGCTCGGTGCGCAGCAGGCCGATGCCTTCGGCGCCCTGCTCCACCGCGCCGGCAACACCGGCGCTCTCGCCGATATTGGCGAACACTTCCACGGCGTGACCGTCACGGGTCAACGCCGGTTCGTGGCGCTGCGCCGAAGCCGCTTGCAGGCGCTGCTCGCGGGTGTCGCGCTCAACGCCAGCGCGTTGCAAGGTGGTGGCATCGGGGTCGACATGCAGGCGACCGCGCTGGCCATCGAGCAACAACGACGTGCCGGACGCGAGCAGCAACACCGCCGCGCCCGCGCCTACCAAGGCGGGAATGCCCAGGGCCCGCGCGACGATGGCGCTGTGCGCCGTGGCGCCGCCACGCGCGGTGAGAATGCCGGCGACACGGGCCGGGTCCAGACGCGCGACGTCGGAGGGGCCGACTTCGTCCATCACTAAAATGTAGGGTTCGCTCGGCTCCTGGGCGGTTTCAACGCCGCACAATTGCGCCAGTACCCGACGGCCGATGTCGCGCAGGTCGGCGGCACGCTCGGCGAGCAAGGCATCCTGCAACGACTCCTGCTGTTTGGCGGCGGCCTCGATCACACTCATCCACGCCGCTTCGGCGCTCTCGCCCTGCTTGAGGCGGGTGTCGACTTCGTCGGTCAGTTCCGGGTCGTCGAGCATTTCCTGGTGGGTGATGAAGATCTCGCGGATGGCTTTGGCCTGGCTGCGTTCGATCAGGCCCTGGATATCGCGGCGCACATCGGCCAGGGCGCTCTGCAGGCGCTGGCGCTCAATGGCCGAGGACTCGCCGCGAAGGGGGTAATCGAAGACGTGCTGAATCTGGATATGTGCAGGCCCGATGGCAATGCCCGGCGCGGCAGCGATGGCCTGGATCTGGCTGCCGGCTGCGGGCGCGCTGATGGCCGGTTCGCTGTCGACGGTGGCGGGCTGGGCACTTACGGTCGGCAGTGGCTCGACCTCTTCGCCCAGACCCTCTTCTACCGCCGCGAGCAACGCAGGCAATGCATCGCCGGCAATTGTCGGTTCAGCGACAAACTCCAGCACCTGGCCGCGACGGGCGCCAAGGCTCAGCAACTTGCTCAAACTTTTCACCGACACGGCGCCCACCGGGCCATCCACCAGGCGCACGCGAATATCGCCGTCAAAACCTTTCGCCAATTGCGCGAGGATCTTCGCCGGCCGCGCATGCAAGCCATGGGCGTTGGCCAGGGTGACGCGCACGCTGGGCCAGTCAGGCGGCAGTTCGCCGCCGAGCACTTCGAGCACCGCGCGGCTGCTGGTGGCACGGCCGAGTTCCTGGCCGCGCCCTTCAATGAGCAACGCACACAGGCGTTCGAGCAAACTCTGGTGCGCTTCGCCGAGGCTGGCCAGGCAAAACAAACCGTTGAGCGGCTGGCCGAGGTAACGCATGGGTTTGTCCGGCGTGACGAACGCAAGGCCGGGACGCTTGACCGTCTGCTCGCTGTGCAACCACCACAGGCCATCGCCCAGCGGCAACGCGTCGACCTGCTGCAACACGGCAGCAAAACCATTGCTCACGCAATCAGCCTGGCGCAGCAGACGTGCGCCTCGCCAGACAAGCTCTTCGAAGTCATCGGCGGACACGCCAAGGCTGATCATTTGCGCGTCCAGCGCCAGTTCCTGCGGCGCGCCTTGCAGCAGCTTCAGTAAGGCGTCAGCCGAACCGGCACGGCGCAGCGCCTGGCCCAGATCGGTTTCACCGAGGGCGCGGGTCAGCAATTGCAGCAAACGCAAGTGTTCATCGGATTTGGCGGCAATGCCGATGGCCAGGTAGACGATCTGGCCATCACCCCAGTCCACCCCTTCGGGGAACTGCAGCAGGCGCACGCCGGTGGAAAAAACCTGGTCGCGGGTTTCGGGGGTGCCGTGAGGGATGGCAATGCCTTGGCCGAGAAAGGTCGAGCCTTGGGCTTCACGCGCTTGCAAGCCACTGAGGTAACCCTCGGCGACCAGGCCGTCGGCCACCAGTTTGTCAGCGAGCAGGTGCAAGGCAGCAGATTTATCCACAGCCACCTGGCCCATGGATATCTGCTCTACAGTGAGCTCAAGCATGCCGTTCTCCTAGTTAGTGCGGTGGGCGCACTAGGTATTGTTTTGAATAAATCAGCGGGGCTGCGTTCAAAAATAGCTGACTGAGTGGTCAATTGGCAGTAGCCACTAAGTAGCGAACGTCGTAAAAATACGCTGGCTGAAACGTTTAATCTAGAATTTATGGCAGATTACGCGCTAATTATGCAAGCTTGAAGCGCCACTCGGCGCTTGAGCTCGGCCAATAGTCGTGTGCAGTAATCGGTTACGATTGGACAAAATGTCGGGGCAAGCTCTAAAAAACAAGGAAATCCCGGTTTGAAACTCAGTGATATCGCACGTCTGGCCGGTGTGTCCGTGACCACCGCAAGCTACGTCATCAATGACAAGGCCGCGCAACAACGCATCAGCAGCGCAACCGTCGAACGGGTGCGCGCGGTGGTTGAAGCCCATGGCTTTACCCCAAACCCTCAGGCGGCCGGGCTGCGCAGTCGGCACACGCGCACCTTGGGCTTTATCCTGCCGGACCTGGAAAACCCCAGTTACGCACGGATCGCCAAATTATTGGAACAAGGCGCACGGGCGCGCGGCTATCAGTTGCTGATCGCCAGCTCCGACGATGAGGCCGAGAGCGAGCGCCAATTGCTGCAGCTGTTCCGCGCGCGGCGCTGCGATGCGCTGTTTGTGGCCAGTTGCCTGCCGGCCAGCGATGACAGCTACCGTGAGCTGCAAGCTAAAGGGCTGCCAGTGATTGCGATCGACCGGGTGATGGAAACGGAGCAGTTTTGCTCGGTAGTCAGTGATGACCGCCAGGCCTGCCAGCAGTTGACCAGCAGCCTGCTGCAACCGTTGCCCAAACAGATCGTGCTGATCGGTGCGCGTCCCGAGCTGGGCATCAGCCAGGAGCGCGCCGCCGGTTTTCATGAAGCGCTGAAAGGCTTCACGGGTGAGGTCATCGTCGAACAGGGCGAGGCCTTCAGCCGAGATTGCGGCCGACAGCTGATGGAGCAACTTCTGCAACAACTGGGGCATTTGCCTGACGCGGTGGTGACCACTTCGTACGTGCTGCTGCAAGGTGTGTTCGACGCGCTGCAGGACTTCCCGCTCAAATCCCGGCCGCTGCGCCTGGGCACTTTTGGTGACACCCAGTTGCTGGACTTCCTGCCGCTGCCGGTCAACGCCATGGCCCAGCAACATCAGCTGATTGCCGACACCGCCCTGCGCCTGGCGTTGGCCGCCATCGAGGAAGAACAGTACCAGCCGGGCGTGCACGCCATCGGCCGGACCTTCAAGCAGCGTATTCACGAGACTTGAGCGTGGAGCTGATCGACACCCATACCCACCTGGACTTCCCGGACTTCGACCATGATCGCCGGCAAGTCCTCGCCCACAGTCGCCAACTCGGCGTGCAGCGCATGGTGGTGTTGGGCGTGTATCAGCAAAACTGGCAACGGCTGTGGGATCTGGTGCAGGAAGACGAAGGCTTGTTCGCCGCCTTCGGCCTGCACCCGGTGTACCTCGATGAGCATCGCCCCGCCGACCTGACAGAGCTGGGCGACTGGCTGACGCGCTTGAAGGGCCACCGGCAACTGTGCGCCGTCGGTGAAATCGGCCTGGATTACTTTCTCCAACAGCTGGACCGCGAGCGCCAGCAGCGCCTGTTTGAAGCGCAGCTGAAACTGGCGGTGGACTTCCAGCTCCCGGCGTTGCTGCACGTACGCCGCAGCCATGCAGCAGTGATCGCTACCCTCAAGCGCATTCGCCTGCCACGCGGCGGCATCATCCATGCGTTTGCCGGCAGTTTTGAGGAAGCCCGCGAGTACATCAAGCTGGGTTTCAAACTCGGCCTGGGCGGTGCCGCCACGTGGCCGCAGGCGCTGCGCATGCACAAAGTACTCGCGCGATTGCCCCTAGACGCGGTGGTGCTGGAAACCGACTCGCCCGACATGGCGCCCGCCATGTACCCAGGCCAGCGCAACAGCCCGCAACACCTGCCGGACATCTGCGCCGACTTGGCCGAACGCATGGCGATCAGCCCATTACTGCTGGCCGAGACGAGCACACGCAATGCGCGCGAGCTGTTCAACTGGTAGCGGTTTGACCGCCTGTAAGTTCAATGTCAGCCGTTGCCGATGGCGGGCGTAACGCAACACGAGAAAGTGCATCAGCACCGCCACCAGCGAAACGTTGAGCTGCCCGACAACGCTGAGCAACCCGACCCACTCAGCCACCAGCGCCACAATCAGCACCGAGCAGGTCAATACCACCATGCTCGGGGCCACCATGGCCCAGTGGTCCAGCGCCTTGAACTGGCGCAACTGCCTGGGGCATATCAACTGCAGGGTGCGTTGGCAATAGGGGCATTCGAAGGGCTCGTGGATGGCAATCGCATTCACTTGCCAGGGCTTGAGTTCAAACGTGATGTCGCAATGGGCGCAATGCCCTTTGATCCCCATGGCAGTGGCCATCGCTGTGCCTCCCTTGAACCGTGACGGGTTGAAACAAATTCTCACCCATTCAGGCATTCAAAAAAGGCACACACAGAAATCAGGACGGGCACCACGGCCTCCAAAGACCAAGTCCTACGCGCCTGCCCTACACACGAAACGCGCCGATCAATTGCTTCAATTCGACGACTTGCACCGACAGCAGCCGACTGGCCGTTTCGGTCTGATGCGCGCCCTCGGCGGCATGCTCGCCCGCACGATTGATGGCAACGATGTTCTGGTCGATATCGTGGGCAACGGCGGTTTGCTGCTCCACGGCCGCGGCAATCTGCTGGTTCTGATCGACGATCATACCGACGGCGCCCAGGATATTTTCCAGGGCTTGCTGGACCTTTTCCGACTGCCCCACGGTGCCATTGGCCATGGCATGGCTAGTGCCCATGGCCTTGACGGCCGCGCCGACACCGCTGTGCAGTCGGCTGATCATCTGTTCGATTTCTTCAGTGGACTGCTGGGTGCGTCGGGCCAGGGTGCGCACCTCGTCGGCCACCACGGCAAAACCGCGGCCCTGCTCGCCGGCGCGCGCCGCCTCAATCGCGGCATTCAGCGCCAGCAGGTTGGTTTGTTCGGCGATGCTCTTGATCACCTCGAGCACGCCACTGATCGACTGGCTGTCGGTGGCCAATTGGTTGATGACCTGCACTGACGCCTCTATCTCTGACGCCAGGCTCGCGATGCTGCCCTGCTGGGATTGCACCAGGCCCCGGCCGCTGACGGTTTCGTCGTTGACGCTGTGGGCACTGCTGACCGCCGCCGCCGCACTGCGCGCCACTTCCTGGGCGGTGGACGACATCTGGTTCATGGCCGTCGCCACCTGCTCGATCTGGCTGCGCTGCCCGGAAACCGCCTGGTTGCTGTGGGCCGACACGGCTTGCACTTGACCGGCTTGCAACTCGACCTGGCTGACGGTGTGACCGACGCGCTCGATCAAGTCATGAATCCTGGCCACCGTGCCGTTGAATACCTGGCCCAACTCCCCGAGTTCGTCGCGGCTGTGGGCAACAAAGCTGACGGTCATGTCGCCGCCCGCGACCTTGTCCATCATCGCCCCCAGGCGACGCAACGTGGTGCGGGTCGACGCATAGAAACCGGCATACAAATAAAAGATCAGCACAAACACCGCCACCAGCGCCGAGATCAGCACCACCATGTGCGTGCGTTTTTGAGCCAGACGCTGCTCAAGTTGCCGTTCGAGAAACGTCAGGGTCGCTTCATTGAGTTGGTAGGTTTGAGCCATCAACTGGCTGACGCTTTGATAAAAACCCTGCCACGGCGCATCGAGGGTTTCGGCCATCACCACCTGCTCTTCAAACAACTCGCTGCCGTGCTTGAGACTCGCGCTGCTGGCCGTCGCCAGAGGGTCGAGCGCCGTATGCGCGGCGGTGCTGGCGCCCAGTGCGTCCTGCAACTTCAGGGCGTACTCGGCCTGGAGTTTTTCCAGTTGCTGCAGCAGTTCATCAAAGCGCGTACTGGATGATGAATTCAGAAACCCCTGGCCCAAGGAGTACGCGCCCATGGCCCGCCCTTCACCCAGGGTTTGGGTGACTTGCGGGGTCACGCTGGTGACCAGGTCGCTGAGTTGGCGCAAATCGCCCTGAGGGTCACGGCTCAAGCCGGACTGGCTGGCGATGATCTGGCTGAGCATCTGGGCCTTGTTGAGCAATTTGCCAATCAGCGCGCTTTTGCTCAGCAGCGAGGTTTCCTGTTGCTGAGCGTTGAATGCGGCGATCATCTCGTCGCGCTTGCCATCAAAAACACGCGTGTGCTCAGGGTCGCCGGTCATCGCGTTGAGGCCTTGCAGGCGGCTCAACACGCTCTGTTCCAACGCACTGATCTTGCCCTCCAGATCACCGGCCTTGCCGGACTGCCCCAGCACCGCGTTGATCTGCACCTGGTTATTGAGGGTTTCCAGGTCACGGCGCAGCGCCAGGCTGCGGCCGAGCAGATCGAGGCTTTGCAGTTCGATGCGAGTGCCCTGCCATTGCGACCAGGAATCACGCACCAGGAAATAGTTGGTGGCCAGCATCGGCAGCAGGAACAGCACGCTGATCAGGCTGAATTTCATGCCGAAACTCAAGCGGTTCATCAGCGCGATGGCGGGATAGAGCAAGCTCTTCACAGGTGAACTCCCTTTCTATTATTTTTATTGAGGCGCAGGGGCGCACCGGCAGATAGCCACTATTTGGCGCTCTGTCTGTATAGCTCAATTTGAAAGGGAGTTTTGTAACGTAAGGTTAACGAGCTGTGGTAAGCGGTTTTTTGTGGCGTGGCAGCAAAGTCCCTCGCCACAAAAACCCGGTCGTCTGGCCAGCTACGGCAGTACGGTCCAGATCGCAAACCCGGCATACCACAGCACCGCCGCGCGCAGCAGCAGTTCCCACAGCCGATCCAGGCTGTTGATACCCTCAGGCCCCACCACGGGCGGTGGGATTTCAGCCGCCGCCAGGCCGACTTTTTCTACCAGTTGTGCAGCGCTGATGTCCCAGCTCAACAACTCATGCAACATCACGCGCCCAACCGCGACAAAGTTACCCACCAGGGCAAAACTTGCCGCCAGAAGGCGCACCGGCACCCAGTCAAACGCGTGACGCAATTGCCCGGCACGCTCGGCGACCTGCGGGTTCTGGCTGTATTCGCTGGCCAATGCCAATAGGCGATACGCCAACGCCGCCACCGGCCCCAACAGGAAGTACCAGAAGATCACTGCAAAAAAGCTTTGATAGGCCTGCCATAGCAAATGGCCTTGAAGGCGCTCCAGCAGTTGCTCGCCATTGTCAGCCACCACCTTCAGGTCTCGTTCGGCCACATGCTCGGCGGCCTGCAGGTCACCGCGTCGCCATGCATCGCGAAATGGCCCAAGCCCAGCCAGCAGATCGCCGCGCCCGAGGCTGTAAATCACCACCAGCAGATGCACCGGCAGCGCCAGCAGGCCATAAGCCACGGGTTCCAGCACCAACAGCAACAACGCCAGCAAGGCCACCGGCAGTAACACCAGCAGGACAAGAATCAGCCAGGGCCGCTTCCCCATACGCGGGCTGGATTCCAGCTTGGCCAGCTCACGCAACCATCCACCGTCGCGTTGTAACCGCTGACGCAAGGCCGAGAACTTCTCGATCCAGACCGCCAACACCAACACCAGGAAACTCATCGTGCGTGTCCTCCATCCTGCAGGGCGCTGCGAAAGCGCGTCCAATCAAAAGCCGGGCCCGGGTCGGTCTTGCGACCCGGTGCGATATCACTGTGACCACAAATACGCTGCCGGGTGATGTCTGGATAAGCCGCCAGCAGCTGTCGTGTGAGGTCAATCAGCGAAACATACTGAGCCTCGGTAAACGGTAGCTCGTCCGTCCCTTCCAGCTCGATTCCCAGGGAAAAGTCATTACACACCTCGCGCCCCTCGAAGCTCGATATCCCGGCATGCCAGGCGCGGTCCAGGCACGACACAAATTGCGTCACGCTGCCGTCGCGCTCAATCAGAAAATGCGCAGACACCCGTAGGTCGGCAATGCCTTCAAAGTAAGGATGTTGCGTGACATCCAGGCGATTCTGGAAAAACTCATGCACCTTGCCAGTGGCAAACTGTGCCGGTGGCAGGCTGATGTTATGCAGCACCAACAGTGAGATCTCGCCGGCGGGGCGCTCGTTGAAGTTGGGCGAAGGGCAATGGCGAATGCCCTGGCACCAACCGCTGGTGGGGTCCAACTGCATACGGGTTCCTTGATTGAGACGAGGTGTTACCAGTATGCCGCGTTCAGGCCTGCGGTTGCGATCACTTGCCGCGATTGAGTTGACGCAGGTTGCCCACCACACACGCCAACGCGCGGTCGAACAGCAGCCCGTCGTCCAGGGTACGCAGGGCTCCGCGCTTGAACGCCATGGCCAACTGGTCGGCACTTTTCTCCAGGACTTTGAGCCCGGTGCGGCTGACAAAAATGTAGCTGTTGGCCGGCGCCATGATCGCCGTCAACTTGCAGCGCAACGCTGTGGTTTCGTCCTGCTGGAACTCAAACCAGCCACCAACGCGCAGCTGGTGAGCCTTGAGCAGGTCCGGGTCATCGCTCGGCAAGGGTTGCAGTGAATCAGGCAACCCGACACTGAACGAAAACGGCTCACGCACTTTGATCAGCGCGTCGATGCATTCGCCTTCGGCAGACTGAACATGCATGGCTTGCAACTGAACAAAAAACTCACGGGTGCTGAAAGGGTCGAACGCCGCGCTGGTCAAGCCGTTGCGCAACGCCGTGAGCAGCCCGGGCAGTTGCTCCAGCAGGTGCCGGCCGGCCTCGGTGTCTGTCTGCAGACCCACACTCCAGATCAACTCGTCCATGGTGCGCACGCCCGCCTGCCACTGCACCGATTGTTCGCCGTGCTTGAGGCTGGCCAACAACAGCACCTGGCTCCACGCCTGTTGCAGAAAGCGCACCACCGATTGCGGCAAGACCTTGCCGAGCAAGCGCCGATTGAGCAGATCGGCCACACGTTCACGTGCGGCTTGCGTGCGTATGCGCCCTTCTTCGGCCTCACGGGTGTGTTGTTCAAGCAGCGCGCTACGGCGTTGTTCATCCGAGGTGAACGCAGTGAACTGCGCCAGCAGTTGGGAAAAAATCGTCAGGTCTTCGACGAAGTCATTCAACAAACACTGCACCACTTGCTCAATATGCAGGTACAGGCTGTCGCGCTGATAGTCATCGTGCGGGCTCCAGCCCATGGCAGCCGAGGCGATTTCATTAAGCAGTCGACGTGCCGGGTGGCTGGCGCGGCTGAAGAGGCTCTTGTCCAGCACCGCCACTTTCAACATCGGAATCTGCAAGCGCGCGATCAAGCCCTTGAACGCATCAGGCACGGTGCGATCGTTGAGGATGAACTCGAACAGCAAGGCGACCAGATTGATCACATCTTCATCGGCGCCTTCCACCACACGCGACTTGCCACTCTTGACGCTGACGCGGGTCAACAGTTGTTCAAGCTGGTTACGCAGGTCGAAATCGTCTTCGGCCTCAGGTTCTGGCACATATTGTTGCAAGTGCGAGAGCAGGCGCAGCAGGTCGCGCGAGGCAATGGGTTGCGGTTCGGCGCAGGCTTCCAGGGTAGGCGCCACGCTGCCACGCACCGCCGCCAACAAAACCTGCAGGGCGGCGAAGGCTTGCTGGCCGTTCTCATCCTGGGGCGGGTCGATGGTTGGCGGGTTGCCTTCACGCTGCTGGTCACGGGCGGCACGCCCGCCAGGCCGACGCGAGGGTACCGCCTTGAGTTCGGGCAAAACCCCGGTGGCGACCAGCAACTGATTGGCTTCGCCGAACAATTGGTCGGCGTCACTGAGCACGTACTTTTCAAACAGTTTGAGCATGATCAGCTTGACGCGAATCTCTACGCCCAGGCTGCGCCCCGCGCGCAGAAAGAACTCACACAGCAGCGCCGGACCCAACGGGTTGTCGCGCTCGCTCAGAGGCTTGCCAAGCAATGCACTCAGGCGCGCGGTCAGTTGGCCCAGCGCCAGGCCATCGCGATGTCGCACCCGGCCGAGCATGGCCTCCAGCGCAACGGCCTTTTCCAGTTCGTCGCTGGACGTGCCGCGCGCCGCCTCATACGACACCACCGGCACCAAATGCGGCTCGCCTGGCTCTGCATGGCCCAGACTGGCGAAAGCGGCAAACAGCTGCTCCATGAACACGCGTTCAAAATTTTTGCGCTTGAGGCGCAAGTCACGCATCGCTTCAAAGAAGATGTGATGGTCAACGTTACTGCGAGCCTTGTCGGCCATTTCGAACAGCGTGTCATCGGCGTTATCGAACAGTTCCTGCAGACCTTGCTGCAACTGTTGAGCAGCCTTGTCGCGAACCTGCAGCAACACCACCGGCAGGCGCGCAAGCGGCGATGGCGTGGCGTGCGCCTTGTTGATTGGCACCACCTTTCCGTCAATGTGCATCCTGGCCTCCTGAAACGGCGGTGTTGGGGTGGGGAACTATCAGCTACAGGCCCCGATGGGGGCTGCGAAAACCGGTTATCACCAGGACGTCAAAGCTATGACGCCAATTGTAAGGCGCGGGATTATCTTGCAAATGAGGGTAGTTGCGCCAGCAAACTCTGCCATTGCTGTGTAAATGAGTGTTGAGTCTGGGTTCACAGCCGCGCTGCCCCTATAATCCGAGGCACTTTGTTTGTGGAGCCTGTTATGCCGAATCTCCGTCTTGCCGACCTCACCGCCGAAATCGAAGCCAACGTGCGCCGTGCACTGCTGGAAGATATCGGCAGCGGCGACATCACTGCGCAACTGATTCCGGCCGAACGGCTGGCGAAGGCTACGATCATCACCCGCGACGCGGCCGTCATCGCCGGTACGGCCTGGGTCGATGCAGTGTTCCGCCAGCTTGATCCGCGGGTCGCGGTGCATTGGCAGGTTGCCGACGGTGAGCGTGTCAGCCCCAACCAGGCGCTGTTCCACCTTGAGGGCCCTGCCCGCTCACTGCTCAGCGGCGAACGCTGCGCGCTGAATTTTCTGCAGATGCTGTCAGGCGTTGCCACGCGCGCTCAGTACCTGGCGGATTTCGTCGCCACGACTCAGGTCAAGCTGCTGGACACCCGCAAAACCCTGCCGGGCCTGCGCCTGGCGCAGAAATACGCGGTGACCTGCGGCGGTTGTCATAACCACCGCATCGGGTTGTATGACGCATTCCTGATCAAGGAAAACCATATCGCGGCGTGCGGCGGGATTGCGCAGGCGATTACCGCCGCGCACAAGATCGCGCCGGGCAAGCCGGTGGAAATCGAAGTGGAAAGCCTGCAGGAACTGCGCGAAGCGCTGGCGGCGGGCGCCGACATCATCATGCTCGACGAATTGAGCCTGGATGACATGCGTGAGGCCGTGCGCCTGAATGCGGGCAAGGCCAAGCTGGAGGCCAGCGGCGGGATCAATGAAACCACGCTGCTGCCCATCGCCCAAACCGGAGTGGACTACATCTCCATCGGCGCAATGACCAAGGATGTGAAGGCGGTGGACTTGTCGATGCGGCTGAGCATCTGACGTTTTAATGCAGGCGCCGGCAAGCCGGCGCCTGCACAGTGTTTCAGATCGCGAGATTGTTCATCCCGCAATACTCGTTCCAGTCGACACCCAGCACCTCGGCGGCCTCCTTGTGCAAGGCCAGACGTGCGGCCTCGAACTCTTCCGGCGTCGAGGTGTACTTGAGGGTCAATTCCCATGGCTGCAGGCCCTGGGCTTCGGCCTCATCCTCAAATGACCATTGGATCTGGTCCCTTTGATCATCGGCGCTCAGGTCCTTGATCTCATCCAGCAGTTCCGGCGACTCCGCAACGTACTTTTTGAGGGCTGCTTCGTGCCGCGCTTCCTGGGTCATTTCTGGTGTGGTCATGTTGTTCTCTTAGATCGAGGAATGGGGATGCATCTGGGTCATCAAGGTTGCGCAGATACGAAAGAGCAAGCATGAATGCCGGCTCGTCTGGCCTTCAGAACCATTCTGGGATCATCTGAAAACAGTGTTGCCTTTTAAAACAGTGTTGCCTTGTGCCCGAGACAGGAATCGAACCTGCGACCTTCGCGTTACGAGTGCGCTGCTCTACCGGCTGAGCTACACGGGCGGTGGGCTAAAGCTAGCACCGCATTGGGCAGGCGGCAACTAACTCGCCTACCGCCCGACGGCCGTCAAGCCCCGTCGGCGCCGCAGCCTTTGGCAACGTATTGCGCTTCAGCCGTGGTCGCGCACGTCCAGCCCGTGGTGGCGCTGCGCGTCAACGTGATGGTCTTGCCCAGCACGGGCGCAGGCGCATCAAGAATTTCACAGCGAATGGAGCCTGCGCCGGTGGCCACATCGCCTGCCACGTCGATCTTGCAATTGGCAGTGGGACTGGTGCCGCCGATCAAGGCCAGGGTCGGTACGGTGCCCTGGTTGAGGGTGTCCTCGAAACCTGCCTTCAGCGCGGAAACTTCAGCCAACCCCGCGGTGAACTTGGCCTTGGCCTGGTACTTGGTATACATGGGCAAACCGATAGTGGCCAAAATGCCGATGATTGCCACGACGATCAACAGCTCAATCAAGGTAAAGCCTTTCTGACGCATCACATTCACTCTCCAGAATAAAAAACGCTCACAAGGCGCGTCCTGCGCCCCGCATTGTGCAACGGCGCCAGTGTACTCATCCACGCACGACCAATCGCCTGCAAGACGCACAATCTGACATTTTATCCTTCGCCGCCAGCCTGTCCGAATCCCTCACCTGACTAAGCTATAAATCTTCAACGACCTGTGTGCGGAAACGTGACATGAATGACGCTGCAACGATCTACGCCTGGGAAGGCATCAACCGCAAAGGACGCAGAGTCTGCGGGCAAACCACAGGCCAGAACCTGGCGCTGATCAAGGCACAACTGCGCGAGCAAGGGATTTGCCCCGGCCGCATCCGCAAGAAAACCCCACGCCTGCCAAGCTTCGCCCCGCCGATAAAACCCGCCGATATTGCCCTGTTCACCCGCCAGCTGGCGACATTACTGAAGGCAGGCATACCGCTGTTGCAGGCGTTCGACATCATTGGCGAAGGCTTCGACAACCGCCTGATGCGCCAGCTCATCAGGGGCTTGAAACAGGAAATCGCTGCCGGCAACAACCTGGCGGCCGCGCTGAAAAAACAACCGCGCTATTTCGATGACCTGTATTGCCACCTGATTGCCGCCGGCGAGCACGCCGGCGCCCTGGAAACGCTGCTGGAGCGCGTTGCCATCCATCTGGAAAAAAGCCAGCAGCTCAAGGCGCGCATCAAGAAGGCCATGACCTACCCCATCGCCGTCATTGTGATTGCAGGCCTGGTCAGCACGGTCTTGCTGATCCACGTGGTGCCGCAGTTCCAGAACCTGTTTGCCGGGGTCGATGGCACACTGCCGGGCTTCACCCTGAGTGTCATAGCCTTGTCCGAGTTCCTGCAGCATGCCTGGTGGATGGTGGCACTGGGCCTGGCCGCGACATTTATCGGGCTGCGCCACGCCTACCGCGAATCTGCCGGGCTTCGTCACTGGCTGGACCTTGGTTTGTTGAACGCGCCACTGGCAGGCACACTGGTGAAAAAAACCGCGGTTGCCCGCTACGCCCGCACACTCTCAACGACCTTCGCCGCGGGCGTGCCGTTGGTGCAGGCGCTGGATTGCGTGGCGGGAGCGGTGGGAAATGGGTTGTTCAAACAGGCGATCGAGCATATGCGTCACGATGTATCCACTGGCATGCAGTTGCACCAATCCATGGCCAACTGCCGCCTGTTTCCCAGTATGGCAATCCAGATGACGGCCATCGGGGAAGAATCGGGAACCCTGGACCGCATGCTGGAAAAAGTCGCCAATCACTACGAGGCCGATGTGCAAAACCTGGTCGATAACCTCACCAGCCTGATGGAGCCCCTGATCATGGTGGTATTGGGCGGTATCGTTGGCGCACTGGTGATAGCCATGTACCTGCCAGTGTTCCAGTTGGGGTCGGCATTTTGAACCCGTTGCTGAATGAACAACCGTGGCTTTTTGTCGGGCTGGCACTGGTGCTGGGCCTGATTGTCGGCAGTTTCCTCAATGTGCTGGTGTGGCGCCTGCCGAAAATGCTCGAGCGCGAATGGCGCGCCCAGGCCCAGGAGGTGCTCGGCTTGCCTGCTGACCCTGCGGGCCCGGCTTACAACCTGGTGCGCCCTCACTCCTGCTGCCCCCGGTGCAATCATCCGATTCGCGCGTGGGAAAATATTCCGCTGCTCAGTTACCTGCTGCTCAAGGGGCGTTGTGCCCATTGTCGTGAACCTATCAGTGCCCGCTACCCGTTCACCGAACTTGCCAGCGCGCTGGTCACGGCGGCGGTAGCCTGGCATTTCGGCTTCGGCTGGCAAGCCGGTGCAGTGATGCTGCTGAGCTGGGGGTTGCTGGCGATGAGCCTGATCGATGTGGATCATCAACTGCTGCCCGACGCTCTGGTGTTGCCGCTGTTATGGCTGGGGCTGATTCTCAACAGCGTGGGCTTGCTGGCAACGCTGCCGGATGCGCTTTGGGGGGCGGTCATCGGATACATGAGCCTGTGGACGGTGTTCTGGCTGTTCAAGATGATCACCGGCAAGGACGGCATGGGCTATGGCGACTTCAAGTTATTGGCCTTGCTCGGCGCCTGGGGTGGCTGGCAGATTCTGCCGATGACACTGCTGATGTCTTCGTTGCTCGGGGTGCTTGCAGGGCTGATCCTGCTGCGCTTGCGCAAGCCCCAGGGGTCGGCACCGATGCCGTTTGGTCCGTGTCTGGCGATTGCCGGCTGGATTGCATTGCTCTGGGGTGGTCAAATAACCGACTTCTATTTGCAGTCTGTCGGTTTCAAATGACCACTTCTGTCGCAACACCCTGGATTCTTGGCCTCACCGGCGGCATCGGTAGCGGCAAAAGCGCGGCCGCTCAGCACTTCATGGATTTGGGCATCGACCTGGTCGACGCCGACCATGCCGCGCGCTGGGTGGTTGAGCCCGGCCGCCCGGCATTGAAGCAAATCACCGAGCACTTCGGTGCAGGCGTGCTGTTACCCGACGGCCAGCTGGACCGCGCCGCGTTGCGCAAACTGATTTTTGAGGTGCCGCAAGAACGCCGCTGGCTGGAAGCCTTGCTGCACCCGCTGATTGGCGAGGAGATTCGCAGCCACCTGGCGCGCGCGCGGTCGCCTTACGCGATCCTGGTGTCACCGCTGCTGATCGAGTCCGGCCAGTACAGCATGACCCAGCGCATCCTGGTGATTGACGTGCCGCAATCACTGCAAATTCAGCGTACCCTGCAGCGCGACGGCATCAGCGAACAGCAGGTGCAGGCGATTCTGAAGGCCCAGTCCAGCCGTGAAGACCGCCTGAACCATGCCGATGACGTGCTGGTCAATGACCAGGACCTCGCCTGGCTGCACAGCGAGGTCGAGCGACTGCACCACTTTTACCTTACTTTGTGTGGAGGCCGATCATGAGCCAACCTATGACCGTCGACTGCCCAACCTGCGGTGCACCCGTGGAATGGAAAACAGACAACCTCAATCGGCCGTTTTGCTCGGACCGTTGCAAACTCATCGACCTGGGCGCCTGGGCATCAGAGGAGCACAAGATTCCGGTCAGCCCGGATGCCGAAGACGACCTGTTCTCCGAAGACTTTCAGCCTAAGCACTAAGGCCGCATAAAGGCGTATTCCTGCTGGTCGTCGAGGTTCTCTGCAAGGTATTGCAGCTCGTCGGCCAGGTCTTCGAAACTGCGCACACCTTTACTCTGCTGCACCACGGCGCTGAGCATGGCGCGCAAGGTCAAGCCTGGGTCGAAACCGATTTCCTGTGCGGCGTCCTGACTTCTGCGCAACTCCTGCCGTGCCCATTCATACACACTCATGCCCTGCGCTCCTTCAAGAATTTCGCAGAGCATGGGCCTGTGTGGCCGCCCGGGATTTGATCTGGGTCAACGCCGCGAATCGTCGTCCTTCCCTGGCGCAGAGAGGTAGCGCGTACGGTTGAAGGTCTCAAGCCACTCCGGGCAAAACACCACCAGGGCGCTGATGACCATGCCGTTGATAAAGGCTTCGGGGAAGATGATCAGCCACAGGTAGCCGATGAAGTCTTCCAGCCACTCCGGCATCGCAAAACGCCCGTCAAACCACAGCAACCCCAGCGCAGCCAGCAAACAGAGCAGCGCCGACAGTGCGGCGGCGAAAAAGCCCGAGCAGAAGATATACACAAAGGGATTGCGGGGTTGGGCGCGCTCTACCAGCACTGCACAGCCTTCCGTGACCAGCACCGGCAACACGATCAGCAGCAGGCCATTGACCCCGACGGCGGCCAAGTCCTGACGCCCCAGCAGCACCAGCCCGAACTGCGCCGCCAACCCGCCGACGATTGCCAGAGGCCAGTCGAGCAGCAGGGTCACGGCGGTCATGCCGATAAAGTGGTAGGAAACGCCCGTATCGAAATCCCGCCGCACCAGCCACAACATGAACAGCGCGAACACCGTACCAAACAGCAGATGCTGACGCCGCCGGTCGGCGAACAGCTCGACCCATGGCGAGCGCAGGATTGCCCACATCACCACGGGCGCATACAACAGCCAGCCGATGCTGAGGGTTTCCGGCGCCAGCACGGCGGCACTGATCACGGCTTCACCTGCTCCAGTGCCTGGCGCAGCTCGTCGGCGGAGCTGTATTCGTGCTGCGCAATCAACTTGCCGCTATCGAGTTGCAGCCACAGCACTTTATCCACAGCCCCAGGGTAACGCGGGGCAATACGCGCATCACGGTCCAGCATGACCCGGTAGTTGTAGGCCTGCATCGCCGGCACGGCGAACAGCTTGGCGATGAGCCGGGGCATGCGCTGGATATCGGCGATGAACACCGCGTGGCGCGCCTCGAGGTAGCCCTTGGGCTGACCTTGCAGCGCGGCATCTACCTGCTTGGCGGCGTCCATGCTGCGGGCTACCAGCAAAATCTGCGCCTGGTCATCCAGGGTGTAGGCCTGGTCGAACTGGTCGAGCAGGGTCCATGGCGCCACGCGCTCACCCACCTCAACGGCTTGGGCCCACAACGGTAAAAGGCTCAGCAACAGCACCACGAAAAACTTCACCGCAGACTCCTTGATTCGAATGAGGGTCGAGTAGCCAGTCTACACCGGCCGTTTAAAGCAAGACTTCCTGCGGTCATCATTTGGACGCTAAGCTGCAAATATGGATGACTCAGATTACTTGCGCCTGCTCACCGTAGCGGCCGAACAAGCCAATGCGTTCCTGTCCAATGCCCGCAAATGGGAGCGTGAGCGTTGGGTCTGCCAGCGCCTGCTGCAAGGCTTGAATGTGCCCTACCGGGCCGAGGAGTTTCATGCCGCCGGTCAAGAACCGCCGGATGTGTTGTTTCGCGACGCCTGTTTCGAGGTGTTTTTTGTATTGGATGAAGGCCGGCGCCTGAACGACGAATGGCGCGATGAGTTGCTGCGCCGACGCAGCGCGTTTTCCCTGAGCCAGTTGGTCCGGCGCGAAGCCAAGCCGCGGCGTATCCCCGCCCATGAATTCCTGTTGCGCCTGGCGCCGACGCTGCGCAAAAAAGCGCATAACTATAAAGAACGCGGCATTGACCTGGGCGAGCTGGACCTCATCGCCTTCACCAGCCTCAAGCGCGAAGTGCTGGACCTCAACAGCCATTTTCCGCCCCCCACCGAATACTTGCGCCAGGGCTGGCGCTCGCTGTCGCTGGTCGGGCCGACCTTTGCCCGGGTACTGTTCGCTCATCCTGATGCCCCGGATTTCTTGCGCAACAACTTGGGCCGCAGCATAGTATTCGACGTGGGCATCAGCCTGTGACGCGGGCACAGGCTACGCTTGTGGCGACACCGCCAATCTGCTGACTGTAACGTGGCGCCCTTTTGCAACGTCTACCTGACGAGGCCTTTATGACCAGCCGCCTGAACCCCGATGACCAACAGCATGTCGAAGAGTACCTGCAACTCTCCCAGAACCGAGTCGAGCGCAAGCCTTTCCGGCCGTGGCTGCTCCTTGGTGTGGTGCTGGTGGCGGTGATCGGGCTCGGTCTGCTGAGCCGCCTTTTGAGTTACCTGACGCTATGAGCTGCCTGGCGCTCGCGGGGGTAACTGCTCCGATTTCTTTTAGCCTTGCGAGATATTCCCATGACCCATCGTATTATTATTGTCGGCGGCGGCGCCGGCGGCCTGGAGTTGGCTACCCGCCTGGGTAAGACCCTGGGCAAGCGCGGCACCGCCAGCGTTACGCTGGTGGACGCCAACCTGACCCACATCTGGAAGCCACTGCTGCACGAAGTGGCTGCCGGCTCGCTGAACTCTTCTGAAGACGAACTCAATTATGTTGCCCAGGCCAAATGGAACCACTTCGAGTTCCAGCTGGGGCGCATGAGCGGACTTGACCGTGAACAGAAAAAGATTCAGCTGGCCGCCACCCTTGACGAAGAAGGCCGCGAACTGGTGCCTGCGCGCGTGCTGGGCTATGACAGCCTGGTGATCGCAGTCGGCAGTACCACCAATGATTTCGGCACCGAGGGCGCAGCGCAACACTGCCTGTTCCTCGACACACGCAAGCAGGCCGAGCGTTTCCACCAGCAGTTGCTCAACCACTACCTGCGCGCCCATGCCGGGCAGACCGATACCATTGAACAGATCAGCGTTGCCATCGTCGGCGCCGGCGCCACCGGCGTTGAGCTGGCCGCCGAGCTGCATAACGCCGCCCACGAGCTGGCAGCGTACGGCCTGGACAAGATCAAACCGGAAAACATGCACATCACCCTGATCGAAGCCGGCCCGCGGGTATTGCCCGCGTTGCCGGAACGAATTGGCGGGCCGGTGCATAAAACCCTGGAGAAACTCGGGGTCACCGTGCTGACCAATTCGGCGGTCAGTGAAGTGACGGCCGACGCCCTGATCACCAGCAGCGGCCAGGTCATTCCGGCCAGCTTGAAAGTGTGGGCCGCCGGGATTCGCGCGCCGGGCTTCCTCAAGGACATCGACGGTCTGGAAACCAACCGCATCAACCAATTGCAGGTGTTACCGACGCTGCAGACCACCCGCGACGAAAATATCTTCGCCTTTGGCGACTGCGCCGCCTGCCCGCAACCAGGCACCGACCGCAATGTACCGCCCCGCGCACAAGCCGCTCACCAGCAGGCTTCGTTGCTGGCCAAGTCGCTGAAACTGCGGATTGAAGGCAAGGACCTGCCGTCCTACAAGTACACCGACTATGGCTCGCTGATCTCGCTGTCACGTTTCTCGGCGGTGGGTAACTTGATGGGCAACCTGACCGGCAGCGTGATGCTGGAAGGCTGGCTGGCGCGGATGTTCTATGTATCGCTGTACCGCATGCACCAGATGGCGTTGTACGGTTTCTTCCGCACGGCCATGCTGATGCTCGGCAGCAAGATCGGGCGCGGAACCGAGCCAAGGCTCAAGCTGCACTGATTGACTGAACGGCAGAAAAAAATCCCCCTATCTCACGATAGGGGGATTTTTTATTGGGCTAAATCTGCTGGTAGAACTCAGCCATGTAATCGACAAACGCCCGCACCTTCGGCGCCAAGTGCCGGGACTGTGGATAAAGGGCGTAATAGTGCCGCTCGCCCAATGAATAATTGGGCAGAATTCGCACAAGCTGACCGTGCGCCAAGTCGCTGTGCACAGTGGCCTGGGTGAAACACGCAATACCCGCCCCCGCCAACGTGGCCGCGTGCAACGCACTGATGGTGTTGGTGCTGAACCGCCCCGAGGGGGTGACCGTAACCACCGCGCCACGCGCCGCGTTCAGTTGCCAATCCGACGAAGCCCCAATGAAAGTCAGCAAGTGATGGTTGTTGAGCTCCTGCGCCGAACGCGGCAACCCATGGCGGCCGATGTAGCTCGGCGACGCGACCAGAACCTGGCTGGACAGGGTCAACGTGCGGGCAATCAATGACGTGTCTGCCAGGGCGCTGGCAATGCGTATCGCGACATCAAACCCGTCGGCCACCAGGTCGACGAACTGATCATCACAGCACAGCTGCAGCTCAATATCCGGATACCGTCGTTGAAAACCCGGTAGCCAGTGCGGCAGATCCAGTGTGCCCACCACCAGCGGCACACTGACCCTCAGCAGGCCTTCGGGGCGCTGGTGCCCGTGGGCGATGGCCTGGGATGCAGCGTCGAGACGATCAAGGATATCCACGCACGCGACGTAGTACTGCTCCCCGGCCGCCGTCAGACTGAAGCGTCGCGTGTTGCGGTTGATCAGTTGAGCGCCCAGCTCAATCTCCAATTGCTGCAATTGCCGGGAAATCGTCGAATGCGTGGTCTCCAGGCGCTCTGCGGCTGCAGAAAAACCCTTGGCTTCGACGATGCACCGAAAGGCGCGCATGGCAGATAACTGGTTCATGAAGCAGGCGATCCCAAGGTGGTCAGGGGAATCAGTTAACCGGCAAAGCGATAATTTGCGAGGTGGTCAGCACCGAACCGAAGGTGTCTTCGATTTCAGCCAGTGCCGAGTTGTGCAACTCATCCTTGGTTACCGAACGGCCATCGGCGCGGGTAATAGCCCGGGTGGCACTGGCATCGGATGCTACCACAACGTCATAGCCCAACGGCGCGGCGTCACGGGCGGCGCCGGCGACACAGGCGTGAGTCATCAGGCCACTGATAATCAGGGTTTTGACGCCGGCTTTCTTCAATTGCGCATCCAGGTCGGTGCTGGCAAACACGCTGACCGTGGTCTTCTGCACGAGCTTGTCTTGTGCACGAGGCTTCATCAGCGGGTGAAAATCGACGGTCTTGCCATTCTTGGCGAAGACCGCCGCGTCGTCCGGGGCAATGTGCTGCACGTGAATGACCGGGATGCTTTCCTTGTCGGCAAACCTGATCAGACGCTGGGTGTTTTCCAGGGCTTTCATGCCGTCAGGGATCGGCATGCGGCCGGTGAAGTATTCATTCTGGAAGTCGATGATCAGCAAAGCGGTGGTTTTCGGGTCAAGACGGTCGGTCGGCTTTGCCCCCAACATCGCGCGAATGGTCGGCTGCGGGTGTGCGGTTGTTTCAGCGGCGACAGCGTAAGGGCCGAGGCCCACCATCATACCGAGGCCAACGAGCGTGGACTTGAGTACGGCAGATAGCGAACGGACAGGGAGAGCGGTTGGAGTGAGGATCATCATGCAGATTCCTTGAGGCGAGTGAATTGACGAGGCCCAGTCTAGGAGGCCGCGATCAGTGCACCAACGCACCCATCAGCACAATATCTGTTTGGAATTCGCACAAGTGAGGCCAAACAACAGGCAAAAAAAATCCCCGTATCTTTCGATACGAGGATTTTTAATATGGTCGGGGTAAGGGGATTCGAACTCCTGACATCCTGCTCCCAAAGCAGGCGCGCTACCGGACTGCGCTATACCCCGGTAAAAAAAAGGCGACCTTTCAGTCGCCTTCTGCGACCAGGGCTTTTGACCTCTGATCTTAAGATCTGATCCCAGCGTTAACTGGTCTCAAAAATGGTGGGTCGTGTGGGATTCGAACCTACGACCAATTGGTTAAAAGCCAACTGCTCTACCAACTGAGCTAACGACCCAAAAATGGTCGGGGTAAGGGGATTCGAACTCCTGACATCCTGCTCCCAAAGCAGGCGCGCTACCGGACTGCGCTATACCCCGGTTTTGAAATTGGCTCCGTGACCAGGACTCGAACCTGGGACCCAATGATTAACAGTCATTTGCTCTACCGACTGAGCTATCACGGAACTACATATTTCAAATGTGTAACTTTACTGCGTTGAAACGTTCTCTTCGGCTTGTCCGTATCGCTACGTTCATGTCTCTGAGGCGCGCTATTCTACAATCTTAAAAACCCCTGTCAACCCTTTAAATTGCTTTTAAGACAATGATTTGCGCTTCTTTCTGATTTCTTCTTGGGGAGAAGAAACCCGTGGGCTGACGTTGCTGCGGGGCGCACTTTACAAGCCTTTGCCTTACAGTTCAACGCCCTATCGAAAAAAAAGGCCCCGCAATGCGGGGCCTCCTCTTATAGCCATACAGGCTGGGCTCAGTGGAAGACGATTTCGTCGTTTTCCACAGTCGCCGTGACACTGGTGCCCGGCATGAAGCTGCCCGACAGGATCAACTGCGCCAATGGGTTCTCGATCCAGCGCTGGATCGCACGTTTCAGTGGCCGTGCGCCATACACCGGGTCGTAACCCACCGCGATCAGCTTGTCCAACGCCTCGCTGCTCAGCTCCAGGTCGAGCTCGCGCTCGGCCAGGCGGCCACGCAGGCGCCCCAACTGGATCTCGGTGATGCCCGCAATCTGATCCCGCGCCAGAGGCTCGAAGATCACCACTTCATCGACCCGGTTGATAAATTCCGGACGGAAATGAGAGGTCAGCGCATCCATCACCGCGGCGCGCTGGCCTTCGCGATCACCCACCAACTCCTGAATCTGCGCCGAGCCCAGGTTGGAGGTCATCACGATCACCGTATTACGGAAGTCCACGGTACGCCCGTGGCTGTCCGTCAGACGGCCGTCTTCCAGCACCTGCAGCAGGATGTTAAACACATCCGGGTGGGCCTTCTCGACCTCGTCCAGCAGGATCACCGAGTAAGGCTTGCGACGCACGGCTTCGGTCAGGTAACCGCCCTCTTCGTAGCCCACATAGCCTGGTGGGGCGCCGATCAAGCGAGCCACCGAGTGCTTCTCCATGAATTCGGACATATCGATCCGCACCATGGCCTCTTCGGTATCAAAGAGGAACTCGGCCAAAGCCTTGCACAGCTCGGTCTTACCCACGCCAGTTGGGCCGAGGAACATGAACGAGCCACTCGGACGGTTCGGGTCGGACAAGCCGGCCCGGGAACGCCGTACCGCGTTGGACACAGCCACCACGGCCTCTTCCTGGCCGATGACGCGCTGGTGCAACAGGCTTTCCATCTTCAGCAGCTTGTCGCGCTCGCCTTCAAGCATTTTCGACACCGGGATACCGGTCCACTTCGAAACGACTTCGGCGATTTCCTCCTCGGTCACCTTGCTGCGCAACAATTGGTTCTCGGGCTTACCGTGCTGGTCGACCATTTGCAGGCTGCGCTCCAGGTCCGGGATCACCCCGTACTGCAACTCGGCCATGCGATTCAGGTCACCTTTACGGCGCGCGGCTTCCAGTTCCTGCCGAGACTGCTCGATCTTTTGCTGAATCTGCGCAGAACCCTGCACCTCGGCTTTTTCCGAGGTCCAGATTTCCTCGAGGTCTGAATATTCACGCTCCAGACGCACGATTTCTTCCTGGAGTTTTTCCAGGCGTTTCTTCGCAGCCTCGTCTTCTTCTTTCTTCAGGGCCTGGGATTCAACCTTCAGTTGAATCAGGCGCCGATCCAGACGGTCGAGCACTTCAGGCTTGGAGTCGATCTCCATGCGAATACGGCTGGCCGCTTCGTCGATCAGGTCGATGGCCTTGTCCGGCAACTGGCGGTCAGTGATGTAGCGATGGCTCAATTTGGCAGCCGCAATAATCGCCCCGTCAGTGATCGCCACCTTGTGGTGGACCTCATAGCGTTCTTTCAGGCCACGCAGGATCGCGATGGTGTCTTCTTCGCTGGGTTCTTCCACCAGCACTTTCTGGAAACGACGCTCAAGGGCCGCGTCTTTCTCGATGTACTGGCGGTACTCGTTCAGCGTGGTAGCGCCAACGCAATGCAGCTCACCGCGCGCCAAGGCTGGCTTGAGCATGTTGCCGGCATCCATCGAGCCCTCGCCTTTACCGGCGCCGACCATGGTGTGCAGTTCGTCGATGAACAGAATGATCTGCCCTTCCTGCTTCGACAGTTCATTAAGCAGGGATTTCAGGCGCTCTTCGAACTCGCCACGGAACTTGGCGCCGGCGATCAGCGAGCCCATGTCCAAAGACAGCAGACGTTTGCCTTTAAGACCGTCCGGCACTTCACCATTAATGATGCGCTGGGCCAGGCCTTCGGCAATCGCGGTTTTACCCACGCCAGGCTCACCAATCAGCACCGGGTTGTTCTTGGTGCGGCGCTGCAGCACCTGGATGGTGCGACGAATTTCGTCATCACGGCCGATCACCGGGTCAAGCTTGCCTTCTTCGGCGCGCTTGGTCAGGTCGACAGTGTATTTGTCCAGGGCCTGGCGCGACTCCTCGTGGTTGGGGTCATTCACCGCCTCGCCGCCACGCAGGTTGTTGATGGCGTTTTCCAGGGCCTTTTTGCTCACGCCCTGGCCCAGCAACAACTTGCCAAGCTTGCTGTTGTCGTCCATCGCCGCGAGCAGTACCAGTTCGCTGGAGATGAACTGATCACCTTTTTGCTGAGCCAGGCGATCTGCCTGGTTAAGCAGGCGCGCCAGGTCCTGCGACATGTTCACGTCGCCGGTAGGGTTTTGGATTTTTGGCAGTTGGTCGAGCTCTTTGCTCAACTCTTTGCGCAGGCTGTTGACGTCAAAGCCCACCTGCATCAGCAAGGGCTTGATAGAACCACCTTGCTGTTCCAGAAGCGCCTGCATCAAGTGCGCAGGCTCAATCGCCGGATGGTCGAGGCCGACCGCCAGGGATTGGGAGTCTGATAGAGCTAACTGCAATTTGCTGGTTAAACGATCAATACGCATTAGTCACCTTCCTTTTGAGCAGGCCGGAGCTATTTGCGAGCGAGCTTGCTCGCGAGTAACGCATCCTGAATGAAGAAACCTGCCAGATACCCCTATAGATGGGGTAGATTCTGCAAGATTCAAGCGGGTTATCGTTGATGTGGATCAGCATTGATCCAAGTCAAGAGAGTCTAGCGCTCAAGCCAGATAAGGGAGGCAAATCGACCCGTGCGGGGGCTGCGACGGTAAGAAAAGAAGCGCGGGTCAGTCACGGTGCAATAACCGCCACCATAAACAGCGGTGATTCCACGCGCGGCGAGCCGCAGACGCGCCAACTGGTAAATGTCAGCCATGTACTTGCCGGGGTTGTGGCTTGGCACGAAGGCTTCAGCGGTGATCGGCAGTTGCTGCATGAAGGTTTCGCGCACTTCCGGGCCGACTTCAAAGGCTTGTGGGCCAATGGCAGGGCCCAGCCAGACCAACACATCGGCTGGCTCGCAGCCCAGGCTTTCGAAAGCGGCTTCAAGCACACCCGCTGCCAGCCCACGCCAACCGGCATGGGCGGCCGCCACGCGAGTACCGGCGCGGTTGCAGAACAACGCGGGCAAACAATCGGCAGTCATGGATGTGCAGGCGATACCAGGCGTGCTGGTCCAACTGCCATCGGCTTCGGCGATGCGCGAGGGGTCAGCCTCGACCACGGTCACGCCGTGGACTTGGCGCAGCCAAACAGGCTGAATATCAAAGGCGTCGGTCAGACGACGGCGATTCTCAAGGACGGCTTCAAGGTTGTCCTCGACATGGTCGCCCAGGTTGAGGCTGTCGAACGGCGCCAGACTGACGCCGCCCGCACGGGTGGTGACGCAGGCTTTAACCTGAGCCGGCGCTGGCCAGTCAGGAATCAGCCAGTCATTCATCCGATAAACGCCTCGCGATCCTGCTTGAGCAACGACAACAACCAGACCAGATCGTCTGGAAGAGGCGATTCCCAGCTCATCCGCTTACCGCTCGTCGGATGATCAAGCTCCAGGAAACGTGCATGCAGCGCCTGACGCGGGAAGGATTTCAGCGATTCAACCATGGTCTGACTCGCCGCCGGCGGAATACGGAAGCGACCGCCGTAGGCCGGATCTCCGACCAACGGGAAGTTAATGTGCGCCATGTGTACGCGAATCTGGTGCGTACGACCGGTTTCCAGCTTGACCCGCACGTGAGTGTGGGACCGGAAACGCTCCAGCACACGGTAGTGGCTGACGGCCTGCTTGCCGCCTTCCATTACCGCCATACGCTGGCGCTGCTGGCCGTGGCGACCGATAGGGGCGTTGATCTTGCCACCCGCCACCACCACGCCAATCACAATGCACTCGTAGATGCGGCTGACGCTACGGCTCTGCAACTGTGTGACCAGCTGCGTCTGGGCCTGGATGGTCTTGGCCACCACCATCAAGCCGGTGGTGTCCTTGTCCAGGCGGTGCACGATGCCGCAGCGCGGGACATTGATGATGTCCGGCACGTGGTGCAGCAAGGCATTGAGCAAGGTGCCATCAGCGTGCCCGGCGGCCGGGTGAACCACCAGGCCTGCGGGTTTATTGATGACCAGGATGTCGTCGTCTTCATAGACGATGTCCAGCTCGATGTCTTGGGCGACCCATTCTCCCTGTGCTTCCTGCTCGGCAGTCAGCTCAAGAATCGCACCGCCATGGACTATGTCTCGCGGGCGGATAACCGCTCCATCCACAGTCAGGCGGCCGTCTTTGATCCAGGCGGAAAGGCGCGAGCGCGAGTGCTCAGCGAATAATTGTGCGGCGACTTGATCGAGGCGTTGGCCGCCCAATTCGGACGGCACCTCTGCGCGAAGTTCAATTTTATCGGACATGCTCAGACTAGGCGTGGCACAGCCTTTGGTTTCGGCTGCGCGCTTGTGGTTAAATACGGCGTCTTTTGCCCCGAGGCTTTCAACGGGGCGCTCATCATAACAGGACGGCCCCGCCCAAGACAGCGGCCGTCATAGGGACGCAAGCCGCCATGCAAGTGAAACACCTGCTGCTGATCGCCATCCTCGCCATGACTGCTGCTTGCTCGTCAACAAAGGAAGTCGTCGACGAAAACCTGAGCGAAGTCGAGCTGTATCAATTAGCTCAAAAAGACTTGGACAATAATAGCTACACCAGTGCCACAGCCAAGCTGAAGGCCCTGGAGTCGCGCTATCCGTTCGGGCGCTACGCCGACCAGGCACAGCTCGAGCTGATCTACGCCAACTACAAAAACGCCGAGCCGGAAGCTGCCAAGTCCGCCGCCGAGCGTTTTATCCGCCTGCACCCGCAGCACCCGAACGTGGACTACGCCTACTACATGAAGGGCCTGACCTCGTTCGACCAGGACGTGGGCCTGCTGGCGCGCTTCCTGCCGCTGGACATGACCAAGCGTGACCCCGGCGCTGCCCGCGACTCGTACAACGAGTTTGCCCAGCTGACCAGCCGCTACCCAAACAGCCGCTACGCGCCGGATGCCAAGCAGCGCATGATCTACCTGCGCAACCTGCTGGCGTCCTACGAGATTCACGTGGCTGACTACTACCTGACCCGTCAGGCATACGTGGCTGCCGCCAACCGCGGTCGCTATGTAGTAGAAAACTTCCAGGAAACCCCTTCCGTGGGTGATGGCCTGGCGGTGATGACCGAGGCTTACCAGGCATTGCACCTGGATGCATTGGCAGCCACCAGCCTGGAAACCCTGAAGCTCAACTACCCAGACTCGCCAAGCTTGAAAGACGGCCAGTTTGTGCCGCGGGTTGCCGAAACGGACAACCGCTCGTGGCTGAGCAAGTACACCCTGGGCCTGATCAGCTCCCGTCCACCCTTGCCGCCGGGCGAAACCCGCGCCAACCAGGACGTGATCAAGCAGTTCCAGGACGCCAAGGAAGCGATTCCTTCGGAGCTCAAGCCGCATGACGAGAATGGCGATGTGATCGAAGAGCAAGAGCCGCAGGCCCTTGGCAACAACGAAGATCGTTCGTGGTTCAGCTACATGACGTTCGGCGTATTCGACTGATTACACTCAGCGTCATCAAGAAGGAGCCTTTCGAGGCTCCTTTTTTATTACCCGGCGTTATTGCGCTGTGCGCCTGCCACGACCTTGGCTAAACTGGCGCATTCCTTGTCGAGAAACTGCCCATCATGCTTCGTCTACTGTTCTGGATTGCCGTCATTGCTGCCGCGGTATGGTTCTGGCGCAAATTCAAAAGCCCGGCCGCCAGGCAGCAACGTGCCAGCGAGCCGGACGCAGCCCTGATGGTGCGCTGCGCCCACTGCGGCGTGCACTTGCCGCAGGATCGCGCGCTGAGTTCACGCCAGGAGTGGTATTGCAGTCAGCCACACCTGGAACAAGGGCCGAAGTCTATCCAGCGTTGATTCGACCTGCGGGCGCATAAGGGGCCGGGTCAATGATCGGCGTACGCCCCAGCAACAAGTCGGCAAACAACTGGCAGGATGCCGGGGCAAGCACCAAGCCATTGCGGTAGTGCCCGCAATTGAGCCACAACCCTTTGAAGCCAGGGACTTCACCGATATAAGGGATACCTTCCGGTGAGCCGGGCCGCAAACCGGCCCAATGCCCCACGACCTCGGCGTCCGCCAGGGCTGGAATCAACTCCACCGCCGAAGCCTTGAGGCTTTCCAGCGCCGAGTCGGTCGGGGTCTTGTCGAATCCTTCGTGTTCAAGCGTGCTCCCGATCAGAATGTGCCCATCACGCCGTGGGATCGCATAACGCCCTTTGGCCAGAACCATGCTCGAGAGGAAATTCGAGGCGCATTTGTACAAAATCATTTGGCCTTTGACCGGTTCTACCGGCAGCGCCAAGCCCAATTTGCCGAGCAACTCGCCGCTCCAGGCACCCGCAGCCAACACTATCTGGTCGCCAAGGATCGGTCCCGCAGCGGTATTCACGCCCACTACGGCTTCGCCTTCAAGTACAAAACCCTGTACTTCGCACTGCTCATGAAGGGTCACACCGGGTAGCGCCAACAGCGCCGCCTTGAGGGATTTGACCAGGCGCGGGTTGCGAACATTGGCCACGTCCGCCATATAGATTGCCTGGGAATACCCGCCGCCCAGTACCGGCACCGCATCGTGCGCAGCCGACACATCCACTTTGCTCAGCGGCCGCCCCTCGCGGGCAGCCCAGGCCAACGCCTGGGCCTCGTCTTCCAGGTCCAGCCAGTACAGGCCCGTGGTGTGAACCTCTGGATCAACACCCGTGGCCGCAAACAGACGTTCGGCCAATTGCGGATAAAAATCCTGGGACCAATGCGCCAGTGCAGTGACCGCAGGGCTATAGCGCCACGGGTACAACGGCGACACGATCCCGCCGCCCGCCCAGGAGGACTCCTGGCCAAGCCCGGAGCGCTCCAGCAGTATGACGGACTGCCCTTGGGTGGCCAGGTTGAACGCCGTCAACAACCCGATTACTCCGCCACCGACAATCACCACTTGCTGTTGCTTAGCCATCATTTGATCCAGCCGATAAAAAGGGAAAAGCGCACCCGGCGCCCACTCATCCAGCACTCTCATCATTGCCCCCAGCATGCCTTGCGCGACATTCCAGGTGCCGCGCCCGGGTTGCTGCGCACGCCGGAGCTGGTCAGGCTGAATTCAGCACAAGGGTCACCTGCCATGACTGAGCCAACGGCAGGCGTGGCCACCAGGGTGAAGTCCTGAGGGTTCAATGCAGCGCCGATTCTATAGCGATCATTGCCCGCACTGACGCCGTTTGCATCAATAAAAGTACCGTTGCGCGTGTAAAAGCGTTCCAGGTAATGGACTTGCTCGGATAACAACGCAACGATTTCTGCGCGATAGGCTTTTTTTACATGGCCGGTATACGCCGGATAAGCGATCCCGGCCAGAGATGCGATGATCGCTACAGCGATCAACAACTCGATCAGGGTAAAACCGTGGCAATCCTTGCCCATTGATACGCTCCTTATTGAAGTTGCCGCCATAAAATCCGACGAAATCTCGACCCTGCTTCTTCGTTGACCTGCGCATATACCGTCTCCAGAACGGTGCGCGATTGGCCACTGACGCCCACCGCCGTCACCCGGTATAACCTGGCAGATGTGTACGGAGGTAAACCCGCCAGCCCTGTGCCCTGCCCCAACGCTTGAATGCCATACACGCCGCCCTTCAAGGCAACCCAAGTGACCGCTGAAACAGAACGCTGCCCGGCGCCAACCACAGCAAAAGACGCCTGTGGCGGTGCGCAGGCGCTGATCGACTGACATAACGGCAACGCCGAACCCGCACGCCGGACCATGGATTCCCCCAACCTCAGACCGCTTTCGGCACTTTGAAAGGATTGATTGCGATGCCAGACGCCGGCGGCAATCCTTTGCTGGGACACAGCCCCTTGCATCGAGGCCAAGCCAATCAGTGACAACACCAGCAAAAACACCAGACTGATCAAGAGGACCATGCCCGTCTGCCGTGGATGGAAGCCGTGACAACTGCGCATGATCGCTCTACTCCAACCTGTTGCGCAGCGCTGCCACGACGCTGTAGGCCTGATCCTGAACGCGCCCCGACGGGTCTCTCAGCGTCATCCGGATACGCACGCTGCGTATCAGCGATTCGTCGGCCGGGGTGGGGTCATAGCGCACAACGCGAGCCGAGCCGGGCTTGGCTGCCACACCGAAACTGAGGTCGAACGCCTCTACGTTATCCACCAGAACCGCCTTGGCCGGCGCAGCCGGTGTACTGACCTTCAGTTGGCCCGCTTCAAAGGTGTAGGTGAGCTGGCGTATCGCAAACCGGGTCTGGCCTGGCGCGGGCGTCGGCGAGTTGCCCGCATAAGCCTGGGCCGTGGTCATGCAGTCGGAAAGTACCGTCCAGTCTGGCCTGCCACCCTCTCCACTTGCATCCGCGGTGACTAACGTCAGTGACTTCGCGCTGCCCGAGGTGCTCCAGCCGATCGGTCGATCAAAGGCCGCCGGCGCATTATCGATAGCGGCCGTCGCCAGGCAGCCAAACACACCCGCCTGGCGAATATCCTGAGTCATCTTGCCCAGCACAAACCGCGCATCATCCTGCAGCAACATGGCTGCCTGCTGGCTGGCGTGGGTGGTTCGAACACTGATGACGACTTGGCTGACCCCGAGTATCAGCACCAACCCGACGGACAGCGCCAGCAACAACTCCACCAGGCTGAATCCTCGTGCAAAGCGATTCATTGCGCGACCCCAGACTCGCCGGCAATGCGACTGGTAAGGGTAAAGGTTTCCCGAGCGCCGCTGCGGTTCGCGCCCCTGGCGTCGTCCCAACTGATACTGACGGTCACCTCGCTGCCACTGACCACGACGGAGCCTTTTGCACTCGCTCCGGCAAACCCGACGATATTCGCTTCGAAGTCATGCAGGTCCAGGTCACGCACGCTGGCGCTGGCCGTACCGAGCGGTGCGCCTTCGGTTCGGCTCCATGAATAGTCGGCGCCCGAGTTGGCGCGAACCCGGTCCAGCATGTCGTAGGCAATGAAACTGGCCTGGCTGATCATCCTTGAGCTGTCGGTGTATTTAAGTGCGTTGAGCTGGATGACCGCCGCGCCCAGCAACCCGACCGCAAGAATCAGCACGGCCACCAGCACCTCGATCAGCGTCATACCGGATTGGTGGCGAGGTAAGACGCAGGCAAATTTAATGTGCGGACAAACAAGCATCACCGTCGTCATCCCTGTCGAAGGCCGGAGAAAAGCAGGAAAAACCTGCTGTGCGGCCCAAGACTAGCGTCGGTTTTCGGCTGGCGCTGCCGCCGGAACAAAGGGAAATACTTTGGACATAAAGGCCACCACTCCACGCCAGGAACGGGCGGCTATACCTATGCCTGTCACCTGAAACAGTGAACCCGTCCATGGAGGGACAACACATGACGCAACGCGGATTCACCCTGGTCGAGCTTCTGCTGAGCCTGTTGCTGAGCGGTATCCTGGCAAATCTCGCAGTACCCGGTTTCAAAGGCTTGCTTGAGTCGCAGCAACGACAAACAGCTGCGCAGGCCTTGGCCAGCGGCATGCGTTATGCGCGCACCGAGGCCATTACACGCAATCGTGCGGTGATCATTCACGCGCGGGATGAAAACTGGAGCCAGGGATGGCGAGTAATACTGGACGCAAGCGGACGCGGCCACCTGGACGAGAACAATCCGGTGCTGCTGGAACGACAGGACAGCGGGCACGTAGCGATTGTTGGCAATGGGCCCGTGAAAAGCGAGGTCCGCTTCAGCGGATTGGGCGAGCCGATTTTTTCAGCAGGAGGGTTCCGTGCAGGCACGGTGCACGTGTGCGACGCGGATCAGGCGCAAAGCCTGTTTCAGGTGGTCCTTGCCCCCAGCGGGCGCATCAGCCTGCGCAGTGACACCACTGAGCAGGCGTTATGCCGGAAAGACTCCGGCACCTTGGCACTCACAGCAGCGAGCGAACCCGCAGCTCCTTGGGCATGGAGAACGTGATGTTCTCTTCACGACCAGCCAATTCATCGGCACCGGTGGCACCCCATGCCTGCAATTGCTGGATCACACCGCGCACCAGTACTTCCGGAGCCGACGCGCCCGCGGTAATGCCGATACGCTCGACACCGTCGAACCAGCTGCGCTGCATGTCTTCAGCGCCGTCGATCAGGTAGGCCGGCGTGGCCATGCGCTCGGCCAGTTCGCGCAAGCGGTTGGAGTTGGAACTGTTGGGGCTGCCGACCACCAGCACGACGTCGCACTCATCGGCCAGTTGCTTGACCGCATCTTGACGGTTTTGTGTGGCATAGCAGATATCGTCTTTGCGCGGACCACCGATGGCCGGGAATCGCGTGCGCAAGGCATCGATTACACGGCTGGTATCGTCCATCGACAAGGTGGTCTGCGTGACAAAGGCCAGCCGTTCAGGGTTTTGCACCTGCAAGTTGGCAACGTCCTTTTCGTCTTCGACCAGGTAAATGGCGCCGCCATTGCTGGCGTCGTACTGGCCCATGGTGCCTTCGACTTCCGGGTGGCCGGCATGGCCGATCAGGATGCATTCACGGCCGTCACGGCTGTAGCGCGCGACTTCGATGTGCACCTTGGTCACCAGGGGGCAGGTGGCGTCGAATACCTTAAGGCCGCGGCCGGCAGCCTCAGTACGCACGGCCTGGGAAACACCGTGCGCGCTGAAGATGACGATAACGTCGTCCGGCACCTGCTCGAGCTCTTCGACAAAGATGGCACCGCGTGCGCGCAGGTCTTCAACCACAAATTTGTTGTGGACGACTTCATGACGCACGTAAATCGGCGGCCCGAAGACTTCCAGAGCGCGATTGACGATTTCGATCGCGCGGTCCACACCGGCGCAAAAGCCACGGGGGTTGGCGAGTTTGATTTGCATGCTGTGCCTCGTGTCTTGCAGGGCAAGAAATAGGATCAACTCAACTCTACGAGAGTGAGCCCCTGTGGCAGCCGGGCTTGCCCGCGATGCAGACGACCGGGTGTATCACGTACACCGAGGTGATGCTATCGCAGGCAAGCCAGCTCCCACATAAGCCAGCCCCCGAGGAGCCAGCGTCGTTGATCAGAGCGCTTTAACGTCGATGATTTCAACGTCAAACGTCAAGGTTTTACCGGCCAACGGGTGGTTAAAGTCGATGGTCACTTGCGCGTCATCGAAGGTTTTCACCACTCCAGGCAGCTCGGTATTGGCCGCATCATTGAAGATCACCAACAGGCCTTCCGACAGGTCCATGTCCTGGAACTGCGAACGCGGGATGATCTGCACGTTTTGCGGGTTGGGCTGGCCAAAGGCGTTTTCCGGCAGGATCTGCAGGGTACGCTTGTCGCCGGCCTTGAAACCGAACAGCGCCGCTTCAAAGCCCGGCAGCAGGTTGCCGTCGCCGACCTTGAAGGTCGCCGGGGCTTTGTCGAACGTGCTGTCGACCGTGTCGCCATTCTCCAGGCGCAGTGCAAAGTGCAAAGTGACTTCCGTGTTCTGGCCGATGCGTTGCTCAGCCAATACCTGATCAGTCATTGACGGTCTCTCCGGTTTTCTTGCTTTTGAACATGTCCAACGCCAGCATGATCGCACCGACGGTGATGGCGCTGTCGGCAAAGTTGAACGCCGGGAAATACCAGCGGTTCTGCCAATGCACCAGGATAAAGTCGATCACATGGCCCAGGGCAATGCGGTCGTACAGGTTGCCCAGCGCGCCGCCCAGCACCAGGGCCAGGGCGATGGCGAGCCAGGTGTCATCGCGACCCAGGCGCTTAAGCCAGACCACCAAGACTGCACTGACCACTACTGCGATCAACGCGAACAGCCAGCGCTGCCAGCCGGAGCTGTCAGCGAGGAAGCTGAAGGCAGCGCCGGTGTTGTAGGCCAGGGTCCAGCTGAAGTAGTCAGGGATGACCACGATTTGCTGGTACATCTGCAAGGCGCCTTCGAAGTGAGCCTTGCTGAGCTGGTCAATGACCAGCACCAGCACGCTCAGTACGAGCCAGCCCAGACGTCCGAAACGGCTGGTGTTAGGCATAGTGGCGAACCTCGCCAGCACCGCTGATGTTGTCGACGCAACGACCGCAGATTTCCGGATGCTCAGGGTTCACGCCAACGTCTTCACGGCAGTGCCAGCAACGGGCGCACTTAGGGAAGGCCGACTTGACCACTTTGAGCTTGAGGCCCGGTACTTCGGTGGCCACAGCGTCTGCAGGTGCCTGAGCAAACGGTGCCAGGCTGGCAGTCGAGGTGATCAGCACAAAGCGCAGTTCGTTGCTCAGCTTGGCCAGGTCGGCGCTCAGGCCTTCCTCGGCAAACAGGGTGACTTCGGCTTGCAGGTTGCCACCGACGGCCTTGGCCGCACGCTGAACTTCCAGCTCCTTGTTCACTGCCACTTTGACGGCCATCACGCCTTCCCAGTACTCGCGGCCGAGTTCGAAGTCGGCCGGCAGTTCGGTCAAGCCTTCGTACCAGGTGTTGAGCATTACCGATTCGTTACGCTCACCCGGCAGGTATTCCCACAGCTCGTCGGCGGTGAAGGCCAGGATCGGCGCGATCCAGCGCACCAGCGCTTCAGAGATGTGGTACAGCGCGGTCTGCGCCGAACGGCGTGCCTTGCTGTTGGCGCCGGTGGTGTACTGGCGGTCCTTGATGATGTCGAGGTAGAAACCACCCAGCTCCTGCACGCAGAAGTTGTGGATCTTGGAGTACACGTTCCAGAAGCGGTATTCGCCGTAGTTTTCCTGCAGCTCACGCTGCAGCAACAGGGTACGGTCCACGGCCCAACGGTCCAGGGCGAGCATGTCCTCGGCCGGCAGGATGTCGGTAGCCGGGTTGAAACCGGTCAGGTTCGACAGCAGGAAGCGTGCGGTATTACGGATACGGCGGTAGGCATCGGCGCTACGGGCCAGGATCTGATCCGACACGGCGATTTCGCCCGAATAATCGGTCGACGCTACCCACAGACGCATGATGTCGGCGCCCAAGGTTTCATTGATCTTTTTCGGCTCGATCACGTTTTTCAGCGACTTGGACATCTTGCGGCCCGTCTCGTCGACGGTGAAGCCGTGGGTCAACAGTTCGCGGTATGGCGCGTGGTTGTCGATGGCGCAGCCGGTCAACAAGGAGGAGTGAAACCAGCCGCGGTGTTGGTCCGAACCTTCCAGGTACAGGTCGGCACGCGGGCCGGTCTCGTGGCCCATCGGGTGCGAGCCGCGCAGTACGTGCCAGTGGGTGGTGCCGGAGTCAAACCACACGTCGAGGGTGTCGCTGATCTTGTCGTACTGTGGCGCTTCATCGCCCAGCAGCTCGGCGGCGTCCAGCTTGAACCAGGCCTCGATGCCTTCCTGCTCAACACGCAGGGCGACTTCTTCCATCAGTTCGACGGTACGTGGGTGCAGCTCGCCGCTTTCCTTGTTGAGGAAGAACGGAATCGGCACGCCCCAGTTACGCTGGCGGGAGATGCACCAGTCCGGGCGGTTGGCGATCATCGAGTGCAGGCGCGCCTGGCCCCAGGCCGGGACGAACTTGGTGTCTTCGATGGCTTTGAGCGAGCGCACACGCAGGGTGTCGCCGCTGACCGGCTCTTTGTCCATGCCGATGAACCACTGCGCGGTGGCGCGGTAGATCAGCGGGCTCTTGTGACGCCAGCAATGCATGTAGCTGTGCTTGATGGTCTCGGTTTGCATCAGCGCACCGACTTCACGCAGCTTGTCGATGATCGGCTGGTCGGCCTTGAAGATGAACTGGCCGCCGAAGAACTCCAGCGACGACGCGTACACGCCATTGCTCTGCACCGGGTTGATGATGTCATCGTTGACCATGCCGTACTTCTTGCAGATAACGAAGTCGTCCACGCCATAAGCGGGCGAGCAGTGAACCACGCCCGTACCCGAACCCAGCTCAACGTAGTCAGCCAGGTACACCGGCGACAGGCGGTCGTAGAACGGGTGACGGAAGTTGATCAATTCCAGCGATGTGCCAGTGGTGGTGGCGATCACCGCACCTTGCAGCTCGTAACGCGCCAGGCAGGCTTCGACCATTTCTTCAGCGAGCACCAGCAGGCGATCACCGACGTCCACCAGGGCGTAGGTGAATTCCGGGTGCACGTTGAGCGCCTGGTTGGCCGGGATGGTCCACGGGGTGGTGGTCCAGATTACGATGGCAGCCGGCTTGCTCAGACTCGCCAGGCCAAAGGCCTCGGCCAGCTTGGCGTCGTCGGCAATCGGGAAGGCCACGTCGATGGTCGACGACTTCTTCTCTTCGTACTCGACTTCCGCTTCGGCCAGGGCCGAACCGCAGTCGAAGCACCAGTTCACGGGCTTAAGGCCCTTGAACACGAAACCGCCCTTGACGATTTCGGCCAAGGCGCGGATTTCCCCGGCCTCGTTCTTGAAGTTCATGGTTTTGTAGGGGTTGTCCCACTCGCCCAATACGCCCAGGCGGATGAATTCGGACTTCTGCCCTTCGATCTGCTCGGTGGCGTAGGCACGGCACAGTTCGCGGGTTTTATCCGCGCCCAGGTTCTTGCCGTAGGTCACTTCGACTTTGTGCTCGATCGGCAGGCCGTGGCAGTCCCAGCCCGGAACATAAGGTGCGTCGAAACCCGACAGGGTTTTGGAGCGCAGGATCATGTCCTTGAGAATTTTGTTCAGCGCATGACCGATATGAATCGTGCCGTTGGCATAAGGAGGGCCGTCGTGCAGGACGAATTTCGGACGATCCTTGCCAATTTCGCGCAACTTTCCGTACAGGCCAATACTGTCCCAGCGCTGCAGGATCTGCGGTTCGCGCTGTGGCAGGCCGGCCTTCATTGGGAAGGCGGTGTCCGGAAGGTTTAGCGTGGCTTTATAGTCGGTCATTTAAGGCTCTTCGGTTAGCGATGGGCGCTAGGTGCGGCTAGTGCACGGGCGGCGGCGACATCCGCATTGATCGCCGTTTTCAACGCCTCAAGCGAGGCGAAACGCTGCTCTTCACGCAGCTTCTGGTGGAAAACCACCGTCAAACGCCGGTCATACAAATCACCGGCAAAATCCAAAAGGTGAACTTCCAGGTGGGCCTTGCCATCACCTGCAACCGTGGGCCTGACGCCTATGTTGGCGACTCCCGGCCACGATTGGCCGTCGATGTCGACGCTCACCAGGTAAACCCCGGTCAGTGGCACACGACGGCGCTTGAGTTGCACGTTGGCGGTTGGCGTACCGAGTTGGCGCGCCAGCTTCTGACCGTGCAATACCCGCCCGGCAATGCGGAACGGGCGGCCGAGCAAACGCTCGGCCAAGGCGAAGTCGGCAGCGGCCAGCGCATTACGCACCTGGGTACTGCTCACGCGCAGGCCGTCCAGTTCGACGGTTTGCGCGGCTTCGACGGTAAAACCTTGATTCACACCGGCGTGCTGCAGGAAGTCGAAATCCCCGACGCGGTCGCAACCGAAACGGAAGTCATCGCCGACCTCCAGATGCTGTACGCCCAGGCCATCCACCAGGATACGGTCGACGAACTCGGCGGCGCTGAGGCTTTGCAGACGCTGGTTGAAGGCCAGACAAAGGACGCGGTCCACGCCCTCTTCGGCCAGCAGCTGCAGCTTGTCGCGCAAACGCGCCAGGCGTGCCGGTGCCGTTTCCGGGGTAAAGAATTCCCGTGGCTGCGGCTCAAAAATCACCACGCAGCTGGGCACGCCCAACTCGACAGCGCGTTCACGCAGCCGGCCCAGGATAGCCTGGTGGCCACGGTGAACACCGTCAAAGTTGCCAATAGTGGCGACGCAGCCCCGATGCTCGGGGCGCAGGTTGTGGAGACCTCGAACCAGCTGCATAACGCGCTTCTTGCTCATAAAGTGGTCGATTATAACCACACCCGGCCCCGGACGACAGGCAACAGCGCAGGCCAAATGGATCGAATCGATAAAACAATCGTTTTATCGCGGCAAAGTCTCTATCCCAGGGACTTGCGATTGAAATCACGCAGACGAAAGCCTTGCAGCAGCAACATCCCGAAGTACACCACCACGCCGGCAACCACCAAAATGCCCAGGCGCATGAAGCGCTCCAGCATATGGCCTTGGTCCCAGGCGGGCATAAAGTGCATCAGGCCCAGCAACACGGCCGACATGGTCGCCACCGCCACGAGCAGCTTGAGGGCGAACATCCCCCAGCCTGGTTGAGGCTGATACATCTGTTGTTTGCGCAGTTGGTAAAACAACAGGCCGGCATTGATGCAAGCACCAGCGCTGATGGCCAGGGCCAGGCCGGCGTGAGCCAGCGGGCCGATGAATACCAGGTTAAGCAGTTGAGTGACGATCAGGGTGAAGATTGCGATCTTGACCGGTGTGCGGATGTTTTGCTGGGCGTAGAACCCCGGCGCCAGCACCTTGATCACAATAATGCCGAGCAACCCAACGGAGTAGGCGACCAGCGCACGCTGGGTCATCGAGGCATCAAACGCGCTGAATTGGCCGTATTGAAACAGCGACACGGTCAGCGGTTCGGCCAGGATGCCCAAGGCCAGAGAGCACGGCAGTACCAGCATAAAACACAGGCGCAGGCCCCAATCGAGGATCCGCGAATACTCCTGGCGGTCCTTGCTCGCATAGGTGCGCGACAAGGTTGGCAGCAAAATGGTGCCCAGGGCCACGCCGAGCACGCCGGACGGCAGCTCCATCAGACGGTCGGCGTAGTACATCCAGGACACTGAGCCTGAAACCAGCAGCGAGGCAAACGCGGTATTGATGATCAGCGAAATCTGGCTGACAGAGACCCCGAGGATCGCCGGCAACATATTGCGCATCACGCGCCAGACGCCAGTGTCCTTGAGGTTCAGGCGCGGCAGCACGAGCATGCCGATCTTTTTCAGGTGCGGCAGCTGGTACAGCAATTGCGCCAGGCCACCCGCCAGCACGGCCCAGCCCAGGGCCATCACCGGCGGGTCGAAGTACGGCGTCAGGAACAGCGCGAAAATAATCATGCTGACGTTCAGCAGCGTTGGCACGAAGGCTGGCACCGAGAAACGGTTCCAAGTGTTGAGGATCGCCCCGGCCAGGGACGACAGGGAAATCAGCAATATATAAGGAAAGGTCACTCGCAGCAGATCAGTGGTCAGCGCGAATTTTTCCGGGGTATTGGCAAAACCCGGCGCCGTGGCCCAGATCACCCAGGGCGCGGCAAGCATGCCGGCGATGGTGACCAGCATCAGCACCAGGGTCAGCAGGCCCGAAACGTACGCGATAAAGGTGCGGGTGGCTTCTCCGCCCTGCTGGGTTTTGTACTCGGCCAGGATTGGCACGAACGCCTGGGAAAATGCTCCCTCGGCGAAGATCCGTCGCAGCAGGTTGGGCAATTTAAAGGCAATAAAGAACGCATCCGTGGCCATGCTGGCGCCAAAAATGCGCGCCAGCAGGGTGTCACGCACGAACCCCAAAACCCGGGAGATCATCGTGATAGAGCTGACGGCAGCCAACGATTTGAGCAGATTCATTGAAAGAGTTTGCGCCTATAGATAAAGAGCAGGCGAACAAAGCGCCCACTTATGCGATACTGCGCGCCTGCAACAGCACAGAGCCAAAGCTCGCGAGTTTACAGGTCAAGCGCCGGAAATAAATCACCCGCCTCTTCAGATCGACCACTCAGCAGTTCGCATCAGCCGCCCTTGACAACCCATCAAGTCATCGGCATGATTCGCGGCCTATTTTGTTTGCTATTTCCTAAAAAGTCTTTCGAGGAGCTCGACGGTGGCCAACACACCTTCCGCCAAAAAACGTGCAAAACAGGCTGAGAAGCGTCGCAGCCACAACGCCAGCCTGCGTTCCATGGTTCGTACCTACATCAAGAATGTAGTTAAAGCCATCGACACCAAAGACGCTGAAAAAGCCCAAGCTGCTTACGTTCTGGCCGTGCCAGTTATCGACCGTATGGCCGATAAAGGCATCATCCACAAGAACAAGGCCGCTCGTCATAAGAGCCGCCTGAATGGCCACATCAAGGCTCTGAACGTCGCTGCAGCAGCCTAAGTGGTAAAAACTGCCACGTAGCCCAGGTTGCGTAACAGTTAAGAAATGCCCCGTACCGAAAGGTGCGGGGCATTTTTGTTTGCTTGCAGAATCACCACAGTTCTCCTTGTGGGAGCGGGCAAGCCCGCTCCCACATTTGGACTGGGGTACATTTTCAAGGCAAAAAAAACGCCCCGAACCAGTCGGGGCGTTTTTGCTACCTATTGATCAAACCGCAATCAATGGTGATGACCGCCTTCACCGTGAACGTGGCCGTGGGCCACTTCTTCTTGGGAAGCGTCGCGGATGGCAACGATCTTCACTTGGAAGTTCAGGCGCTGGCCAGCCAGAGGGTGGTTACCGTCAACAGTCACGTCATCGCCGTCCAGATCGCGGATGGTGACGATCTGCATTTGGCCGTCCGGTGCGGAAGCGTGGAACTGCATGCCCACTTCCAGCTCGTCAACGCCTTCGAACATGCTGCGGCTCAAAGTGCTGACCAGTTCGGCGGAGTATTCGCCGTAGGCATCTTCAGGTTCTACGGCGACGGTCAGTTCGTCACCGACGTTCTTGCCTTCCAGAGCCTTTTCCAGGCCCGGGATGATGTTACCTGCGCCTTGCAGGTAGACCAGCGGCGCGCCGCCGGCGGAGCTGTCGATGACCTCACCAGCGTCGTTGGTCAGGGTATAGTCGATGGAGACAGCCTTGTTAGCGGCGATCGTCATGGGGCGAGACCTTTTGCATAAGAATGAAGAACGGACAAGTCTAAACAAGGATTTGCCCGAAAGCGAACACAACCCGGACAGACGGGGCCGATCAACGGCATCCTTCATCCTCGGATTCCACCAGGATGACGACCGGCACTGGGTCGCCGAGCTGTCCTGCGGCCACACCCAGCACCTGCGCCACCAACCGCCATGGCAGTCGCGCGCCTGGGTCCTGGATCCTGCGCAACGCCTTGAAAAAATAGGCCAACCCTTTGCGTGTGGCTGGTGTGCGCAAGCGCTCGAATAACGATAACCTTGGCGTCTGATTCCCGGTAGGTGCTCAACCATAGAGCGCCACCGAAGCCATGCACCTCCAGAGAATTCGCATGCAGACTTTTTTTATCGCGCCCACCGATTTTGGTGTGGGTCTGACCTCCATCAGCCTTGGGCTGGTGCGTACCCTTGAACGGGCCGGGCTGAAAGTCGGCTTCTTCAAACCCATTGCCCAACCTCACCCGGGCGACACCGGCCCCGAGCGCTCCACCGAGCTGGTGGCCCGCACCCACGGCCTGAAACCGCCACAACCGCTGGGCCTGGCCCACGTAGAACGGATGCTCGGCGACGGCCAGCTGGACGAGCTGCTGGAAGAAATCATCACCCTTTACCAGCAAGCCGCCGTGGGCAAGGACGTGTTGATCGTCGAAGGCATGGTGCCAACCCGCAGCGCCAGCTATGCGGCGCGGGTCAATCTGCACCTGGCCAAGAGCCTGGATGCGGAAGTAATCCTGGTCTCGGCGCCGGAAAACGAAGTACTCACCGAACTCTCTGGCCGGGTGGAGCTGCAGGCGCAACTGTTCGGCGGCCCAAAAGACCCGAAAGTGCTGGGCGTGATTCTCAACAAAGTACGCACCGACGAAAGCATGGAAGCGTTCTCGGCGCGCCTCAAAGAGCATTCGCCACTGTTGCGCAGCGGCGATTTCCGCCTGCTCGGCTGCATCCCGTACCAGCCCGAACTCAACGCGCCGCGCACCCGCGACGTGGCCGACCTGATGGGCGCCCAAATCCTCAACGCCGGCGACTACGAAACCCGGCGCATGACCAAAATCATCATCTGCGCGCGCACCATGCGTAACACCGTGGAGCTGCTCAAGCCCGGCGTGCTGGTGGTGACCCCAGGCGACCGCGACGACATCATCCTCGCCGTCAGCCTGGCCGCGATCAACGGCGTGCCGCTGGCCGGCCTGCTGCTGACCAGCGACACCCTGCCCGACCCTCGCATCATGGACCTGTGCCGGGGCGCGTTCCAGGCCGGGCTGCCGGTGTTGTCGGTGAGCACCGGTTCCTATGACACCGCCAACCAACTCAACAGCCTCAACAAAGAAATCCCGATTGATGACCGCGAGCGCGCAGAAATCATCACCGATTTCGTCGCCAGCCACCTCGATGCACGCTGGCTGCACCAGCGTTGCGGCACGCCACGGGAGATGCGCCTGTCGCCGGCCGTGTTCCGCTATCAGCTGATCCAGCGCGCCCAGGCCGCTAACAAACGCATCGTGTTGCCCGAAGGCAGCGAGCCGTTGACCGTGCAAGCTGCCGCCATCTGCCAGGCCCGCGGCATTGCCCGTTGCGTGCTGCTGGCCAAACCGGCGGATGTGGAAGCGGTGGCCCGCGCCCACGGCATCGAGCTGCCCGAAGGCCTGGAGATTCTCGACCCGGACCTGATTCGCCAGCGTTATGTCGAACCGATGGTCGCGCTGCGCAAGAGCAAGAGCCTCAACGCGCCGATGGCCGAGCAGCAACTGGAAGACACAGTGGTGATTGCCACCATGATGCTCGCGCTGGACGAAGTGGATGGCCTGGTCTCCGGCGTCATCCACTCCACCGCCAACACCATCCGCCCTGCCCTGCAGCTGATTAAAACGGCGCCTGGCTGCACCCTGGTGTCGTCGGTGTTCTTCATGCTGTTCCCCGAGCAGGTGCTGGTCTACGGCGACTGTGTGATGAACCCACACCCGAGCGCGGAGGAATTGGCGGAAATCGCCTTGCAAAGCGCCGACTCGGCCGCCGCGTTCGGCATTACGCCGCGCGTGGCGATGATCAGCTATTCCAGCGGCGATTCGGCCAGTGGCGAAGAAGTGGAGAAAGTCCGCGAAGCCACCCTGCTCGCCCACGAACAACAAAGCTCGCTGCTGATCGACGGGCCGTTGCAGTACGACGCCGCCGCCAACGAAACTGTGGCCCGGCAGTTGGCGCCCAACAGCCTGGTCGCTGGCAAGGCCACGGTGTTTGTGTTCCCGGACCTGAACACCGGCAACACCACGCACAAGGCCGTGCAACGCAGCGCCGATTGCGTAAGCCTGGGGCCGATGCTGCAAGGCCTGCGCAAACCGGTGAACGACCTGCCGCGCGGCGCTCAGGTCGACGACATCGTGTACACCATCGCCCTGACTGCGATTCAAGCCGCCAACCGACCTATGGATATTTAAATGCTGGATTTTCTACCTGCCGCCGTGCGCGGGGTGATCGCGTCCTTGTTGTTGGCGCTGAACACGATCTTGCTGTGCTCGTTTCTGTTTATCGTCGCGCTGTTCAAGGCGCTGCCATTTGCCAAGCGCTTCAGCGAATGGCTGATGAACCACACCCACGAAGCCTGGGTCACCAATAACAAAGGCTGGATGAACCTGGTACGGCGCACGCGCTGGCACCTGACCGGCCTTGAGGGGCTGGACTACGAGCACTCGTACCTGGTGACCAGTAACCACCAGAGCTGGGTGGACATCATGGTGTTGCAGTACGTGCTCAATCGGCGGATTCGCCCGCTGAAGTTCTTCCTCAAGCAGGAACTGATCTGGGTGCCGGTGATAGGCCTGGCGTGGTGGGCGCTGGGCTTTCCGTTCATGAAGCGCTACACCAAGGCTTACCTCGAGAAACACCCGGAAAAGAAAGGCAAAGACCTGGAAACCACGCGCAAAACCTGTGCGAAATTTCGCGACAACCCGGTGGGCATTTTCAACTTTGCCGAAGGCACACGTTTTACGCCGGGCAAGCATGCCCAGCAGAAATCTCCATTTCGCTACCTGCTCAAGCCTAAAGCCGGCGGGATTGCGTTTGTGCTGGACGCCATGGGCGAGCAATTGAAGTCACTGGTGAACGTGACTATTCACTACCCTGCCGGGCGCCCAGGCTATTGGGATTTGCTCTGCGGGAATGTGAAGGACGTGGTGGTGCACTTTGAAGAAGTGCAGATTCCGGCCGGGTTTATCGGCAAGAATTATGAGCAGGATGGGGAGTACCGGTTGGCATTTCAGGGCTGGATCAACCAGCTGTGGGAAGACAAGGATGCGCTGCTGGACAAACTGCACACAGACTTCCCAGAGCGCCACTGATCAAAATGAGGGAGCGGGCTTGCTCGCGAATACGGTGGGTCAGCCCCACATGTATTGACTGACACTGCGCGTTCGCGAGCAAGCCCGCTCCCACAGTTGACCGAGTTGTTTTCAAGACTCCATGAAAAAGCCCGCCACCGAGTCATCGGTGGCGGGCTTTTTTGTGGCGGCGAGGGTTTAGATCGCGCCGCGTTGACGCAACAGTTCCAGCACTTGCTTGACGCTGTCTTCCAACGACAAAGCCTGAGTGTCGATGACCAGGTCGGCATTCAATGGCACATCGTACGGGAAGGACTCGCCAGGGATGTTATCCCCACCCGCTGCGTACAGGCCTTGTGGATCACGCTCGGCGCACACCAGCGGCGACGCTTGCACGTACACGGTGAGCAGGCGGTCGGCACCGATCAGCGCCTTGGCCTGTTCGCGGCCCTCGGCATCCGGGGCAACGAACGCGGCCAGGGTCAGCAGACCGGCTTCGTTGAACTGGCGCGCCACGTGAGCGGCGCGACGCCAGTTTTCAGTACGGCCGATTCGATCCTGCGGCAACCCTTTGTTCAGGTCGTGACGCAGGTTCTGGCCATCCAGTACAAACACCGCACGGCCCATGTCGAACAGCTTGCGCTCAACCGCGTAGGCCAAGGTGCTCTTGCCCGCGCCCGACAGGCCGCTGAACAACACGGTGGCCGGCTGCTGGCCGAAACGCAGAGCGCGCTCTTCAGTGGCGACATGAGCAAGGCTGCCGTGTTGCGCCGAACCGCCATGGTTGACCGGCGGCGCGATAATCATGCCTGCGGCCACAGTGCCGTTGGTCAAACGGTCAATGACGATAAACGCACCCGTGGTGCGGTTGCTGTCGTAACCGTCCAGCGCAATGGCGGCGTCGAGGCTGACCTTGACCCGGCCAATTTCGTTCAGTTGCAGCGAACTCGCCGGGCCTTCGGCCAGGGTGTTCACGTCCACACGGTGCACAATGCTGGTGATGGAACCCGGCACGTAGCTGGTCGCGCGTTTGATGTCGTATTTCTTACCCGGCAGCATTGGCTCTTCGGCCATCCACACCAGCATGGCGTCGAAGGCGTCGGTCACTTGCGGCACGTTGTCGGCATGCACCAGCAGGTCGCCACGGGAGATGTCGATCTCGTCTTCCATGGTCAGGGTCACGGCCTGGCCCGGGCCTGCGTGCTCCAGCTCACCCTCGAAGGTGACGATGGATTTGACGCGGCTGCTCTTGCCCGACGGCAGCACCACGACTTCGTCGCCCTTGTGCACAATGCCGCTGGCCAGGGTGCCGGCGAAACCACGGAAGTTCAGGTTCGGACGGTTGACGTACTGCACCGGGAAACGCAGGTCGGTGTAGTTGCGGTCGTTGGCGATCTCGACGGTTTCGAGAATCTCCATCAGCGACTGGCCGGTGTACCAGGGCGAACGCTCGCTCTTGTTCACCACGTTGTCGCCCTTGAGCGCCGACATCGGCACGAAGGCCAGGGTGCTTGGCTTGAACGCGATACCGTCGGCAAACTTCAGGTAATCGGCCTTGATCTGCTCGAAGATGCTCTGGTCAAAGCCGTTGATGTCCATCTTGTTGATGGCCACTACGATATGTTTGATGCCCAGCAACGAGGCGATGAAGCTGTGGCGACGGGTCTGAGTCTGCACGCCATAACGCGCGTCGATCAGAATGATCGCCAGGTCACAGGTGGAGGCGCCGGTGGCCATGTTGCGGGTGTACTGCTCATGGCCGGGAGTGTCGGCGATGATGAATTTGCGCTTGGCGGTAGAAAAATAGCGGTAGGCCACGTCGATGGTGATGCCCTGCTCGCGCTCGGCCTGCAGGCCGTCGACCAGTAAGGCCAGGTCGATGTCATCGCCGGTGGTACCGGATTTCTTCGAATCGCGGGTGATGGCTTCCAGGTGATCTTCGTAGATCATCTTGGAGTCGTGCAGCAGGCGCCCGATCAGGGTGCTCTTGCCGTCGTCGACGTTGCCACAGGTCAGGAAGCGCAACATTTCCTTGCGCTCGTGCTGGCCCAGGTAGGCGAGGATGTCCTCGCTGATCAAATCAGATTGATGCGACATTGGTGACAGCCCCTTAGAAATAACCCTGACGTTTTTTATCTTCCATCGAGCCTGCGCCATCGTGGTCGATGACACGGCCCTGGCGCTCGGAAGTTCGCGTCAGGAGCATTTCCTGAATGATGTCCGTCAGCGTCTCGGCTTCGGACTCCACCGCGCCCGTCAACGGGTAGCAGCCAAGGGTACGGAAACGTACTTTCTTTTTGACGATTCGGGCTTTGTCTTCGTCGGACAGGTGCTCGAGGATGCGGTCGTCGTCGATCATGATCAACGTGCCGTTCTTTTCGATCACGTCGCGCTCGGCGGCGAAGTACAGCGGCACAATCGGAATGCCTTCCAGGTAGATGTACTGCCAGATGTCCAGCTCGGTCCAGTTGGACAGCGGGAACACACGGATCGACTCCCCCTTGTTGACGTTGCCGTTGTAGACGTTCCACAGCTCCGGGCGCTGGTTTTTCGGGTCCCAGCGGTGCTTGCTGTCGCGGAACGAGTACACGCGCTCTTTGGCGCGGGATTTCTCTTCATCGCGACGGGCACCGCCGAAGGCTGCGTCGAAACCATGCTTGTCCAGGGCCTGCTTGAGGCCTTCGGTTTTCATGATGTCGGTGTGCTTGGCGCTGCCGTGGGTGAACGGGTTGATGCCCTGCGCCACGCCGTCCGGGTTGACGTGGGTGATCAGGTCCAGGCCAAGCTCTTCGACCATTTTGTCGCGAAACTTGTACATCTCCTGGAATTTCCAGCGGGTGTCGACGTGCATCACCGGGAACGGCAGCTTGCCCGGAAAGAAGGCCTTGCGCGCCAGGTGCAGCATCACGGCGGAGTCTTTACCGATCGAGTAGAGCATCACCGGGTTGTCGAACTCGGCGGCGACCTCGCGGATGATGTGGATGCTTTCCGCCTCCAGCTGTTTCAGATGCGTCAGTTTGTCGACCATGGCTACTCACGGAAAAACGATCTTATGGACGGCCAGCGGGCCGTGTTCGAGCGGGGCATGCTAGCACAGCACCTTCTTCTATTCAGGGAGCCGGCTAGATCGAAACGGTATATGAATATGCCGCTGGGTTTGGCCCAACTCGGTCGAATGTGGGAGCGGACTTTTTGTGGGAGCTGGCTTGCCTGCGATACAGGCACCTCGGTCAGTCAGGCAAATGGCGGTGATGCTATCGCAGGCAAGCCAGCTCCCACAGGGGCCTGCTGTGAGGCTCAGATCGGGTTGGGGCAATCGATGAACAGATGCTCCAAGGCAAAACGCCGCGCCAGGTAATCGCCCAACGCCTGCACGCCATAACGCTCAGTGGCGTGGTGGCCGGCAGCGATAAAGCTGATGTCGTTTTCCCGCGCGCTGTGAAAGGTTTGCTCGGACGCCTCGCCGCTCAGGTACAAGTCGACGCCAGCGGCAATCGCGTCGTCGATGTAACCCTGACCGCCGCCCGTGCACCAACCGACGCGGCGGATCATTTCGCTGCCTTCGATCAGCAGCGGCTCACGGCCCATCACATCCTGCACACGGCGAGCAAAGTCGCGAGGCGACAGGGGCTCGGCGAGGGAACCGACCAAGCCGACGATTTTGGGGTTGCTCGGGTCCAGCGGGCCTTCGACGGTAATGTCCAGCTGGCGGGCGAGTTGCACGTTATTGCCCACGTCCGCGTGCAGGTCCAACGGCAGGTGGTAGGCGAGCAGGCTGATGTCGTGCTTGAGCAGGGTTTTCAGGCGGCGCTGTTTCATGCCGGTGATGCACGGGTTTTCGCCCTTCCAGAAATAACCGTGGTGCACCAGCACCAGGTCGGCCTGGGCTTCGACCGCGGCATCCAGCAGCGCCTGGCTTGCGGTCACGCCGCTGACGATGCGCATCACCTGCGGACGGCCCTCGACCTGCAGGCCATTGGGGCAATAATCGGCAATTTTTGCGCTGCCAAGGTAGCGGTCCGCTTCCTCGACGAGGGTGGTAAGGGGGACGGCCATAAAAGACTCCTAAATATCCCGTTCCGAGGCGCTCGCAGCCTCGTATAATGCGCGACATTATGGGCGCTCTCCCGCCCCCTGCAACCTGTCAGGACTTACTTGATGCTCAAGGCACTGCGTTTTTTTGGATGGCCATTGTTGGCTGGCGTGCTGATCGCGATGCTGATTATTCAGCGTTATCCCCAGTGGGTGGGCCTACCCAGCCTTGATGTGAACCTGCAACAGGCTCCGCAAACCAGTTCGGTGGTGCAAGGTCCGGTGACTTATGCGGACGCTGTGGTCATCGCCGCGCCCGCCGTGGTCAACCTGTACACCACCAAGGTCATCAACAAACCGGCACATCCGCTGTTTGAAGACCCGCAATTTCGCCGCTATTTCGGCGACAACGGCCCCAAGCAGCGCCGCATGGAATCCAGCCTGGGTTCCGGGGTGATCATGAGCCCCGAAGGCTACATCCTCACCAACAACCACGTGACCACGGGTGCCGACCAGATCGTCGTGGCCCTGCGCGACGGGCGCGAAACCCTGGCCCGTGTGGTTGGCAGCGACCCGGAAACCGACCTCGCGGTGCTGAAGATCGATTTGAAAAGCCTGCCCTCGATCACCATCGGCCGCTCTGAAGGGCTGCGCGTCGGTGACGTGGCACTGGCGATCGGCAACCCGTTTGGCGTCGGCCAGACGGTGACCATGGGCATCATCAGCGCCACCGGGCGTAATCAGTTGGGGCTCAACAGCTACGAAGACTTTATCCAGACCGACGCGGCGATCAACCCGGGCAACTCCGGCGGCGCCTTGGTGGATGCCAATGGCAACCTGACCGGCATCAATACGGCGATTTTCTCCAAATCCGGCGGCTCCCAGGGCATCGGTTTTGCGATCCCGGTGAAGCTGGCCATGGAAGTGATGAAGTCGATCATCGAGCACGGCCAGGTGATTCGTGGCTGGCTGGGCATCGAAGTACAGCCGCTGACCAAGGAATTGGCTGAGTCGTTCGGTTTGACCGGACGCCCTGGCATCGTGGTCGCCGGGATCTTCCGCGACGGCCCGGCCCAGAAAGCCGGCCTGCAACTGGGCGATGTGATCCTGAGCATTGATGGCGAACCGGCCGGTGATGGCCGCAAGTCGATGAACCAGGTCGCGCGGATCAAGCCGACCGACAAGGTGGCAATCCAGGTAATGCGCAACGGCAAAGAGATCAAACTGCTTGCAGAAATCGGCCTGCGTCCACCGCCGGCGCCGGTGAAAGAAGAGGAATAACGGGATTGGGAGCCCGTTCGCGGGCTCCTGTAACCTAATATTTCAAAAGAAATCCATTCTCATTAGGCATGTTATATTGTTTCAATATAGACATTGGAACGCTCTATCATGCCGCCTCGTAGATTTACCCCACTGGCTGGTCTGGCCTTGGGATTGCTGCTCGACCCCGCCTACGCCGAAGACAACTACATCAAAGACAACACTGTCGAACTGGACGCCATCAGCGTCACCGGCGACGCCTATGAATCTGCCACGGGCCCTGTCAAAGGCTATCGCGCCACCCGCTCTGCCAGCGCGACCAAAACTGACACGGCCCTGCGTGACATCCCACAATCGATCAGCGTGATTCCCGCCACGGTGCTCAACGACTTGGGCAGCACCAGCGTGGAACGCGCCCTGGAATTTGCCGGCGGCGTGTCCAGGCAAAACAACTTCGGCGGCCTGACGCTTTACGAGTACAGCGTGCGCGGCTTCACTACTTCGCAGTTCTACCAGGATGGTTTCAGCGCCAACCGTGGCTACCCGAGCACGCCAGACGCGGCCAATATCGAGCGCATTGAAGTGCTCAAAGGCCCTGCCGCCAGCCTCTACGGGCGTGGCGATCCCGGCGGTACCGTCAACATCGTCAGCAAAAAACCCCAACCGCAAGCCTTCACCACCGTGCAAACCAGTGCCGGCAGCTGGGACCGCTACCGCACAGCCCTTGATGTGAACACGCCACTGGACAGCGACGGCCGCATGCTGTCGCGCGTGAACCTGGCGGTGGAAGACAATCACAGCTTTCGCGATCACGTTGACGCCAAGCGCGTATTCGTCGCGCCATCTTTCAGCTGGCAATTGGACCCGGACACCCGCCTGCTTGTGGAAAGCGAGTTCGTGCGCCACAGCTCAACCTTCGACCGTGGCATCGTTGCGCCCCATGGCATGTCCCGCTCGACCTTCCTCGGCGAGCCCAACGACGGCAACATCCGCAACCACAACAACCGCCTCCAGGCCGCCGTGGAACACCACCTCAACGACGCCTGGCAAGTGCGCCTCGCCAGCCACTACAAACAGGGCAGCCTGTGGGGCGACGCCTCGGAAAGCCGCGCGCTGAATGCCGACGGCCACACCGTCAACCGCCGCTATCGCGAACGCTCCACCGGTTGGCATGACAGCATTACCCAGCTCGAACTGCGCGGCCTGTTCGACATCGGCAGTTGGCAGCATGAACTGCTGATCGGCAGCGAATACGAGGATTACCGCAAAAAAGAACGCGTGACGGCGATTGCCGGCAGCCTCTACCCCATCGACATCTATAAACCGATCTATGGCCAGGCCAAACCCAACGGCGCGCGCTCCGGCACCGACGTCTTCGAACAGGTGAAGAGCCAGGCACTGAACCTGCAGGACCAGATCGTCTTCACCGACCGCCTGCGCGGCATGCTCGGTGCGCGCTTCGAACACGTCGAACAAAGCACCGATGACTTCACCCGCAACCACGCCAAGAGCCGGCAAACCCATGATGCCCTGACCCCGCGCGCCGGCTTGCTCTACCAGCTCACGCCGCAAGTCGGCGTGTTCGCCAACGCGTCAACGTCGTTCAAACCGAACAACGGCCTGGATGCCGGCGGTAAATCCTTCGAGCCAGAAGAAGGCGTCGGTTAAGAAATTGGGCTCAAGAGCGAGCTGTTCGACGATCGCCTGAGCACCACCCTCGCCGCCTTCCACATTGAAAAGAAAAATGTCCTCGCCCTCGACCCCGCCACCGATACCCAGCGCGCCATGGGCAAGGCGCGCAGCCAGGGTGTTGACCTGCAACTGAGTGGGCAAGTGACCGACGCCGTACGCGTCATCGGCGCCTTCGCCTACATCGACGCCGAAGTGACCAAGGGTGACAAAGCCATCCCTACCGGCAGCCGAATTCTCGGCGTGGCCAAGCGCAGCGCCAGCCTGCTGGGCGTGTATGAATTCCAGAATGGCGTGTTACGCGGCTCGGACCTGGGCGCAGCGTTCACCTACGTCGGTGACCGCTCCGGCGAGGCTGGCAGCCGTTTCGAACTGCCTGCTTACCACACCGTCGACCTGCTGGCGCATTACAAAGCCAGCGACAGCGTCACCGTGGGCCTGAACCTCAACAACCTATTCGACGAAAAGTACTACGAGCGCTCCTACAGCAACTACTGGGTCACGCCCGGTGAGCCGCGCAACGTCACCGTCAGCCTGACCCTCAACCTGTAAAAGGACGCTCCCATGCAAGCCTTAAAATCCCTGGCCGTGCTCGGCCTGCTGTGTGCCAGCCAAGTTTCTGCCCACGGCCTGTGGACCGAACAGCGGCGCGGCAATATCGAAGTGATCTACGGCCACGGCGCCGAGGACAACGCCTTCAAGGCCGAGAAAATCAGCGGCGCCTGGGCGTATGACGCCAGCGCCAAGATGATTCCGGTCACCGTAGAACGCCTTGCCGACCACGCGCGCCTCAAGCCGCTCAAATCGCCCGCCGTTTTAGCCGTGGCGTTGGATAACGGCATGTGGTCGCAGACGCCGGACAAGAAGTGGATCAACCAGGGCCGCAGCCATGTGCCGGGAGCGATTGCATCGACCCAGACCTTCAAATACAGCCTGGCGATTTATCAGCCGGGGGCAAAGTTGCCGAAGCTGGATCAGATCAAGCTGCTGATCCTGCCTGAAGTGGACCCGCTGACTGTAGGACCTGGCCGGTCACTGCCGGTACGGGTGCTATTGGATGGCAAGCCTGCGGCGGGGATCAAGCTGGTGGGCGACTACCGCAATGCACCGAACACCTTGAGCACCGAGACCGACAAAGACGGTCGCGCCCAGGTGCTGGTGCGTAACGAAGGGTTGAATGTGATCGCGGCGCAGGTGGAGATCCCGCTCAAGGACAATGCCGATGTGGCGACGCGCGGGCTGTTCAGTTCGCTGACGTTCCTGGGTGAGCCGCATCACGAATAAGCCCTAAAAAACACTGTGGGAGCGGGCTCGCTCGCGAAGGCGTTGGCACAGTCAATACAGTCGTTGACTGACAATGCGCATTCGCGGGCAAGCCCGCTCCCACAGTTGATCTCCATCGTTTCGACAAACGGGTTAGAGTGCCAGCGGCGCTCTTTCACACAACGTGTTCAGCGCCGCAGCCCACTGCGGGTCATCATTGAGGCACGGCACCAACACCAACTCCTCGCCGCCTGCTTCGCGGAACTGCTCCAACCCACGATCCCCAATCTCTTCCAGCGTCTCAATGCAATCGGCAACAAACGCCGGGCACATCACCAGCAGCTTTTTCACGCCTTGCTGGGCCAGGGCTTCCAGGCGGGCTTCGGTGTAGGGTTCGATCCATTTTGCCCGGCCCAGGCGCGACTGGAATGCCACCGACCACTTGCCATCCGGCAGGCCCATGCGCGCGGCAAATTCCCGTGCAACGCTGAAGCATTGCGCGCGATAGCAGGTGGCAAGCACCTCGGGCGACGCGTTCTGGCAGCAGTTTGCATCCTTGAAACAATGCGCGCCGGTGGGGTCGAGCTTCTTGAGATGACGCTCGGGCAGGCCGTGAAAACTCAGGAGCAAATGATCGTAATCCTGCTCGACGTACGGCCGGGCGCTCGCAACCAGTGCCTCGAGGTATTCCGGCTGATCGTAAAAGGGCTGCAGGATCGAAAACTGCACGTTGAGCTTTTTGTCGCGCACCACACGCTTGGCTTCTTCAATCACGGTGGTCACGGTGCTGTCGGCAAACTGCGGGTACAACGGCGCCAGGGTGACTTTCTTGATCCCCTGGGCGGCCAGGCGCGTCAGCGTCGTTTCAAGCGACGGTTCGCCATAACGCATCGCCAGCTCCACCGGGCCCTGCGTCCACTGCGCGGTCATTTGCTGCTGCAAACGCCGACTCAGGACTACCAGCGGTGACCCCTCGTCCCACCAGATCGACGCGTAGGCATGCGCCGACTGCTCGGGGCGCTTGATCAGGATCAGCGACACCAGCAACCGCCGCACCGGCCACGGCAGGTCGATCACGTAAGGGTCCATCAGGAACTGATTGAGGTAGCTGCGCACATCGGCCACCGAAGTGGAGGCCGGTGAACCCAGGTTGACCAGTAACAACGCGTGATCCGTCATGCAACATCCTATCTCTAGAGGCGGCTGGACAAGTCTTCCAGGGCCGCGTGCAACTCAGTGAACTGAAAAGTGAAACCGGCCGCCAACAGCCGTTCGGGTACAGCTTTTTGCCCGCCGAGCAACAACCCGGACAACTCACCCAGCCCGACCTTCAATGCAAACGCCGGCATCGGCATGAACGCGGGACGGTGCAGCACCTGGCCCAGGGTCTTGGCGAATTCGCGGTTGCGCACCGGGTGTGGCGCGCAGGCATTATAAGGACCGCTGGCGTCCGCCTTGTGCAGAAGAAAATCAATCAGGGCGATTTGATCTTTGATATGAACCCACGGCATCCACTGCCGACCATCGCCGATCGGCCCGCCCAGCGCCAGCTTGAACGGCAGCAACAGCCGCGACAAAAAGCCGCCCTTCGCCGCCAGCACGAGGCCGGTGCGCACCAGCACCACGCGGATGCCCATGGCTTCGGCGCGCAGGGCCGTTTCTTCCCAGGCGATACACAGCTGGCTCGGGAAGTCGTCCTGCACCGGGCCGCTGGCCTCGGTCAATTCGCGCTCGCCGCCGTCGCCGTACCAGCCGACCGCCGAACCGGAAATCAGCACCTGCGGTTTTTGCGCCTGGCCTTCCATCCACGCCAATAGCGTTTCGGTGAGACTGATGCGGCTGCTCCACAACAAGGCCTTGCGCTTTTTGGTCCAGGGCCGATCAGCAATGGGCGCGCCGGCCAGATTGACCACCGCATCCACGCTGCCGATCACGTCTTGCAAGCGGCCAACGGCCAACACTTGCGCACCGCACCACTTGGCAACGGTGTCCGGTTCACGGCTCCAAACGGTCAAGCGATGCCCTTGGGCAAGCCAGCGTTGGCACAGCTGGCGACCGATCAAGCCGGTACCGCCGGTCAGCAAAATATGCATGGGACACTCCTCATGTAACGTTCGCCGCCGATCACTGGTCTATTTTATAAGCAGGGATCAATTGCAATCGGGCGTGGCTCTTGGTTGAGCCTTAGCTTTAACCATAGGCCACGCCGTAAGAACAGGTACGCCAAAACTTATACCAAAAAACAATATTGTACAGCTATTGGTGTCGGCGTAGTCTGTACCCAACGGTAAAACGAGGCCTCCCATGACTGTTCCCATCGCGATCATCGGCACCGGCATCGCCGGTCTCTCCGCCGCCCGAGCGTTACGAGACGCGGGGCACGCTGTACAACTCTTCGATAAAAGCCGCGGCAGCGGCGGCCGCATGTCCAGCAAGCGCAGCGATGCCGGCGCGTTGGACATGGGTGCGCAATACTTCACCGCCCGCGACCGGCGCTTCGTCAACGAAGTGCAACGCTGGCAAAGCAACGGCTGGGCCGAGCAGTGGAAACCCCAGCTGTACAACTTCAAGTCCGGTCAGCTCACGCCCTCTCCCGACGAGCAAATCCGCTGGGTCGGTACGCCGCGCATGAGTGCTATCACCCGTGCGCTGCTGGATGATTTGCCGGTGGAATTCGGTTGCCGCATCACCGAAGTGTTCCAGGGCAAACAGCACTGGAACCTGCTGGACGCCGACGGCGGCAATCACGGTCCGTTCAGTCACGTCGTGATTGCCACGCCGGCGCCCCAGGCCACCGCGCTGCTCGCCGCAGCACCGAAGCTGGCGGGTGCCGCTGCGGGTGTGAAAATGGACCCGACCTGGGCCATCGCGCTGGCTTTCGATAAACCTCTGGATACACCAATGGAAGGCTGTTTCGTCCAGGACAGCCCGCTTGACTGGCTCGCGCGCAACCGCAGCAAACCGGGGCGCGATACCGCCCTCGACACGTGGGTGCTGCACGCCACCAGCGCGTGGAGCAAGGCGCACCTGGACTTGCCCAAAGAAGCCGTGATCGAACACCTGCACGGCGCCTTCGCAGAGCTGCTGCACAGTGCCATGCCCGCGCCTTCTTTCAGCCTGGCGCATCGCTGGCTGTACGCGCGACCCTCCAGCGCGCATGAATTCGGGGTACTGGCCGATGCTGACCTGGGCTTGTATGTGTGCGGCGACTGGTGCCTGTCCGGCCGGGTCGAAGGCGCTTGGCTCAGCGGCCAGGAAGCGGCGCGACGTTTGATCGAGCACCTGCAATGAACCGCATCAATCCCGCCAAACTGCTGCTGTCGAAGTGGACAGCAGCTCGTCCTCGCAACAAGGAGAAACACTTCTTGGTCACAGAATTGTTCCGTGACGAGGAAGGCACTGTGCTGGAAATCGAGCTGCAAGCCGTCATGACTCGCCGTGCTGAACGCTTGGCCTGGCAAACGTTGCAAAATGCCGAAGACTGGCGAATTGGCTGGAAGTAGTTCGCCTGAAAATACTTGTACAAAATATTTGACTTGTACAGCATCAAACCTATGATGAGATTTAGTTGTACAGACTCAAGAGTTTGTACAGGAATCTCGGAGAGGTTTGAACATGTCCAGCACTGGAAAACCGAAGATCGCCATCAGCGCGTGCCTGTTAGGCGAGAACGTGCGCTTCAATGGCGGACACAAACAATCCCTGCTGTGCAGCCAGACGCTCGCTGACTACTTCGACTTCGTGCCGCTGTGCCCTGAAGTTGCAATCGGCCTGAGCATCCCCCGCGAACCGATCCGCCTGGTGGGCGACCCTGCCCAGCCGCAGGCCGTCGGCACGGTGCGCCGTGAACTCAACGTTACGCAGCCACTGGACGAATACGGCCAGCAGATGGCGCTGGAACACACCGACCTGTGTGGCTACATCTTCATGCAGAAGTCGCCGTCGTGTGGCCTGGAACGGGTCAAGGTCTACCGTGAAAACGGCACACCTGTCGACGGCGGCGGGCGCGGCATCTACGCGCAGGCGTTCTGCGCACGCCACCCCAACCTGCCGGTGGAAGAAGACGGTCGGCTGAATGACCCGGTGTTGCGGGAAAACTTCCTGACCCGCGTCTTCGTGTACGCCAGCTGGCAACAACTGCTGGCCGAGGGCCTGACCCGCCACCGCCTGCTGGCATTTCACTCGCGCTACAAATACCTGCTGATGGCCCACAGCCCGGCGCATTACAAAAGCCTCGGCCACCTGCTGGGCAGCATGGGCAAGGACACCCGTCTCGACGAACTGGCCGCCGGCTATTTCAGCGAACTGATGACCGGCCTGAAAAAATGCGCCACCCGCGGCACTCACACCAATGTGCTGCAACACATCAGCGGCTACCTCAAACAGGCCATCAGCGCCGACGACAAGCAGGAAATGCAAACCGTCATCGGCCAGTACCGTACCGGCATCGTACCGCTGGTGGTGCCATTGACCCTGCTCAAACACCACTTCCGCCAACACCCGGACCGTTACATCGCGCAGCAGGCCTACCTGCAACCGCACCCTGAAAACCTCAGCCTGCGTAATGCGATCTGACCCATGAAAAGTACATTATGAAAGCTGACCTGCAAGACGAACCCGGCGAAGACATCGCCCAAGCCCTCCAGGACGGTTGGCTGCCCATTCGCGAAGTGGCGCGCCAGACCGGCGTCAACGCCGTGACCCTGCGCGCCTGGGAACGCCGCTACGGCCTGATCGTGCCCCAGCGCACGCCCAAGGGCCACCGGCTGTTCAGCGCCGAACACGTGCAACGCATCCACACCATCCTGACCTGGCTCAACCGCGGCGTGCCGGTCAGCCAGGTCAAAGGCTTGATCGACTCGGCCCAAGCCAGCCCCGACACCGTCGAAAACGAATGGCACGCCCTGCGCCAGAACCTGGTGAACGCCATCAGCGCGTTGGCCGAGCGCCGGGTCGACGATGCGTTCAACCAAGCCATGGCGTTGTACCCGCCTCGTACCCTGTGCGAGCAGTTGCTGCTGCCGCTGCTCCAGGAACTCGAACAACGCTGGCAAGGCCAGTTCGGCGCGCAAATGGAGCGGGTATTTTTCCTGTCATGGCTGCGCAGCAAGTTCGGTGCGCGCATCTATCACAACAATCGCCAGCTGCAAGGCGCCCCGCTGCTGCTGGTCAACCACTCGGACTTGCCGCTGGAGCCGCACGTGTGGCTCAGCGCCTGGCTGGCCAGCAGCGCCGATTGCCCAGTGGAAGTCTTCGATTGGCCGTTGCCGGTCGGTGAGTTGGCGTTAGCGGTGGAGCACCTGCAACCGCGGGCCGTGCTGCTGTATTCGAGCAAGGCCCTGCAGGTGTCGACGCTCACCAAACTGCTGGGCGGCGTCGATTGCCCGACGCTGATTGCCGGACCAACGGTATGCATCCACCAGGCCGAGTTGGCCGTATTAACCCGTGAAACCCCTGAATTGTTCGTGGCCGAAGACCCGTTGTCGGCCCACTTGATTCTGATCCAGCGTGGACTTCTTTAAATGCATTTGATCTGGCTGCGCACCGACTTGCGCGTACACGACAACACCGCCCTGGCCGCCGCCTGCCAGCGAGGCCCGGTTGCGGCCGTGTACCTGATCACTCCCGAACAGTGGCTGGCCCACGATGACGCGCCGTGCAAAGTCGACTTCTGGCTGCGCAACCTGCAGCACTTGAGCCAGGCGCTCGGCGAGCTGAACATTCCCCTGCTGATCCGCACCACCGCGACCTGGGACCAGGCGCCCGCCGTACTGGGCACGCTGTGTCGGGAGCTGTCGGTCGAGTCGGTCCACGTCAATGAGGAATACGGCATCCACGAAACCCGCCGCGATGCCGCCGTGGCCCAGGCTCTGGAAACCCAGGGCGTGATGTTCCACAGCTACCTGGACCAATTGTTCTTCCAGCCCGGCAGCGTGCTGACCAAAACCGGCACGTACTTTCAGGTCTTCAGCCAGTTCCGCAAAGTCTGCTACAGCCGCCTGCACAGCGCCCTTCCCCGCGTGGTGGCGACACCCAACGCCCAGGCGCCGATCAAGCTGAAAAGCGATCCGATACCTGCACAGGTCGAAGGGTTCGAGCCGCCCAGCGAAGCTTTGCGCGCGCTCTGGCCGGCCGGTGAAGACGAAGCACGCCGCCGTCTCGACGCTTTCGCTGATCAACAAATCAGCTACTACAAAGATGAGCGCGACTTCCCGGCCAAACCCGGCACCAGCCAACTGTCCGCCTACCTTGCCGCCGGCGTAGTCTCGCCCCGCCAGTGCCTGCATGCCGCCTTGCAAACCAACCAGGGCGAGTTTGAAAGTGGCGATATCGGCGCGATCACGTGGATCAACGAGCTGCTCTGGCGCGAGTTCTACAAGCATATTCTGGTCGGCTATCCACGAGTGTCGCGCCACCGCGCTTTCCGTCCCGAGACCGAAGCGGTGGCCTGGCGCGATGCGCCCAAGGATCTAGCCGCCTGGCAGCAAGCGCGCACCGGCTTGCCGATCATCGACGCCGCCATGCGCCAGTTGCTCGAAACCGGCTGGATGCATAATCGCCTGCGCATGGTGGTCGCGATGTTCCTGACCAAGAACCTGCTGATCGACTGGCGCGAAGGCGAGCGCTTCTTCATGCGCCACCTGATCGACGGCGACCTGGCCGCCAACAACGGCGGCTGGCAGTGGAGCTCCTCCACCGGCACCGACTCGGCGCCGTATTTCCGGATTTTCAGCCCGCTGAGCCAGTCGGAAAAATTCGACAGCGAAGGCGTGTTCATCAAGCACTGGCTGCCGGAACTGGCGGCGCTGAACAAGAAGGAAGTGCACAACCCCGAGGCGGTCGGCGGCCTGTTTGGCGTGGCCGACTACCCACGCGCTATCGTCGACCTGAAAAAGTCCCGCGAGCGCGCCCTGGCTGCCTTCCGCGGCCTGCCCTCGCGCCAGGGAGTTGCCGAACATGAGTGACTTCCTGCACCGGTTCGCCCAGGCCTTTGCGACGCTGGACAAGCACAACCTGCACCTGCTCGACAGCCTCTACAGCAAGGACATCGCCTTCACCGACCCGCTGCATGAAGTGCACGGGCTGACGGCGCTGCACCGCTACTTCACCGAGCTGTATGGCAATGTGAGCCAGCTGCGTTTTGACTTTCACGGCTTCGACCAAGTGGCCGAAGGCGAAGGCTACCTGCGCTGGAAGATGAGTTTTTGCCACCCGCGCCTGAACAGCGGCAAGGTGATCCGGGTTGAAGGCTGCTCACACCTGATGTGGCGCGACAAGGTGTACCGGCACCGGGATTATTTCGATGCAGGCGCTCTGCTCTACGAACACCTGCCAGTACTCGGCCGCGTCGTCAGTTGGCTGAAAAGGAGAATGGGATGAGCCTTACACCGCCTCGCCGATATTGGCTGACCGGCGCCAGCAGTGGCATCGGCGCGTCGCTGGCCGTCGAGCTGCTCAACAGCGGCGCCCACGTGGCCCTCAGCTCACGCACGAAAGGCCCGCTGGAAGCCCTCGCCCAACGTTATCCAGGCCAAGTGCTGGTGGTGGCTGGCGACCTGACCAACAGCCAGACCGTGCGTGAGATCGGCGAGCACATCGGCGTGGTCTGGGGCTCCGTCGATACGGTGATTCTCAACGCTGGCACCTGTGAATATGTCGATGCCAAGCAATTTGATGCATCGATTGTCGAGTACGTGGTGCGCACCAACTTGCTGGCCAGCAGCTATTGCATCGAAGCTGCGCTGCCGCTGTTGCGCGCCGGGCATTCCCCGCACCTGGTCGGCGTGGCCAGCGCTGTCACCTACCTGCCCATGCCCCGCGCCGAAGCCTATGGTGCGTCCAAGGCCGGGCTGCGCTACCTGTTCGAATCCCTGCGCATCAGCCTGTCGCCGGAGAACATTGACGTCACGGTGATCAGCCCGGGCTTTGTCGACACCCCGCTGACCGAACGCAACGACTTCCCGATGCCCCTGAGCTGGTCCGCCGACAAGGCCGCGCGGCACATCTTCGCCAAGCTGGCAAAACGTCCGCTGGAAATTGCCTTTCCCGCCATGTTTATCGCCACTTTGTGGCCGCTGTCGAAGCTGCCCAACCGTGCGCAACTGATCATCGGTAAACGCATGTTGCGCAGCCCGCCACCGAAGAAGGACGACCTGTGAAGATCGCCATTATCGGCAGCGGCATCGCCGGGCTGACCAGCGCTTACCTGCTCAGCCGTCGCCACGACATCACGGTGTTCGAAGCGGGCGAGCGCATCGGCGGGCATACCCACACGGTCGACGTCACGGTTGAGGGTAAACGCTACGCGGTGGACACCGGGTTTATCGTGTTCAACGACTGGACCTACCCCAACTTCATTCGCTTGCTGGGGCAGATTGGCGTCACCTTCAAACCCACCGAAATGAGTTTTTCGGTGTGCGACCAAAGCGCCGGATTCGAGTACAACGGCAACAACCTCAACAGCCTGTTTGCCCAACGCCGCAATATCCTGTCGCCAGGGTTCTGGGGCATGTTGCGCGACATTCTGCGCTTCAATCGCCAGGCACCGCTGGACCTGCAGGAACAGCGCATCAGCGCCGAGATGACCCTGGGCGATTACCTCGAAGCCGGCGGCTACGGCCCACGCTTTATCCGCCATTACATCGTGCCGATGGGCGCGGCGATCTGGTCGATGTCCCTGGCTGACATGCTCGGCTTTCCGTTGCAGTTCTTTGTGCGCTTTTTCAAGAACCACGGTTTGCTCTCGGTGAACAACCGGCCGCAGTGGTGCGTAATCGAGGGCGGGTCGAGCAGCTACATCGAACCGCTGACGCGCAGCTTTAGCGAACAGGTGCGCCTTAATTGCCCGGTGCATAACGTCGAGCGTACCGACGACGGCGTTGTGATCCACAGCGCCGCCGGCAGCGAGACCTTTGACCGGGTCGTGCTGGCCTGCCACAGCGACCAGGCCCTGGCCTTGCTGGCCGACCCCAGCACGGCTGAACAGGAAATCCTCGGCGCGCTGCCTTACGCCGACAACGATGTGGTGCTGCACACCGACACGCGCCTGCTGCCGGACCGCAAGCTCGCCTGGGCCAGCTGGAATTATCGGCTGACCGGCGATACCCAAACCCAGGCCGCCGTCACTTACGACATGAACATTCTGCAAGGCATCGACAGCGCCACCACCTTTTGCGTCAGCCTTAACCAGACGCCAATGATCAACCCGCTGAAGATCCTCGCGCGCTTCACCTACGCGCACCCGCAATACAGCCTCGCGGCGGTCGCGGCCCAAGCGCGCTGGGAAGAATTGGCGGGCACGCGCAACACCTTTTTTTGCGGCGCCTACTGGGCCAATGGTTTCCACGAAGACGGCGTGGTCAGCGGATTGCGCGTGGCTCAAGCCTTTGGAGAAACCCTGTGAACAGCGCCCTGTACAGCGGCTGGATCGCCCATCGCCGGTTTGCGCCCAAGGCTCACGCCTTTCGCTACCGCATCGGCCTGCTGTACCTGGATTTAAGCGAACAGGACGAAGTGCTCGGGCTGTCGCCCCTGGCCGGCGCCGGCCGCCTGGCGCCCTTCGGCTTTCGCCAGCAGGATTACCTGCGTGAATTCACGCGCCACGGCATGAGCTTGAGCGATGCCGTGCGCCAGGAAGTTGGCAAGGCACTGGGGCGCGAGCCCCAGGGCGTTATCTGCCTACTGACCCAGGCTCGCAGTTGGGGCCTGGCTTTTAACCCGGTGAGTTTCTTCTACTGCTTCGAGGCCGATGGGCAACTGGCCGCGATCCTGTGTGAAGTGACCAACACCCCATGGCGCGAGCGTTATCACTACGTGCTGCCGGCCCAGGCGCTCGGCGCCGATGAGCATCAGCACTTCGCCGTGGCCAAGGCCTTCCATGTGTCGCCGTTTTTGCCGCGCGACCTGGAATACCGCATGAGTTTCAGCCCGCCCGCCGCCAAGCTCGGCGTGCACATGGCCGACTGGCAAGGTGAGCTGAAGGTTTTCGACGCCACGCTGAGCCTGCACAAGGAGGCGTTGAACCGCGCCAGCCTGCATCGCTACCTGTGGCGCTTCCCGTGGATGACCGCCAAGACGTGCCTGGCAATTTACTGGCAGGCCATGCGCCTGTTGCTCAAACGCACACCGATTTTTTCCCATCAGGCCGCCGATGGCGCCTCTCGCACCGCAGTCGGGTATACCAAGGATCGCCGCCATGAAATCCCCTAGCTTATCGGTCAAGACCAATCGCCTGAACGTCAACAGCATGACCAGCGCATTGCTGCGCAAGGCCGTGCTGCGCCAACTCAGCCAACTGCGCCACGGCCAACTGGTGGTGATCGAGGATGGCGAACGCCAAGTGTTCGGCGCCCGCGAAGCGCACCTGCTGGGGGAAATCCAGATCCTCGACTCGGCAGTGTGGGGTCTGGTGGCGGCCAACGGCTCGATCGGCGCCGGCGAGGCGTTTATCCACGGTTACTGGACCAGCCCGGACTTGACCGCCGTGGTGCGCGTGATGGTCAGCAACCTTGAGGTGCTCGACGCCATGGAAGGTGGCCTGGCGCGCCTGGCACGCCCCTTCACTCAAGGCCTGCACTGGCTCAACCGCAATACGCGCAAGGGCTCGCAGAAAAACATCGCCGCCCACTATGACCTGGGCAACGACCTGTTCGAAGAATTCCTCGACCCGACCATGATGTACTCGGCGGCGCAATTTCTGACGCCCGATGACACCCTGGAACAGGCGCAATTGAACAAGCTGGAGCGCATCTGCCAAAAGCTTGCACTCAAGCCCACCGACCATCTGCTCGAAATCGGCACCGGCTGGGGCAGCATGGCGCTGTACGCAGCGCAGCACTATGGCTGCAAAGTCACCACCACCACCTTGTCCAAAGAGCAGTTTGCCTACACCCAAAAGCGCATCGAGGCCCTGGGACTGCAGGACCAGGTGACCCTGTTGTTGCAGGACTACCGCGACCTGACCGGTCAATACGACAAGTTGGTGTCCATCGAGATGATCGAAGCGGTGGGCCATCGCTTCCTGCCGACCTACTTCAAGCAGTGCGCGCATTTGCTCAAGAGCGACGGCCTGATGCTGCTGCAAGCCATCACCATTCGCGAGCAGCGTTTTGAGCAGGCCAAGAACAGCGTCGATTTCATCCAGCGCTATATTTTCCCCGGCGGCGCCCTGCCCTGCGTGCAAAACATGCTGCACATCGTCAGCCGCGACACCGACATGAACCTGCTGCACATGGAAGACTTCGGCCTGCACTACGCAAAAACCCTGCGCCTGTGGCATGAGAACTTCCGCCGCGCCCATGGCCGACTCGCCGAGTTGGGCTACGATGAATACTTCCTGCGCTTGTGGGAATTCTATTTGTGCTACTGCGAAGGTGGGTTCATGGAACGTACGATAGGCACCGCGCAGTTGCTGCTGGCAAAACCTGCGGCAATCAACCCACCCTTGCTCGGGCGCTTCAGTGCTTAAATCGCTGGCGAACGCCGTACTGTTCCAGTGCGGCTGGTTTGCCTGTGTGCTGGGGGGCGACAGCGGATGGTTGCTGGTGGTCGGTGCAGTGCTGGCCATCCACCTGCTGTGGATAAGTTCATGGTCGCGGGAAGGCCGGGTGATCCTCGCCGTCACGCTGCTGGGCACTGTGGTGGATACCGCATTGCGCACCTTTGGCGTCTTTCACTTCAGTTTTCCGGGGCCGCTGATTCCGTTTTGGCTGGTGCTGCTGTGGGCGTTGCTCGCCACCACGCTACGCCATTGCCTGGCCTGGAGTGCCCAGCCCTGGTGGCGCGCCAGCGTGTTGGGCGCAGTCGGCGGGCCGTTGTCTTATTACGCGGGCAGCCAATTGGCCGGCGTGAGTTTCGGTTACGGCACGGCGCCAACCCTGGTCGGCCTGGCGCTGCTTTGGGCGCTGGTGTTCCCGGTGCTGCACTGGATCGCCCGACAACTGGGGCACTGACGTCCGTCAGAGCTTTTACACCTACCTGACACGCTTGCCTTACACTGCGCGCCTATGACCAACATCCCCCACACTCAAATCACCGAACCCGCCGTCACTTGCTCGACGTGCGCGGCCTGCTGCTGCCAATTGGAAGTGATGCTGATCACCGACACCGGCGTGCCGGAGCGCTATATCGATACCGACGACTGGGGCGGCGAAGTGATGCTGCGTCTGGATGATGGCTGGTGTGCGGCGCTGGACCGGGACACCATGATGTGCACGATTTACGAGCGACGGCCGCTGATCTGCCGGGAGTTCGAGATGGGTGCGCCGGAATGCCTGACCGAGCGTGAAGGAATTGCGACGGCGTATCGCTAGCGCTGAACGTTACGAGGATTAAATGTGGGAGCGGGCTTGCTCGCGAAGGCGGTGTATCAGTCAATTATTCAGTGACTGACACCCACCCTTCGTGAACAAGCCCGCTCCCGCATTTGGTTTTGCAGGGTTCTGGAAAACTGCGCTGGTTTACAGCGGCATGGTGTAGTGCAACGCGTAGCTTTCTACGCCGTCGTTATTGCTGCTGATGCCCGCGTTGGAATAGTGCGTGGCACGAATGCCCACCTCATGCCCACCGGTAAAACGCAAACCAAAGCCCAGGCGGTCCTCAAACTGGAAGGACTGGCCGATGTTGTTGTCTTCAAGGCGCGTGCGCGAGAATGCCGCCACCCCGATGCCGGCCTCGATGTAAGGTTTTACCGATGCCCCGGCAAACTCATACACAAACACTGGCGAGAACGACAGGCTGCTGGCGCCTGCACGTTTGTCGCCTTCCCAATAGGTGTAAGCGCCGCTCCAGTAGCCGGTCAGCCGGCCGGTATCGCTCTGCCACCAGCTTTTATCCCAATCCGATGTCAGCCCCAACCGATAGGTCATGGTCGAATCGCTGGTGCTCCCCACACCAAATTCCAGGCCAGCGGCCTGGGCCGAAACAGAGTGTCCTACCACGGCGGCCGCAATCGCAGCCAAACAGAACAAGCGCTTCATAAGAAACAGTCCTTGAGAACGAAGTTGTATGGTTTTGTACAAGCTAACTCGCTATAGAAGCGCGCGCATAGCCAGAAGTTCAGCGTCTAACCCCGGTATTTCACGAATTTTTCACGCGTCGAAGCTTCGCACAACTCCGGGATGCTTCCATAGTGTCGGTAGGATATTTCTTAAATGATCGACATTACCGCTCGTCCAGAACCGGGCCCGCTCAGGGTTGCCGCTGGCCAACAGGTCACGCTCGCCCAGCAAACGCTTGAGCTGGCGTGCCACGGCAGCGCCGGTATCGATCAGGATGATGCTTTGGGGAAGCATCTGCGCCAGAAGCGGCTTGAGGAAGGGATAGTGGGTGCAGCCCAGGATAATCGTGTCACAACCGGCGCTGAGCAGCGGTTCGACATAGCCGCGCAACATCTGGCGCAGCTCGGGGCTGTCGAGGTCGCCGCTTTCAATCAACTCCACCAGGCCCGGGCACGGCTGGGTGATCACACGCACGTCGGTGGCGAAGCGATCAAGCAAAGCGGCGAACTTGGCACTTTGCAGGGTGCCGGTGGTGGCGAGTACACCGACCACGCCGCTGCGAGTGGCGGCGGCGGCGGGTTTGACGGCGGGCTCCATGCCTACCAGAGGCCAGTCCGGATAGTCCTCGCGCAAATCGGCGACGGCGGCGACGGTCGCCGTGTTGCAGGCAATCACAAACGCCTTGGCGCCTTGCTCGCGGAAAAATTCGGCGACACGCCGGGAGCGTTCAAGAATGAATGCCGGGGTTTTCTCGCCGTAGGGGATATGCCCGCAATCAGCCACGTACAGCAGCGTTTCATGGGGCAATAACTGCTGAATTTCGTCCAGCACGGTCAAGCCGCCGATGCCGGAATCGAACACACCGATGGGCGCGCTCTTAACCATGCTGCGTCCCGCAGACACTGCAACCGGGGTCGCGCTTGACGCGCAATTCGCGAAACCGCGTGGTCAACGCATCAATCAGCAACAAGCGGCCCACCAACGGCTCACCGAAACCGGCCAGCAATTTCAAGGCTTCCAGGGCTTGCAGGCTGCCGACCACGCCAACCAACGGACCGACGACGCCGGCTTCGCTGCAGGTCAGTTCAGTGTCGCTGCCGTGCCCGTACAAACAGTGGTAGCAGGGGCTGTCGGCGCGACGCGGGTCGAACACCGACAACTGCCCTTCGAGGCGAATCGCTGCGCCGCTGATCAATGGCTTGGCGGCAGCAACACAGGCAGCGTTCACCGCTTCACGGGTGGAAAAGTTGTCGCTGCAATCGAGTACCACGTCCACCGCCGCTACTGCCGCGGCCAGTGAATCGGCATCCAGCGCTGCGCGGTGAGCACGCAGTTTGACTTCAGGGTTGATCGCCGCAAGACGACGCAGGGCCGAATCGACCTTGGTCTGCCCGACGCTGTCGGTGTCGTGGATGATCTGGCGTTGCAGGTTGGTCAGGTCGACGGTGTCGAAGTCGGCCAGGTGCAGCTCGCCCACACCGGCAGCGGCGAGGTACAGCGCGACAGGCGCGCCCAAACCGCCCAGGCCGACAATCAGGGCGCGGGCGTTTTTGAGGCGCAATTGGCCTTCGATGTCGACATGTTGCAACAGAATCTGTCGGCTATAGCGCAATAGCTCCTGATCGGTCAGCACGGCCGGCGTCCCAGGGTGATGCGCTCGTGGCCGCCGAGGTCAAGGCGGCTGTGTACCTCTTCAAAGCCTGCGCCAAGCAACAGATCACGTACGGCCGCCGCCTGATCGTAGCCATGTTCGAGTAACAGCCAGCCAGCCGCATTCAAGTGGGCTGGAGATTGGGCAATGATCAACCGCAAGTCATCCAGGCCATCATGCCCCGCCACCAGCGCGCTGGCCGGTTCAAACCGCACGTCGCCGGCCACCAGATGGGGATCGTTATCGGCAATGTACGGCGGGTTGCTGATGATCAGGTCGAAGGTTTGGCCTTGCAGGGCGCTGAACCAATGGCTGCTCAACACCGTGGCGTTTTTCAGGTGCAGGCGCTGGCGATTGCGTTCAGCCAGGGCCACGGCTTCGAGCACGCGGTCGACCGCCGTAACCTGCCAGGCCGGACGTTCGCTGGCCAGGGCCAGGGCGATGGCGCCGCTGCCGGTGCCCAGGTCCAGAACCCTGGCAGGCGTGGCGGGCAACAGTTCCAGCGCGGCCTCCACCAGCAGCTCGGTTTCCGGACGCGGGATCAGCGTGTGAGGCGCGACCTCCAGGTCCAGCTTCCAGAAGCCTTGCTGGCCGAGGATATACGCCACCGGCTCACCGGCCCGACGACGTTGCAAATAGTCAGCAAAGGTCAGCGCATGTTCGCTGCTGACGATTTTTTCCGGCCAGGTGTGCAGGTAGCTGCGCGATTTACCCAAGGCTGCGGCCAACAACAACTCCACATCCAACCGCGCAGTGGGCGAGTCGGGCAGGTCGGCGGCGCGCAGCAGGCTGGCAATGATGGTCATTTATTCACCTATCGCCGCCAATTGGTCGGCCTGGTATTCGGCGAGCAACGGTTCGATTACCGCATCCACACCGCCGGCGAGAATCTCGTCGAGGGAGTAAAGCGTGAGGTTGACCCGGTGGTCGGTGACCCGGCCCTGGGCAAAGTTGTAGGTACGGATGCGCTCGGAGCGGTCGCCCGAACCCACCAGCAATTTGCGCTCGCTGGCAATCGCGTTGGCGGCGGCGCTGGTCTGCTGGTCGTTGAGCTTGGCCGACAGCCAGGACATGGCCCGCGCACGGTTCTTGTGCTGGGAACGCTCTTCCTGGCACTCCACCACAATGCCCGACGGCAAGTGCGTGATGCGGATCGCCGAGTCGGTCTTGTTGACGTGCTGACCACCAGCGCCCGATGAGCGGTAGGTGTCGACACGCAAATCCGCCGGATTGATCTCGATGGCTTCCTGCTCGTCCGGCTCGGGCAACACGGCCACGGTGCACGCCGAGGTGTGGATACGGCCTTGGGACTCCGTTGCCGGAACCCGCTGCACGCGGTGCGCGCCGGATTCAAATTTCAGTTTGCCGTAGACGTTGTCGCCTTCAACCCGGGCGATGACTTCTTTATAGCCACCGTGTTCGCCTTCGTTTTCGGACAGGATCTCGACGCGCCAGCCACGGCGCTCGGCGTAGCGCGAGTACATGCGGAACAGGTCGCCAGAGAAGATCGCCGCCTCGTCGCCACCGGTGCCGGCGCGGATTTCGAGGAACACGTTGCGCCCGTCGTTGGGGTCCTTGGGCAGCAGCATGCGCTGCAGGTCGCCTTCCAGCTCGGCCAGCTTTTCCTTGGCCTCACGGACTTCTTCAACGGCCATTTCGCGCATGTCCGGGTCGCTGTCCTTGAGCAGCGCCTGGGCGCCTTCGAGGTCGGCCTGCACTTTCATCAGGTGTTTGTAGGTGGCCACAATGGGCTCAACTTCGGCGTATTCCTTGGAATAGGCGCGGAACTTGGCCTGATCGGAGATGACCTCGCCATCGCCGAGCAAGGCGGTCAGTTCTTCGAAACGGTCCTGGAGCACGTCCAGTTTATTGAGCAGTGACGCTTTCATTGCGGTTTTTTATCCGAAGAGCTATCTGACGCGCCCTCACCGAGGGCAAAGAGTTCCTGGGCCATGGCCAGCGCATCGAGGCGGCCTTCGGCGGTAAGCTTTTTCAACTGAACGCTGGGAGCGTGAAGCAACTTGTTGGTCAAGCCACGCGCCAGTTGCATCAGCACCTCTTCGGCGCTGCTGCCGTTGGCCAGCAGACGCTGGGCCTTGACCAATTCCTCGTCACGCAGGCGTTCGCCCTGCTGACGATACGCCTTGAGCACGTCGACCGCTGCCAGTTCGCGCAGGCGTACCATGAAGTCTTCAGCGCCGGTGCTGACCATTTCCTCGGCGGCCTGGGCGGCGCCCTGGCGACTCTTGAGGTTTTCGGCAACCACTTCGTGCAGATCGTCGACGCTGTAAAGGTAAACGTCGTCCAACTCGCCGACTTCCGGCTCGATATCGCGGGGAACGGCGATATCCACCATGAAGATCGGTTTGTGCTTGCGCAGCTTCAGCGCGCTCTCGACCGCGCCTTTGCCAAGAATCGGCAACTGACTGGCGGTGGAGCTGATGACGATATCGCTGCGCACCAGTTCAGCCGGGATATCCGACAGCAGCACCGCATGGGCGCCAAACTGCTCGGCAAGAATGCTCGCGCGTTCCAGGGTTCGGTTGGCGACCACAATGCGCTTTACACCCAGGTCGTGCAGATGACGCGCCACCAGGGTAATGGTTTCCCCGGCGCCGATCAGCAGGGCCTGGCTGCGCTGCAAGTCGCTGAAAATTTGTTTGGCCAGGCTGACGGCGGCAAACGCCACGGACACCGGGTTTTCACCGATGGCGGTGTCGGTGCGCACCTGCTTGGCCGAGTTGAAGGTGGCCTGGAACAGCCGCCCCAACAGTGGCCCCACGGTGCCGGCCTCGCGGGCCACGGCATAGGCAGATTTCATCTGGCCAAGGATCTGCGGTTCGCCCAACACCAGCGAGTCGAGCCCTGAGGCGACGCGCATCATGTGACGAACTGCCGCATCCTCTTCGTGCACATACGCACTGGCGCGCAGGTCATCGAGGCTTAAATGGTGATAATCGGCCAGCCAGCGCAGCACCCCATCCGCTGAAAGATGTTCCTGCTCTATATAAAGCTCACTGCGATTGCAGGTCGAAAGGATCGCAGCTTCGCGGCTGTCGGTGAGCCGGCAGAGCTGCTGCAAGGCCTCAACCAACTGCTCTGGCGTAAACGCCACGCGCTCGCGCACGTCTACGGAAGCAGTCTTGTGGTTAATACCGAGTGCGAGGAAGGCCATTCAATATCGCTGATGATGTCGGGAAGCCGACAATTGTCCTACTTCGAATGATTCAGAACAACCACCGTAGGCTATTGTCCTAATGCCTTGTGTCTATAAAGGCGCCAACTGAGACTCGGTTATGTTTGGCCGAAGGCTTGTGTCATGATGATCCGACCGCAGGTTAGTCGTCCTCTTCCTATATGAATAGATCTTCCGCGTTGCTCCTTGCTTTTGTCTTCCTCAGCGGCTGCCAGGCCTTGGCACCCGTGTCGCCGGACGGTACGCCGCCGGTTGAAGACAGCACCCCCGCCCCTGAAAAGCCCAAGGTTTATTCCTCGTTCAATGAAGAAACGATCTACAGCCTGCTGACCGCCGAACTCGCCGGCCAGCGCAATCGTTTCGATATTGCCCTGGATAACTACGTGACCCAGGCCATCAACACTCAGGATCCGGGTATTTCGGAGCGTGCGTTTCGCATCGCCGAATACCTGGGCGCTGACCAGGCTGCGCTGGACACCTCGCTGATCTGGGCGAGAAACGCACCGGACGACCTGGAAGCGCAGCGGGCCGCGGCCATTCAACTGGCGCGCGCGGGGCGCTATGACGACTCCATGGTCTATATGGAGAAAGTCCTGCTGGGCAAGGGCGACACGCATTTCGACTTCCTCGCGCTGTCGGCTGCCGACACCGACCAGGACACGCGCAATGGCCTGATGAAGAGTTTCGACCGCCTGCTGCAAAAGCACCCGAAAAACAGCCAGCTGATTTTCGGCAAGGCGTTGCTGCTGCAACAGGACGATGAAGCCGACGCCGCACTCAAGCTGTTGGAGCAGAACCCGCCGGAAGACGGCGAGATCGCACCGATTTTGCTGCGTGCGCGCTTGCTGCAGAACCTCAATCGCGGCAAGGAAGCGATTCCTCTGCTGGAAAAGAGCATCAAGAAGTATCCGGACGACAAGCGCCTGCGCCTGACTTATGCGCGCACGCTGGTTGAGCAGGACCGCATGGAAGACGCCAAAGTGCAGTTCGCCAATCTGGTCCAGCAATACCCGGACGACGATGAATTGCGCTACTCCCTGGCACTGGTGTGCCTGGAGGCCAAGGCCTGGGACGAGGCCAAGGGCTATCTGGAAGAACTGATCCAACGCGAAAGCCATGTGGATTCGGCGCACCTGAACCTCGGCCGTATCGCTGAAGAGCGCAACGACCCGCAGGCGGCCCTGCTTGAGTACGCTCAGGTCGGCCCTGGCAACGACTACCTGCCGGCCCAATTGCGCCAAGCTGACATCCTGATGAGCAACGGCCGCACCGACGAGGCGGAAAAACGCCTGGCCGCAGCGCGCGATGCCGAACCGGACTACGCGATCCAGCTGTACCTGATCCAGGCCGAAACCTTGTCGGCCAACAAGCAGGGCGAACGCGCCTGGAAGCTGCTGCAACAGGCCTTGTTGCAATACCCCGACGATTTGAATCTGCTGTATACCCGCGCCATGCAGGCGGAAAAACGCAATGACTTGGCGCAGATGGAAAAAGACCTGCGCCTGATCATCAAGCGTGACCCGGACAACGCCATGGCGCTGAACGCCCTGGGTTACACCTTGTCCGACCGTACGACGCGCTACGCCGAAGCCAAGGTGCTGATCGAGCAAGCCCACAAGCTCAACCCGGAAGACCCGGCCGTACTCGACAGCCTGGGCTGGGTCAATTACCGCCTGGGCAACCTGGACGAAGCCGAACGCTTGCTGCGCCAGGCACTGGAACGCTTCCCCGACCAGGAAGTGGCCGCCCACCTTGGCGAAGTGCTGTGGGCCAATGGCAAGCAGCGCGAAGCGCGACAAATCTGGGAAAAATTCCTCAAGGAACAACCCGAAAGCCCCATCCTGCGCGGCACCATCAAGCGCCTGACCGGATCCGAGACCCTTTAAGCTTATGTTCTTGCGCCACGTAATTGTTTTCAGCTTCATCGCCCTGCTCGCCGGTTGCGCGGGTTTCGGCGCTCGCGAATCCGTTGAAGGCCAGGGCAACCCGGCGCAATGGAAACAACACAAGGATCAGCTCAGCAGCATTGATGGCTGGCAGATCGAAGGCAAGGTCGGGGTTCGCGCGCCAAAAGATTCCGGCAGCGGCACGTTGTACTGGCTGCAGCGCCAGGACTATTACGATATTCGCCTGTCCGGCCCACTGGGCCGCGGCGCGGCTCGCCTGACGGGACGCCCGGGGCAAGTCAGCCTGGAAGTGGCCAACCAGGGACGCTATGAAGCGGCGTCGCCGGAAGAATTGCTGGAGCAGCAAATAGGCTGGAAGCTGCCCGTTTCGCACCTGGTGTGGTGGGTTCGCGGTTTGCCCGCGCCGGACAGCAAAAGTCGCCTGAGCCTCAATGGCGACAGTCGGCTGGCCACGCTGGAGCAAGACGGCTGGCAGGTGGAGTACCTCAGCTACGTGCAACAGAGCGGTTATTGGCTGCCCGAGCGCATCAAGCTGCATGGCACCGACCTTGACGTCACACTGGTGATCAAGGACTGGCAACCGCGCAAGCTGGGGCAATAAACGTGACTGTTACAACGCTGACGCTGCCCTCCCCCGCCAAACTCAACTTGATGCTGCACATTCTGGGTCGCCGTGAAGACGGCTACCACGAGCTGCAGACGCTGTTTCAATTTCTGGACTACGGCGATGAACTGACCTTCGCCGTACGCGATGATGGCGTGATTCAGCTGCACACCGAATTCGCAGGCGTGCCCCACGACAGCAACCTGATTGTGAAGGCCGCAAAAAAACTTCAGGAACAATCCGGTTGCCCCCTGGGCATCGACATCTGGATCGATAAAATTTTGCCCATGGGCGGTGGCATCGGCGGTGGCAGCTCAAATGCCGCGACGACGCTGCTCGGCCTCAATCACTTGTGGCAACTGGGTTGGGACCACGATCGCTTGGCTACGCTGGGCCTGACGCTGGGCGCTGACGTCCCGGTTTTCGTGCGTGGGCAGGCCGCTTTTGCCGAGGGCGTGGGGGAGAAACTCACCCCGGAATACCCCGAAGAGCCGTGGTATGTCGTGCTTGTTCCGCAAGTATCTGTAAGTACAGCAGAAATTTTTTCAGATCCACTGTTGACACGTAACTCTCCTCCCATTAAAGTGCGCCCCGTTCCCAAGGGAAACAGTCGAAATGACTGCTTACCGGTTGTAGCAAGGCGTTATCCAGAGGTACGTAACGCTTTGAATTTGTTAGGTAAATTTACCGAAGCAAAATTAACCGGAACTGGAAGTTGTGTGTTTGGGGGCTTCCCAAGCAAAGCTGAAGCTGATAAAGTCTCGGCCCTTCTTACAGAGACCCTTACAGGGTTTGTAGCAAAGGGAAGCAACGTTTCGATGTTGCATCGCAAGCTGCAAAGTCTGCTCTAAAGGAACCGAGTACTGGGTACTCGTTGCAACAGATACAGGGGCGTCGCCAAGCGGTAAGGCAGCAGGTTTTGATCCTGCCATGCGTTGGTTCGAATCCAGCCGCCCCTGCCATTTTCTAATACTCATCCAGGTTACCCTCAGCCTCTAGGTACTGCGCGTGTCCAAGATGATGGTCTTTACGGGGAATGCCAACCCCGATCTGGCTCGACGTGTCGTACGTCAGCTGCATATCCCTCTCGGTGACATCTCTGTCGGTAAATTCTCCGACGGTGAAATTACAGCCGAGATCAATGAAAACGTCCGCGGTAAAGATGTCTTCATTATTCAGCCGACCTGCGCTCCGACCAACGATAACCTGATGGAACTCGTCGTGATGGCTGATGCCTTCCGCCGCTCCTCAGCGACTCGAATCACAGCTGTAATCCCTTACTTTGGTTATGCCCGTCAGGATCGCCGTCCGCGTTCCGCACGTGTGGCTATCAGCGCGAAAGTCGTTGCTGACATGCTGACCGTGGTAGGCATCGACCGTGTTCTCACGGTTGACCTGCACGCTGACCAAATTCAAGGGTTCTTCGATATCCCGGTAGATAACATCTACGGCTCCCCAGTACTGGTGGATGACATCGAAGACCAGCGCTTTGAAAACCTGATGATCGTGTCCCCGGACATTGGTGGCGTCGTGCGTGCACGGGCTGTTGCCAAATCCCTGGGCGTTGACCTCGGGATCATCGACAAACGCCGTGAGAAAGCCAATCACTCTGAAGTGATGCATATCATCGGTGATGTCGAAGGGCGTACCTGTATTCTGGTTGATGACATGGTCGACACCGCCGGCACACTGTGCCACGCGGCGAAAGCCTTGAAAGAGCACGGTGCCGCAAAAGTCTTCGCCTACTGCACACACCCTGTGCTGTCGGGCCGAGCAATCGAGAACATCGAGAACTCCATGCTGGACGAACTGGTGGTGACTAACACCATCCCGTTGTCCGCAGCAGCTCAAGCCTGTTCGCGTATCCGTCAATTGGATATCGCACCGGTAGTTGCCGAGGCGGTTCGCCGCATCAGCAACGAAGAATCGATCAGCGCGATGTTCCGTTAAGGTTCACGCCTTAGCGACATCAACCTGACGAAAAGCGCCCCGCCCCAGCATACTGTTGGGGCGGGGCTTTTTTGCCCATATCGCCTTTAGCGCTGGTCGCAAACGCTGGGGCGAATGTGGTTATTTTGGAGATACAACATGAACGATTTTACTTTGAATGCTGAACTGCGTTCCGACCTGGGGAAAGGTGCGAGCCGCCGCCTGCGTCGTCTCGCAAGCCTGGTTCCAGCTGTAGTTTACGGTGGCGAAAAAGCCCCTGAATCCATCAGCATGCTGGCTAAAGAAATCGCCAAACTGCTCGAAAACGATGCTGCTTACAGCCACGTTATCGAACTGAACGTTGGCGGCACCAAGCAAAACGTGATCATCAAAGCTCTGCAACGTCACCCGGCCAAAGGCCACGTGCTGCACGCTGACTTTGTACGCGTTGTAGCCGGTCAGAAACTGACCGCTATCGTTCCAGTGCACTTCGTTGGCGAAGAAGCTCCGGTCAAGAAAGGCGGCGAGATCTCGCACGTCCTGAACGAAATCGAAGTGACCTGCCTGCCGAAAGACCTGCCTGAGTTCATCGAAGTCGACCTGTCGGCTCTGGAAATCGGCGCAATCGTTCACCTGTCCGACCTCAAGGCCCCTAAAGGCGTTGAATTTGTCGCACTGGCTCACGGTGATGACAAAGCTGTTGCCAACGTTCACGCTCCACGCGTTGCTCCAGAAGCTGAAGAAGAAGGCGCTGCAGAGTAATTCACTCTGTATTGCCGGAGCTTGAGGAAACATCGCGGACCGAAACGTAGCGAGAAAGCGGGCGATAACGCGGCGTTTACTCTTGAGTAAATGATCTCTTGTCGTCCACTTTCGCCGCACGCAGGTTGCGGCGATGTTATCCACAACTCCAAAGGAAGGGCCCCTGTCGTGACTGCCATTAAACTGATCGTTGGCCTGGGAAATCCAGGCGCCGAATACGAACAGACCCGGCATAACGCGGGGGCCCTTTTTGTTGAGCGTATCGCCCACGCCCAAGGCGTAAACCTGGTGGCCGATCGCAAATATTTTGGCCTGACCGGACGCTTTTCGCATCAAGGTCAGGATGTTCGTCTGCTGATTCCCACTACCTACATGAACCGCAGCGGCCAAGCCGTCGCGGCGCTTGCGGGCTTCTTCCGGATCAAACCCGAAGAAATCCTGGTGGCCCATGACGAACTGGACCTGCCACCCGGCGTTGCCAAACTCAAATTAGGCGGCGGGCATGGCGGGCACAATGGCCTGCGCGACATCATCGCGCAGCTGGGCAATCAGAATAATTTTTACCGTCTGCGGCTCGGCATTGGCCACCCAGGCGTTGCCAGTATGGTTTCAAATTTCGTCCTGGGTCGTGCGCCACGCGCCGAACAGGAAAAACTCGATGCCAGCATCGACTTTGCCCTCGGCGTGCTGCCGGATATCTTCGCCGGTGAATGGAACCGTGCGATGAAAAACCTGCACAGCCAGAAGGCCTGACTCTTACCGAGGGGAAACACCATGGGATTCAATTGCGGCATCGTCGGCCTGCCCAACGTCGGCAAATCCACCCTGTTCAACGCCTTGACCAAGTCCGGTATTGCGGCGGAGAACTTCCCCTTCTGCACCATCGAACCCAACAGCGGTATCGTGGCCATGCCGGACCCGCGCCTGCAGGAGTTGGCGGCTATCGTCAATCCAAAGCGCATCCTGCCGACCACCATGGAATTCGTCGACATCGCAGGCCTGGTGGCCGGCGCGTCGAAAGGTGAAGGCCTGGGCAACAAGTTCCTGGCCAACATCCGTGAAACCGATGCCATCGCCCACGTGGTCCGCTGCTTTGAAGACGAGAACGTGATTCACGTCTCCAACAGCGTCGACCCGAAACGCGACATCGAGATCATCGACCTGGAACTGATCTTCGCCGACCTCGACAGCTGCGAGAAACAACTGCAGAAAGTCGCGCGTAACGCCAAGGGCGGCGACAAGGATGCCGTGGTTCAGAAAGGCCTGCTGGAGCAATTGATCGCTCACTTCACCCTGGGCAAGCCAGCGCGCAGCCTGATGAAGAGCATGAATGCCGATGAAAAAGCGGTGATCAAAGGCTTCCACCTGCTGACCACCAAGCCGGTGATGTACATCGCCAACGTCGCTGAAGACGGCTTTGAGAACAACCCATTGCTCGACGTGGTCAAGGCCATCGCCGAGGAAGAAGGCGCGATCGTGGTGCCGGTGTGCAACAAGATCGAGGCCGAAATTGCCGAGCTGGATGACGGCGAAGAAAAAGACATGTTCCTCGAGGCGCTGGGCCTGGAAGAGCCTGGCTTGAACCGTGTGATCCGCGCCGGCTACGAAATGCTGCACTTGCAGACTTACTTCACCGCCGGTGTCGAAGAAGTCCGCGCCTGGACCGTCAAAGTCGGCGCTACCGCGCCACAGGCTGCCGGCGTGATCCACACCGACTTCGAAAAAGGCTTTATCCGTGCCGAAGTCATCGCCTACAACGACTTCATTCAGTACAAGGGTGAAGCCGGTACCAAGGAAGCCGGTAAGTGGCGTCTTGAAGGCAAGGAATACATCGTCAAAGATGGCGACGTGATGCACTTCCGTTTCAACGTATAAGTAACCTTGCGGTAATTGCCGCAAACAAAAAAGCCGATGCATTGCATCGGCTTTTTTGTGGGTAACTACTTATGGACGCTCATCCGAACAACCTGTCGCTTAAGAATTATCCTATTAACCCTCGGCATTTTACCAACTACACACCCCAGCAAAATAATCCCCAAACCTATCTCATTTCTCCTACGTCTTGCGCGTAAGTTCCTACTTCAGAACCACAACAAAATAACTATAATTCGCGACCTGCTGGCCTTTGCCTGTCGACCGTTGCCTGAATGATGCACAGTGATAATGGAGCACTTACTTGATGTCGGATGCCTACCATAGGGAAGTTGAAACGGACATCTCAATCAGTGACAGCTCAGGTATTGAAAACACCCTTAACAGCACAGCGTCACTCAATATCGACATTCTGCTACTCGGTGAAACCGGCACCGGGAAAGACACTTTGGCCCAACGGGTCCATCGCTTGTCGGGGCGGCGCGGTAACTTCATTGCCGTGAACTGCGCCGCTATCCCGGAAAGCCTCGCGGAGAGCCAATTGTTCGGGGTCAACAGCGGCGCCTATACCGGGGCCGTGCAATCGCGGGCCGGCTTTGTCGAGGCGGCTCATTTGGGCACCTTGTACCTCGATGAGGTCGACAGCATGCCATTGAGCCTGCAGGCCAAACTGCTGCGGGTGCTGGAGTCGCGGGGCGTGGAGCGTCTAGGTTCAACCCGCTTCATCCCGGTGGACATGCGCGTTATTGCCTCGGCTCAACAGTCACTGCACCACATGGTCGAATTGGGCACCTTCAGGCGTGACCTGTACTTTCGCCTGAATGTGGTCAGCCTCGAACTTCCGGCCTTGCGCCACCAGCGGGAGCGCATCATTCCGCTGTTCATGAAGATGGTCCGGGAAGAAGCCGAGCACTTCAAATGCACCGTACCGACTGTTCCCGGCCAGCTGTTGCAACAACTGCTGTGCCACGCCTGGCTGGGCAATATTCGCGAATTACGTTCGTCCGCCAAGCGCTTCGTGCTGGGCCTGCCACCGTTCTCTACGCCCATGAGCAACCCGCACGACGGAAAGCTGAGCCTGAAGGAACGCCTGCAACAAATCGAAAAAGCACTGATTGAAGAGTCGTTGCGGCGCAATGATCATTGCGTCGATATCACCGCATTTGAATTAGGCGTCGCCAAACGCACGCTCTACCACCGAATCAAACAACTCGACCTATAACCGAAACAGTGCACTTGACGCAGTGCGGCAAAACTTACCCACTCGCACCTCCTCGGGCACTTTAGCGCATACATAGCATCAAGCATTACAACAATGACTTCTCAACAAACAGCACTGGAAATAATTTTAAACATATAAATACTGGAACGCTTTATTTCCTTGCACCACTTATAAGTGGGTGACGTCACAGCCACTCAACACGCGACGGTAGCTAACACTCGCTATCAGACTTCATTTGAAATCAAGAAGGTGATCTATGTCCTCAATCTCAGGTATTGGTGGTTCCAGCGCGGGTAACCAGGCGCAACTGGACGCAATCAACGCAGATAAAGAAAGGAAAGTCGTCGAAGAGGCCAAGAAGACTGCTGAACAAGAACTGACTACAGCGAAAGCGGGCCGCATTAAGTCTTTGCGATTCGCTTAAGTCAGCGCGACCTCCTCTGCCCAGGTCGAGGAGGTTTTCATCGTCACGACGCACGTAACACTCGATACGTTCGATGGAGATTCACATGTACATCACCACCCCTGGGCAATCGGAAAACAGCAGCACTCTCCCTCAAGCCGAGGCGCCTGGCGCGATCAACCGGGCGTCTGACATCAACTTTTTCAACGCCCAACTCAGCCAGACCGAGCAGCCCGTTAAAGGCATCGTGCCTGCCGTGGCGTCCCCTGCTCAGTCGTGGGACGCGACAGCCTCGGACACTTTATCCAGACGCGTATCCAAAGGCTTTCGTGACGCGAGCCTGAACAAAAAGACCAAGGACGCGAACGAGTTCCCCCAGGCGCTCGCCGAAGCGCACATCGACGTGATGTCACGCGTCAAGGTCATTGGCGCCGTCGCGAAAGGCGTCGACAAAATTTCAAGCATGGGATAGCTGCATGTACCGCCGCCTAACCGCCCCATTCTTGTTTTCATTAGCGTTGATGCTGTCCGGTTGCGGTGACAGCGTAGAGCTTCATCGCAATATTTCTGAGCAGGAAGCCAACGAAGTCATCGCGGAGCTGGCAGACAAGCAAATCCGGGCCCAGAAGGTGCCCGGCAAAGACGGGGTCGCTGTTCGGGTCAAGGCAAGTGACATCAGCCGAGCTGTGCGTACCCTGGATGCGGCGGGGCTGCCCAAAACGGCCCGCTCGACGCTGGGGGATATCTTTCGCAAGGAAGGCGTCATCTCCACCCCGCTGGAAGAGCGCGCACGCTACATCTACGCGCTGTCCCAGGAACTGGAATCGACCTTATCCAACATAGACGGTGTGATCGTCGCGCGTGTGCATGTGGTACTGCCTGAGCGCGTCGCGCCAGGCGAGCCGGTACAGCCGGCGTCCGCCTCGGTTTTCATCAAGCACGACCCGCGACTGGACCCGGACAATATCAATCCGCGCGTGCGCAGACTGGTGGCCAGCAGCATCCCGGGCATGGCCTCGGCCATAGACAACACGACAAAACTGACCGTCATTTTTGTACCGGCCACCGCCTACACCGAGCAGCAACAGCTGACCTACCTCGGCCCTTTTCTGGTGCCCGAGCAAGACCTTGGTTTCTGGCGCGCCAGCCTGATTGCGCCGCTGATCATCGCTCTGTCAGCAGGCATTGCCTGGCTGTTCTGGCGCCGCAGAAAAGTCTTCACACCCACCCCGCAAACCGCGCCGGCACACGCCCATGAGTGACGACCTCAGCTGGGTAACATGGTGGGCTTTCCCCTGGAAAAACGCCCACATCGACTGGCTCACGCAAACGGGTTTTGTGGAAACCGCAGCGCTTTCACGCGCCTATCATCGCCGCGTGAGCAGCCTGTTCGACATCGCGCCCGAGCTTGCCCCTCCCACGTCTCCAGCCCTCCTCCAATGGGTATTGAGCAGCGCGCAACAACGCGACCTCGCACTGACACTGGTTAATGAGGTGTACAACGCGCCCCACGACAGCCGGTTGAATCAAGAGCAGCTGCTGTGGTGCCAGCGCCTGGCCAAGGCACTGCCCACGGGCTCAACAGCGGTGGACGTCGACGACCCATTGCACTACCTGCGCGCGTGGGTCGCGCCCAATGTCTGGCAGCGGCTACGCCTGAATTTTGCTCGCCCAAGGGTGCTCACGTTAGAGCAGCATCCTCGACTGGCAGACACACACGGCCGGTTGGATACCCTGTGGAAAGCCACGATCTGGCGCGCAACCTCCACCGCTGTCGATGATGCGCCGCCCGCCCCTCGCGAGAACCCCGACCATGTTTTGCGCCCACACGATTGAGCTGAACACCCCCGCCCACGAACTGCCCACGGCCCTGATCCCCAGGGAAATGCTGTCTGAATACACCCAGGCCCGTCAGCTGTTGGAACACGCAGAAACTCAAGCACAAACGCGCATCAGCCAGGCCCAGGCGCAATGCGAAAAAATACTCGAAAGTGCCAGTGATGAGTTCTGGCAACGCGCCAATGCCCAGCTGCACCGCTGGGAGTCAGAGCGCCAGGCAATGCTGGCAAGTTTGGAACAGGTCGCCAGCTCAGTCATCAGCGCGGCCATTCGAACCCTGCTGGAGGAGACTGTGCCTGTTCAACGCCTCACAACACTGCTCAACAAACTGCTGGAGGCTCAACTGCCCACCGTTGAGGCGCACCTGGTGTGCAATCCGCTGGACCGTGAACACGTCGAGCTATGGCTCAATCTTCACAGCAGCGTGCCCTGGACGCTTCGAGTCGAAGACGGGATCGCCGCCCAGTCGCTGCTGCTTGAGACGGAAGATGGCGGGTTTCACATCAACTGGGCGCATGCCCTGGACAACCTGGTGGCGATTCCACCCTTGGCCAAATCAAGTGACAACGTTGCTGGGTAAACGCAGTTCTTTTTAACCACACAGGCCTGTTGTTGGAACTGGTGAGCAATCTGCCGCCACACAGGGATACACACCCACTGGAGATAACGCCATGAATACTGACTCACGCGTACTCAGCAGTCTCTACAGGCAGCAATCGCAAGCCGAAAAAAACCTCGACCAGATCAGCGCCGACATTCCGTACAGCGAAAGAAGCGAAGACAGCGCGCGACTCTTCGAACAACTCATTGAAGAAAAGTCCGCCCTGGTTAACAACTTTGCCGTGAGTTCGACCTACCTCAGTTACAAGCACGAAACGGTTAAATCGGCCATCAATGTCGTTTAGTGGCTGGTGGCAAACGCTGACTGACGGCTTGGGTGGTCGTGAACAGAACAGGCGGCGACTTGAACCGCAAGTCAGCCCTCGCCCGGGTTCGGGCCATACGCCATCTCCGGTGGGTGCAATGCCCGCCACTTGATAGCAAACCCTTGAAGTACCTCTCAACCAACGTGACACCTGGCGCAGCGCAACGGCGCGCCTGACAACGGCTGGGCGCAAATTCGGCCCACTTCATTACGACGCTTTCGCACTGAAACAGAGAACCTGTCATGTATAGCAAGATCAACAAGCACACTGGCTTGCGTTTAAACTCGCCCGCGGCTCTGGCAAAACGCGCCCACTGGCGTTGTTTGCTTGCGCTGCCCTTGTTGTTGGCGCCGCTGCACAGCCCCCTCGCCGCCATCCCATCCGAATGGAAAAACACCGCCTACGCCTATGAAGCCGAGCATAAGCCCCTGCGGGATGTGCTGGAGGACTTCGCCCAGACGTTTGGCACGCAACTGCAAGTCGACGGTCTGCTGGAGGGCATCGTAAATGGCAAGATACGCGCCAATACTCCGCAGTCGTTACTCGACAGGCTGGGCGTTGAACACCGTTTTCAATGGTACTTGTACAACAACACCCTCTATATCAGCACCCTGGACCTGCAAGAGTCCGCGCGCCTGGAGGTTTCTTCCGAGACCGTCGCCGACCTCAAGCGGGCCCTGACCGATATCGGCTTGCTCGACAGTCGTTTCGGCTGGGGTGAACTGCCCGATGACGGGGTGGTGCTGGTCTCTGGCCCCAAGCGCTACATCGAACAGATCAAGCAATTCAGCAGCCAGCGTAAATCACCCGACGAAAAACAAAGCGTGCTCAGCTACCCGCTGAAATTCGCCAACGCGGGAGATCGCCAGATCGATTACCGCGGCGAAAAAATAGTCATCCCTGGCGTTGCCAGCATGCTGCGGGGCTTATTGGAGCCGCGGGCGACGTCATCCCTGTCGACGCTTACCCCGCGCCCCTTTGCCTCACAGCCCTCGCCCATCACGCCGAACTTTGCGCGGTTGAGCAATCCCATGCTCGGGCAAATGTTCGGCCAGACAGCGGACCCAGGCCAGTTGGCCTCTGGCGCCACGCTCACCCCGCGCGCTCCGGTGTCGGCAGGCAAAATCCGCGTAGAGGCCGACGTGCGCAACAACGCCGTCCTGATCTACGACCTCCCGGAACGGCAGGTCATGTACCGAGAGCTGATTACCCAGCTCGACGTGGCGCGCAAAATGGTGGAAATCGACGCAATCATCCTCGACATAGAGCGCTCTCAACTGCGCGAATTCGGGGTCAACTGGGGCAACAGCCATTTCAGCAGCGACATGAGAATGGCCCCTGGGAGTTCATCGCAGCTGTCGATCGAAAACCGTGACCGCTTCTTTGCCAAGATACGCGCCCTGGAGCAGCGCGGCCTGGCAACCATGGTGTCCAACCCCTCGGTGCTCACCCTGGAAAACCAGCCCTCGGTCATTGACTTCAACCGCACCCAATACCTGACCGCAGGCACGGAGGTCGCGACGATCCTGCCGATAACGGTCGGTACCAGCCTGCAAGTGATACCCAGGGTGATTACCACCCGTGGCACTCATCAGGTGCACCTCATGGTGGATATCGAGGACGGCAACTTCGATGAATCCAACCCGGATCGCATCGGCCCCGACGTGCGTCGGGGCAATGTCAGCACCCAGGCAGTAATGGCGGAAAAACGCTCGCTGGTGGTCGGTGGTTTCCATGTCACCGAAAGCACCGACAAGCGCAACAAGGTTCCACTGCTGGGCGACATACCGTTGCTGGGCAAGGCGCTGTTTTCCTCCAGCGAACGCCAGAACAACCGCCGCGAGCGTTTGTTCATCCTGACGCCACGCGTCATCGGCGATCAGGCGGACCCTTCACGGTATTTGCCGCAGGAAGATCAAGTGGAGCTGCAGGCCGCACTCAAGCCCCTGGCCAGGCGTTACGCCGAACACCCGCCGGTTATCAAGCGCAGTGACATCACCAGCACCCTGGCCAATCTGGTGACCGGGCAAGTGCCCCTGGCCTTTAAGGCGGCACCGATGCCATTGGGCCTGGACACCTTGTGCAACACCCGCGATCTACTGGCCATGAACACCGAGCGCAGCCAGTGGTACGCCGGCCCGCAGTTCAATGTGGCGGTGGTGGTGGTGCGCAATCAGATCAAGCGCAATGTGCGTATCGACGAAAAGGAGTGCAGCAATTCGCAGACCCTGGCCGTCACGGTATGGCCACGTGCCTGGCTCAAACCGGGTGAAGAAGCCGAGGTCTTTATCGCCATGCGCCCGGTGGTGAAGGATGAACACATCGGCGTGCCCCGCCCGTCCTTGATCACTCCCACTCAGAAGAAGGTCGCCCCATGAAACGCCACCTGTTGTGCATCACCCTGATCGGCACCGTGCTGCTCATCGCCGGCTGCGCTCCCACGTGCAAAGGCGACTCCTGCTCACGCCCGCAATCGACCAAAGATACGTTGGTAATCTGGTGGCCGCCGCAGATGCGCGTCGAGCCCGGCCCTTCGGGAGAGCGCGCGGATTACCAGACAATTTCGCTGGAACGATGAGTGTTCCGCGATCAACGCCGGCTGTTGCCGGGCCGTCAGGTGAGCAGCGCGGCGGCTCACCTGCCCCTGGCTTCCGCAGGTTCGGTGCGCTGATCAGCGCACCTCCAGCGCCGGCAACTCCAGGGTTTCGCGCTTGGCTTCATCATCCAGCTCACGCAACGTGCGATAGATCAGCGCCACCGCCTGCAGGGTGTCGCGGGGGATGCTCGCGCCCAGTTTGTTCGTGTAGAGCGTGCGCGCCAGCCACACGCACTGAATCACCGGCACCTCAGCGGCCTTGGCCTGGTGGATCAGTTCGCGCGCCGCGTCATCCGTGCCTTTGCATACCAGCATGGGCAGCGGCGTCTCACCCGGGCGGTAGTACAGCGCCACGGCAAAATGCGTGGGGTTGACCACCAGCATATCGGCCTCTTCCAGCTTGGGCAGCTTGACCTTCGGTTCCTCCTGGGCCAGTTGCTGGGCCAATGAACGGCGCTGCCCCTTCACATGCGGGTCACCCTCCATGTCTTTGTACTCTTTGACGACCTCGACCTGGGTCATGCGCATGCGCTTGGCGAAGAAGTGTTTTTGCAACGCCAGGTCGATAAGCGCCATCACCAGCAAAAGCCCCAGGCAGGCATGCAACAAGTGACGGAACAGAATGATCAACGCCAGGATGTAGGTTTGCAGGTCACTGCTGGCCAGGTTAATCAGCGCGCCCAAAGAAGGTTTGATCACCACGTACAAAATCACGCCCAGTAGCACTGCCTTGGTAATGCTCATCAACAGGTTCATGACCGATTGCGCGGAAAACATCTGTTTGAGCTGCTTGAGGGGATTGATCCGATTGAAATCGAGCTTCAAGGTCTCGGGAGCAAACAGAAATCCGAACTGCATCCAACTGCTGATCAGCTTCGCGGCAATTGCCAATCCGGCCATCAACAGGGCGAACGCGAAAAACATCATCAACCCTTCAAACAACACCGTCTCCAGCGCCCGCGTAAACGGCTGAGCCATACTCGACATTGGCAACACCATCAGTTGCTGAAAGCGCTGCAAACTGGTTTCGGCGGTGAACAACGCAACCTCGCTGATGGCCGTCAGCGCCAGCAGCTTGCTGACATCCTGGCTTTGGGAAACCTGACCTTTCTTGCGTTGATCGCGCAGTTTCTTGGCTGAGGCCGGGTGCTTCTTTTCACCGGAGTCACTCATGCCGTCGAGACCTGGAACATCAGCCCGAGTGACTGTTTAAGATCGCCAAGCACATTCAAGCGCCCAACGATCAGGTCCTGCAGCAACGCAAAGTACAGCAACAGAATCCCGATACCCGCCAGGCATTTGACCGGCGGCGCTAGCGTGCTCACCTGCAGCTGCTGGCTGTAGACGCCCAATAGCGCGATACCGAACTCCAGAAACATCAGCACCGCAATGAACGGCGCAGCGTAGAGCATCATGTGGGTAAAGGTATCGCCGAGCAGCCCCAGGAAAATACTGAAACCATTGACTGCCGGCAGCGGCACCCAAGCGGTGGCCGGCCATAGCAGGTAACTGTCCCAGATCACTTGGGTAAGCACGCTCAGGCCCAGGACTGCGATCAACAAGTAAATCACCAGCTGTTTGAACAGATGCCCCACAGGCGTTGCATCCGGCCCCAATGACGGGTTGAGCTGGCCACCCGCCAGGGCGCCACGCTGGTTATCCAGCAGCGCGCCAACCGACTCGAACATCCAGAAAGGCATGGCCAACAAGACCCCCAGCAAAAAGCCCAGGGCGACCTCCTTGAGCATCAGCCCGATGATCATCAGCGCCGAATAGTCCTGGCCCGCCAGTACCGCATGGATGCCGGGAGCCGGAATGAACGCCATGACCATCACGATCACGTGCCGGGGCATGCCGCGCAGATGCTGGAAACAGAACGCCGGCACCAGGATCGCGCAGGGATAGATGCGCGCCATGGCCACCAGCAGACTTGGCAGATATTCAAGATAAAGCAGCACGTGCATGCCCTCAGTTCAGTGCCGAGCGAGCGATCATGTCGAACATCAGATTGATCAGTTGAATCAGCTCCACGCCAATCCAGCGCCCCGTCAATATCAGCGTGATGCCCACCGCAACCAGCTTGATGCCAAAGGGCAGGGTCTGATCCTGTATCTGCATCAGGGCTTGCACCAGCGACGTCAGCACGCCGACGATCACCGCCACAATCAGCGGTGGTGCCGACAACACCACCACCAGCAGCATGCCCTGCTTGAACAGTACGATCGGTTCCATGGGGCACTCAAAGGTAGGAAAGGAAAAGGCTGTCGAGCAATCGCGACCATCCGGAGACCATGACGAACAACAGCAGTTTGAGCGGCAGGGAAATGGTCATGGGCGAGACCATTTGCATCCCCAGCGCCAAGAGCAGGTTGGACACAATCAGATCGATGACGATGAACGGAATGTAGATGAGGAAGCCGATCTCGAACCCGGCCTGCAACTGCGACAGCACAAAGGAGGGGATCAACAGGATCAGGTCATCGCGCTGGGTGCTTTGCGCCATTTCAGGTGGCCACATACGCGCGCTGTTTTCGTGCATATGGGTCAACACATCCGGATCGGTGTTGCGCTTCATAAACGCACGCAGCGGCTGTATGGCGACAAGACCCGTCTGTTGAAGGGTCTGCACGGTGCTCATGTCCAGGGGCGCGCCCTTGAGGTTTTCGGCGACCTGGTAACCCACCGGGGCCATGATAAACAGCGTAGCGGCCAGCGCTATGCCATTGATCGCCATGCTCGGGGGCACCTGCTGAACGCCGATAGCGTTGCGGGTAATCATCAGCACAATGACGATCTTCAAGAACGCGGTGCAGATGATCAGCAGCATCGGCAGCAGCGACAACGCTCCGAAAAACAAAGCCAGGACGACCGGGTCAACGCCCTGGAATATCATCGGGAAAACACCACGCGAGACACTTGCAAGCCGAGTCGCCCATCCACTTCCACCAGTTGCCCCTGGCCAATGGGCCGCTCGCCGTAATACAGGCCGGCCATGCCCGGGGCGTACCCGGTGATGCCCAGCACCGCACCGGGAGCAAGATTGCGCAACTCGCCCAGGGTCAGGCTCAGAACACCACAGCGCACCGTCAGCGCCATACTCAATTCGTCAAAGGGCTCACGGCCAAAGACATCCTCCACCGGTTGGTCCTGTTCAGGCCCCGGGTATTCTTCCACTACAAAGTGCTCGTCCATGGACGCTTCCTCAATCGCAAAAAGGTTCAGGCACAACGGCCCGGATTCATCGTCAATACGCCCTTGCAGATGGCGACGCCCAATACGCACGTGGCCACGGCCCTGCGCATCAAAAAACGCCTGTTCAGGCATCAGCACGTCCCCCGCACGCACGCTGCGCAACTGCCCGACGGGCAAGTTCAAGCGGCCCACGGTCACGGCGATTGCCAGGGGAAACGATGCGGGTAATGAGCTGGCCGTGGACCGCCAAGCGCCCGCCGCACACATCGCCAGCAAGCTCTGCGGGGCCAGCCACAGGTAACCGGCGACCTTGGAGGCCCCCAACATCACGGTGAAGCGGCAACCAAAGCCCAACGTTTTGGGTGCAGGCAGCAAGCGCAGATAACCGAACAACGCCACTACTTGCGGGCTGAGGTGATGCTGGAACAATTCCCAGAACCACGACGTCGAGTCATTGCCGGCTTCTGCCAGGGTGACCGGGCATTCGCCCATCAGGCTGAACATCGCCTCGGGTTCCGAGAACCCCAGTACACCGACGGCACTCTCGAAACACACCGGGCTTCGCCCTTCAGGCGCGCGGCCGGGCTCGAGCACAAACGCCCCCTGCTGATCGCCGACCTGGAACGGCATGCGTAATCCGCGCGCCAGCCGATGCAACGCCGCAACCCTTGCCGCCTCAACCAGGGGCGGTGTCACCGCCAACATGATCATGCGGGCCCCGTGCTGTTGATGTGGATATCGACTGGCTGGCCCAACGCCTCGGTCAGCCTGTCCTGATAACGTTTTTGCACCGTGGCGAGCCAATGCGCCGTGCGCGGTTCTTCGGCGTCCAACTCGACGTTCCACGCGCCCGACTGCCGCTGCACACTGGCGTTGATTCGCCCCAGCCGTGGCAGGTAAAGCACCGCCAGCAACGGCCATTGCGTGCCGCCTTGAACGCGAAGCGCCAACTGCCCCGCCAACGCCTCAATCATCAATTTATCCGTCGCCACACTTTGCGCTGGCAGACTGGAAACGTAGCCGCCCTGGCCATCGTCCTTGGCAAACAGTTGCGCGAAGGCGTGCACATGAACCCACGGCACAACGGCCTCAACGCTTCTCTCACGGTCGTCCCTGGGATCGCGCACGCGCGGCCGCTCAGACCTGCTCACAGGCAATCGTTTCATGACGCTCCTGCACCAGTAACTGGGATAATTCCGAGAGTTTTTCGACCTCGCGCAAATACTGGCTGGCCTGCTTTTGCATGCTGTCGATATGCACCACTTGCTGTTCCTGCTGCCCCTGTAACGCTTGTAACTGCGCCTCTTCACGCTGCGTGCTGGCGGACAATGAGCGCTCTTGGGTATTCCACGACTTGAGTTCCTGAAACGAGAGCACGTGCCCTTGATGCTTGCTCAATAGCTGCGCCGCTTCCTCGGCTTCCTGCAGGCGAGTGTCCTCAAGGCGCTGCTGCGCCTGCTCAACGTGCAACTGCAGTGCGCGCTGATGCCTTTTAGCCTCACCCAATGCGCGCTCAGCCCGGTCCGCGCGGTGTTTGCGCAGACGCCTCAGGGTTTCCAGCTCAGAAAGGAACATAGGCGGTCAGCTCCGTCAGTTGATCCAGGGTCGCCGCCATCGGTGAAGGCTCACGCAAGTCCTGGCGCAAAAAGCCATCCACCGCCGAACGGCTGTCCACCGCCAAGTCGGTCAGGGCATCATTGCCGGCCTGGTATTCACCCAGCTTGAGCATCAGCTCGATCTGCTGATACGCCGACAACAAACGGCGCAGCCCGGTCCCCGCCTGGATGTGCTCAGGGGTGGCGACATTGCTCAGAATTCGCGAAAGGCTGGCCAGCACATCGACCGCCGGGTAGTGACCGCGCTCGGCCAACTTGCGCGACAGCACAATATGGCCGTCCAGCAGCGAGCGAACTTCGTCGGCCACGGGGTCACTCATGGAGTCCTGTTCGATCAGCACGGTGTAGATTGCGGTGATAACGCCGTCGCGGGTCAACCCGGCGCGCTCCACCAAACGCGGCAGCAAGCTGTACACCGAAGGCGGCAAGCCCCCGCGCCCCAAGGGCTCACCGGCTGCCAGGCCGATTTCTCGCTGCGCGCGGGCAAAACGCGTCAAGGAGTCGATCAGCAGCAACACCCGCTTGCCTTTGCGTCGATAGCCCTCAGCCAGCGCCGTTGCGGTGAACGCCGCGCGGGCGCGTTCCATGCTTGACCGGTCGGATGTCGCACACACCAGCACGGCCTTGGCGCGCAACTGATCATCCAGTTCATGGTCGAGAAATTCGCGCAGTTCCCGGCCGCGCTCACCAATCAGGCCGAACACAATCACATCGCACTCGACGTTACGGGCAATCTCCGCGAGCAAGGTGGTCTTGCCACAGCCGGCACCGGCAAACAGGCCCACGCGCTGACCTTCGCCAAGCGTCAACAGACCATCGATCGAGCGCACCCCAGTCGCCAGGGCCCGGTGGATCCTCGGCCGTTCGGTCGGCAACGGCGCCTCACACAGCACCATGCTCGCATCGGGGCTGTCGGTGTCAGCGAAGGCATTGGGGCCAACGCCAGTAATCGGCCGCCCGAACCCATCGAGCACCTGGCCCAGCAACGCATCACTGACGCGCACTCGATGCGAGACACCCAGACGCTGCACACTGGCGCCCACGCGCACGCCTTCAAGGTTGCCCAAGGCACTGAGCACGGCATCCTGCTGATCGAAGCCGATGATTTCCGCCAGCATGTAGTCGTCGGCAGATTTCTCGACCTGGCACAAGTCGCCAATACGCGCGCTTGGCAACCGGCATTGCAACAACATGCCGTTGACGCGCTGAACCCGACCGCGCAGGGTCACCGGCATCAGGTTGGCCAGTGCCTGGGCCTGGCGCTGCTGCCAGGCATCGAGACGTGCATTCAGTTCTTCGTTCACCAGCGCACCTCATAACGCCGCGCGCCATCGAACACCACTTTGCTGTTGTCGATCAGCACCAGGCGCAGGCCGTCCACTTCATCACCGACAAACACCCGGCTGCCCTCTTCCAGGACGACGTGGCCATTGGGGCCGCCGACGATCTGCACGATCTTGAACGGCAGCGCGCCGTCGCTGACACGCACACGGCTGATCACCGGCACCGCGCTGTCGAACAGCTCGACAAAACGGCTGAGCATGCGCGACACCAGCTCCACATCGTCCTGCGACACGTCGCCGTTGAGCGCGACCTGGCCATTGATCACTTGCAGGCTGACCCGTTGGCTCAATTCGCGCTCATTGAGCATCTTCAGCAACTGCTGGCGCACTTCAAACGGCGTCGCCAACTCGTGTTTGACCACCATAGGCGGCATCAATGAGGCTTGGGCCTCACGCTCACCCGTGGACGCGATGCCCACCACCACGACGATGATCGCAACCACCAGCGCCACGCTGATCAGGCGCTTTTGCTGCGCGTGCGAGATGGACGAAAGTTGCAGCGCCCGCGGCGCTTCAGGGGCCGGCGGCGCTGGGGCGGGTGCCTCGGGCCATGGCTGATCGGCCCAGGTGACGCACAGCCGCACAGCCCCGACTGAAAACGGTACGTTCAGCACCAGGCTCGCAATCTGGGCCAGCACCTGCCCTTCATCACCTTGCAGCAGCCCGGCTTCGGCCTGCACTGACCAGTTTGCGTTGATCAGCCGCAACCGCGCGTGCTGCTCGGCGATGCCAGGATCATTCAGCATCAGATCGGCGTCAGGGTGAGCGCCGATGCTCCATTGCTCGCCAAAAAGCGGCAACGCGGCGCCCTGGCGCAGACCATTGAGCACCCGTAACTCAAACATTATCGAGCGCTCCGGCGCGTTGAGCCCGACTGGAGATTCATGCCAGCGCACCGCGCGCCAGCTCATCCTGGGTCAGATCAAAACGCCCCAGCACTTTCACCTTGGAGGTGCTTCCCAACTCGGCGAAGGACAGCACCGGCACATGGTTGAACTCTTCCAGAAGCAGGGTGCGCAAGGGACTGCGCAGGTCTTGTGCCACCAACATCACACTTTTGCTTTTGGCGCGTAAGGTGAAGGCCTGGTTGAGGAGGTTGATCAACGCGGCGCTGCTTTCGTTATCAAGCGCAAAGAAAACCCCGGTCTGCGTCTGACGCAACGCCTCGCGCAGGATGTTTTCGGTATGGGGCGACAGCAGCCAGGCGTGCAGGCCGTCTTCCTCGCTGTACTGGTGGAAAATCTGCGCCTTGAGGGCAATGCGCGCGTAGTCAGCCAGCGCTTCGGGCTCGCGCTCATGCTGGCCGTACTCGATCAGCGACTCGACAATCAGCCGCACGGCACGCAGTGGCACCCCTTCGCTGGCCAGGCGTTGCAGGACCGCCGAAAACCGCGAGAGCGGCATGATGCGTTGCAGTTCCTGCACGAGCTCCGGCTGGTTGTGCTCAAGCCAACTGAGGATCGATTTACTCTCCTGAATCCCCAGGAACTGCGGCCCGCTGAGCATCATCGCCTGCCTCATGCGCTCAATGATCAGGCTCGTCGCGGTGAAGCGCTCCAGCTGCGGGTCATCGAGCAGCGGATCATCGGGCGCCAACCACAGCCAATCCTGTTCATCGCGGTCGGCCTTGCCCGGTATTGCGTGCTCGGGTTCAACCGCCAGCGCCTTGCGTTCCACGGCCAGATGGTTGACGACCGAGGCCTTGACCATCGGTACTTCGTGCACACAAAAGCGCATTTCATCGGCGGCCAGGGCGTCATCAAGTTCGACTTCAAACGGCGGCAAGGTCAAACCGATATTGGCCACCAGCGTGTTTCGGGCCTGGCGTATCCCATGGATAAGCTCGGTGACCTCAGGGGTTCCGCGCAAAACCGGGGAAAACTGCAGCAAGTACGGTCGCGACGGATCAAACCCGCGCAAGTCTTCATCACCGTTCTGCTCCGGGCGCACGGCGTCAGCCGCTTCGGCGGCCGGCTGTTCTAGTCGTTGACGCTGGCGCATCAAGTAATAACCCAGGCCGCCGGTGACCATCGAAATCAGGATAAACACCAGGGTAGGCATGCCGGGCACCGCAGCAAACGCGAGCATCCCCACCGATGCAATCATCCAACTCTTGGGTTCGCTGGTCATTTGCCGGGCAATTTCGGCGCCCATGTTACTGATACCCTTGCGCCCGTCCGGAGCCACGCGGGTGATGATCATGCCGGCGGTCAGGGAGATCAGCAGCGCCGGAATCTGCGCGATCAGGCCATCACCGATGGTCAGCACCGAATACAGCCGTATCGACTCGGCAGCGCTCAAGTCGTGTTGAAACATGCCCGTGGTGAAGCCACCCAACAGGTTGACCACAACGATGATCAAACCGGCGACGGCATCGCCCTTGACGAATTTCATCGCACCGTCCATGGCACCGAACAGTTGGCTCTCGCGGGACAACTGCTCACGTTTGTCCCGCGCTTGCGTGCCGTCGATCAGCCCGGCACGCAGGTCACTGTCGATGGACATCTGTTTACCCGGCATCGCGTCCAGGCTGAACCGCGCCGCCACCTCGGCGACCCGTTCCGAACCCTTGGTGATGACCAGAAAGTTGACCAGGGTCAGGATCAGAAAGATCACCATCCCCACCGCCAGATTGCCGCCCACGACGAAATTGCCGAAGGCCTCGACGATGTCGCCGGCGTCCTGTTCCAGCAGAATCAAGCGCGTCGTGGCGATCGACAGCGCCAGACGGAACATGGTGGTCAGCAGCAAAATCGATGGGAACGACGAGAACGCCAAGGGGCCTGGCAAATACAGCGCGAGCACGATCAACAGACAGGATATGCAAATGTTCAGCGCGATCAGAATGTCCACCAGCCAGGTGGGCAACGGCACGATAAAAATAAACACGATGCCCAGGATCACCACTGCGCCCAGGACTTCGGCACGTTGGGCCATTTTGAGCAGTACAGCGTTGATGGCTGACAGTGCAGTCACGCCGACGCCCCCAGGTCACCGGCAAACTTGATCGGGCCGCGCTCGATCCGCTCCAGTTCCCCCATCACGGCCAAAAAGCTGTCCAGCGCGCCCTGGCGGGTTCGACTGTCAGGCCACAAGGCCAAAGGCAATTGCCGGACCAGAGGGTAAAGCGCGTTGAGAACAATCACTTGCCGGGGGCTCGGGCCACTGCCCAGATCATGCCCAAGTCGCAGGATTTCGCCCGCATCGATGCCGCTGCCGGCATACCCCAGCAGGCGCTGCAAAAGACTGACGGCGTCGTAGCCGATGCCCAGGCGCTGGATCAACGCGTGGCAACCGGCCAACACGGTGCTCAGTTGCCCACAGCTTTGCAGCGCCAGCAACAAGGTGCGCAAACGCGGCGTGGTCATTGACGAAACCAGAACCGCGATGTCATCAGCCAAGGCTTTACGCATGCTGATGAGCCTGACGGAAAATGTATCGCCGCCGTATACGCCCAACAGCGCCTGCATCATCGTCGCCAGGGATTGGCGCGTGGCCACGCTGGCGTAATAAAGCGCGCGCAGCGCTTGGCGCTCCTGCGGATCACCACCGGCCTCCATCAACGCCGTGGCGAATTTGAGGCCAGCCTGGATCTCCCCTTTAAAGCCCACCGCCAGCATGCCAATAGCATCCCGCGCCAAGGCAGCTTCGGTCGGGCGCACATCATTGTCCGCCTGGGCTTCCAGATGTTTGAGCACCACGTAGGCGCGTGCGGGGTCGCCCTCGGCGAGCTCTACCAGCTTGTCGACACTGGGATGCTGCTGCAATTGGTGCCTGAACCGCCGCGAAATAGTCGCCAGGGACTCCTGAGCAGGATGGCCCAGCTGTTCATAAAGTTGCGCAAGCTGCTCGGTGGGGGGCACACGAATCGACATCGCGCGCTGAGCGCGGTTGTTGGCAATCACTTCCTGGTCGAAGAGCGAAGCAAGCTCATCAACCTTCGCGGGTGCGGGCGTGGAAACAGGCGCAACGGCGGATTGATCCAGGCGCTGGGCAGAGGGCGCATCTTTAGGGGATTCGACTTTCATAAGCATGCCAAGACGGGAAGAGTGTGTCCCTATGTGGCAATGCCTACCGATACGGTTCCATCAGAACGCGGCTATCGAGAGGTTTGACAAGACCGGCACAAACCCTCGGCGCTTTTTGCAAACTACTGCGCAATATCTCTCCATTTCAAGATATTTACCTTTAATAATCAGCTAGTTGCGATCTTTTTCCATTTGGCACACCCAGTGCTAAAGGGGTTTCCATCGAACTTATTTCGATAGCGTCTACCCTGAGGAAAAAAACGTGAATATCCCAATTGAAGCTTTAGCGCACCTGGTTGGCAGCTCGCCTCAATTCATGCTCCAACTGACGGACGACCAACAGAAAAAACTCCGGCGTTTTATTCATAAACGCGTACTCAACCCCGAAGATGCAGACGACATACTGCAACTGACTTACCTGGAAGCCTGGCGCAACAGGGAGCGCTTCAGTGGTCAGGCGAGCCTCAGTACCTGGATGTGCGGGATTGCTCAGAACCTGGTACGCAACCACTTCCGCCGCCTGTACGCCAAGCCTGTGCACTGCGAATTCGATGAGTCGCTGTGGCATGGGCAGGAGGAAACCAAGAACCTGGATTGGCAGTTCGAGATCAACCGCCGACTGGAGAAAACCCTGACCGCCATCGACCACCTGCCCACAGAAATGCGCAAGACGTTGTACGCCTCACTGGAGACCGACGGCAGCTACCAGGACACCGCCGACGTATTGGACATACCCATCGGCACCGTTCGCTCACGCTTGTCACGCGCGCGTGAACACCTCAAGCGCGTCACGCATAACCCGTCGCAACCGTAAGGCCCTCTAGAGGGTAATTGTTGGGCGGCAGGGATATCTGCCCAACCGAATTTTGCTTCTCTCGTCCACGGCGACGCGATCGCCAACCGCCCGAACACCCCATCCCCTACCGACTGCCTCAGCGCCGATAACAACCTCAGCGGCGAAGACGTCCAGCCCTACCTTTCCCACCCGATGCTCAGCGCTTGCGCTACCGTTCTCGACTGCGGCACGCTCTTGCAACGCCACGATCGACGCCGGATGGCATCTGCAGAAAATCACCACGACCGTGAAGGGTCGCTCAATTGAAAGCCCGCGCCCCCACGCGGCCCGACAGGCGGACGAATGACAAGCCACTCGTCGCCAGAGCTGGCGATTCCGGTTAAACAATTGAAAGCGTAGAAAAAATTTCGATAAAAGTGCTTGACGCATTCCCGTTCTACGCGAATAATGCGCGCCACTTGGCTACATAGCTCAGTTGGTTAGAGCATAGCATTCATAATGCTGGGGTCCGGGGTTCAAGTCCCTGTGTAGCCACCAAGTACTAAAAACGGCTTACCGAAAGGTAAGCCGTTTTTTTATGCCTGAATAAAAACCCTCAGGCATACTCGCCCCCAACCACAAGGAGGCGATTGGTGAACACGCACTTCCCCACCCACGGCATTGCCACCGAACGGCTGATACTGCAAGCCGCCCAGCCGTCTCACGCTCGCGCCCTGCACACCTACCTGCTGCAAAACCGCGCTTACCTGCAACCCTGGGAGCCCACACGCGACGATGACTTCTTTGCACTCGACGCCATCACTCAACGCCTCGAAACCATGGCCGAAAAGACCGCCAGCGGCGAAGCGCTGCACCTGCTGATACGGCGCGACGGCCAGATCATCGGCGCCTGCAATTTCACCCATATCGTGCGCGGTGCGTTTCAAGCCTGCCACCTGGGCTATGCGCTGGACGAATCGGCTCAGGGCCAGGGCCTGATGCACGAAGCGCTGAAGGCTGCGATTGCCTATGGGTTCGATGCCATGAAACTGCATCGAATCATGGCCAACTACCGCCCCGAAAATGCACGCAGTGCACGCCTGCTGGAACGGCTGGGGTTTGAGCGCGAGGGTCAAGCGCGGGCCTATCTCAAGATTAACGGCGTGTGGGCGGATCACGTGTTGACGTCGCTGATCAACCACGCAGAGAGCGACTGATGAGCCTCAGCGTATTCGCCATCATCCTTTTGGGCGCCGCGCTCCACGCCACCTGGAACGCCGTGGTCAAAGGCGGCGCCGACAAGCTGTTGACCACCTGCATGATCGCCTCCGTCGCCTCGTTGATCGCGTTGGCCGCCACCCCGTTTCTGCCGCTGCCGGCAAGAGAGAGCTGGCCGTTCATCGGCGCGTCGGTGATTCTCCAAGTGCTGTATTTCGTGCTGGTGGCCTCGACTTACCGCATTGCCGACATGAGCCAGACCTACCCGATCATGCGCGGCACAGCGCCGCTGCTGGTGGCGACGGTCAGCGTGTTTGTGTTGGCCGAGCCGCTCTCGACCTCCGCCTGGCTTGGCATTGCGGTGATCTCACTGGGCATCTTGAGCATGGCCCTGGCGCCTTCTTCAGGGCCAAGAAAAGGCTTGGTTCTGGCGCTGATCAACGCCGGCGTGATCGCCAGCTACACCCTTATCGACGGCTTGGGCGTGCGCAAGTCCGGTGCGCCTGTGGCCTACACGCTGTGGATTTTCCTGCTGACCGGCGTCCCGCTGGCGACGTGGGCGCTAGCTTCGCGGCGCACGCTGTTCTGTGATTACCTCGCGCGTAACTGGCGCTTGGGCGTCGTCGGCGGCGTGGGCACGATCGCCTCGTATGGCCTGGCGCTGTGGGCCATGACCGCAGCCCCCATCGCGACCGTGTCGGCCCTGCGCGAAACGTCGATCCTGTTTGGCGTGGTGATCTCGGCCTGGGTGCTCAAAGAGCGCCTGACCCGCGTGCGCATCCTGGCTGCGTGTGTGATCGCCGCAGGGGCGATGGTGTTGCGCCTGGGATGAGCGAGACTCATGCGCTCAAAAAAACTCCGCATCTGTATTTTGACGCTTTAAAGACCCACTGTTAGTGTCCAGCCTCCCTACTCGGAGTGCCCTCGATGAAACTGGATATCTATCAAGTCGATGCTTTCAGCCAACACCCCTTCGGCGGCAACCCGGCGGCAGTCTGTCCGCTCACCGAGTGGCTGCCCGACGAGCAACTGCAGAATATCGCGGCTGAAAACAACCTCTCCGAAACCGCCTACTTCGTACCCCGTGGCGATTTCTATGAGTTGCGCTGGTTCACCCCGGAGGTCGAAGTGGACCTGTGTGGCCATGCCACGCTGGCCGCAGCCTGGGTGCTGATTCATCAATTGGCGGATGCACCGCACGTCTTGCGCTTTGCCACCCGCAGCGGCGAGCTTCGCGTGACGCGCAATGGCGACGAACTGGCGATGGACTTCCCGGCCAAACAGCCCCAGCGCTGCGAGCCGCCAAGCGGCATGTTGAGCGCATTGGGGATTGAGCATGCCGAGGTGTTTGCCACCGACGACTACCTCGTGCTGGTCGACGACGAAGCTCAAGTAGCCGCCCTGACGCCGGACTTCGCGCGCCTCAAGGGCCTGCCCAAACGCGGGATTGCAGTGACAGCCAAAAGCACGCGGTTTGATTTTGTATCCCGTTGGTTCGGCCCCAACGTGGGTGTCAATGAAGACCCGGTCACAGGTTCGGCGCACACCTCGCTGGCGCCCTTCTGGGCCGAGCGTTTGGGTAAGTCGCAGTTGACCGCCGAACAAGGCGGCAAGCGCCGTGGGCAACTGCGTTGCGAGCTCAAGGACGACCGCGTGATTATCTCCGGCCACGCGGTGCTCTACCTGCAAGGCACGATATACCTGTAAAAAGCCGTAACCCAAGGACAACAGATCATTCTCAAAATGAACGGAGTTCAGCGCGTGTTTTCGATTTCCCGCCGTCAACTGTCAATGATTGCCGCCGCCCTCGCCCTGGCTGGCTGCCATACCGCCGTCAATGAACAACCGCCCGCGCCGGAGCTGGGTTCGGGTTATCGCACCGACCTCACCACCCGCCACGCCGAGCGCCATATGGCCGCCGCCGCCAACCCGCTGGCTGCCGAAGCCGGGCGCGAAATGCTGCGCCAGGGCGGCTCGGCCATCGACGCGGCGATTGCGATGCAGGCCGTGTTGACCCTGGTGGAGCCGCAATCATCCGGCATCGGCGGCGGCGCGTTCATCATGCTGTGGGACGGCAAAACCGTGCACGCGTATGACGGCCGCGAGACGGCGCCCGCGGGAGCTACCGAACGCTTGTTCCTTAAAGCCGACGGCACGCCGATGGCATTTCCCGAGGCGCAGATTGGCGGGCGTTCGGTTGGCACGCCAGGCGTGTTGCGCGCGCTGGAGATGGCACACAAAAAGACCGGCCACCTGCAATGGGCCAAGCTGTTTGAACCGGCGATTCGGCTGTCCGAGCAAGGCTTCGCGATTTCCCCGCGCCTGCACGCGCTGATCGCTGCCGACCGTTACATCGCGCAATCGCCCGAGATGGCGGCGTATTTTCTGAATACCGACGGCACGCCTAAAGCTGCCGGCACGCTGTTGAAAAACCCGGCGTTGGCCAACGTGTTCAAGCGCATCGCCAAGGAAGGTCCGGACGCGTTGTACCAGGGGCCGATTGCCGATGAGATCGCACGCAAGGTCCAGGGCAACCGCAACGCGGGCAGCCTGTCGCAGGCGGACCTCAAGGGCTACACCGCCAAGGAGCGCACGCCGCTGTGCACCGACTACAAGCGCTATCAGGTGTGCGGCATGCCACCGCCGTCGTCGGGCGGGATTGCTGTCGCGCAGATCCTCGGTACGTTGCAGGCATTGGAAACCCGCGACCCGCGCTTGGCCATCGCACCGATGAAGCCGGTCAAAAGCACATCGCCTGCCGGCCTTGAGCCCACACCTGAAGCCGTGCACCTGCTGGCCGAAGCCGGTCGCCTGGCCTTCGCCGACCGTGGGTTGTACGTGGCCGACGCCGACTTCGTGCCGGTGCCGACCGCAGGCCTGATTGCCCCGGACTACCTGGCCAAACGCGCCACACTGATCGGCGACCGCAGCATGGGCATCGCCAAGCCAGGCACGCCTGCGGGCATCCAGGTGGCGTACGCGCCGGACCGCTCGCCCTTGCGCATCTCGACCTCGCAAGTGGTGGCGGTGGATGACCTGGGCGGCGCCGTGTCGATGACCACCACGGTGGAAGCGGCGTTTGGTTCACACGTCATGGTTCAGGGCTTTTTGCTGAACAACCAGATGACTGACTTCTCGTTCATCCCCGAAGAAAACGGCCAGCCGGTGGCCAACCGCGTCGAGCCGGGCAAACGTCCGCGCTCGGCCATGGCGCCGACGCTGGTGTTCGACCGCCAGAGCGGCGAGTTGCTGGCCACCGTCGGATCGCCGGGCGGTTCGCAGATCATCGAGTATGTGAGCAAATCCCTGGTGGCGATGCTCGACTGGAACCTCGACCCGCAAGCGGCCATCAGCTTGCCCAACTTTGGTAGCCGTAACGGCGCCACCGAGCTTGAGGCCGGGATGTTCAGCCCCGAGTTGAAGCAGGCGCTGAGAGACAAAGGCCATGCACTGAGCGAGATTGATATGACCAGCGGCGTGCAGGCCATCGTTCGCACGCCAGACGCCCAGGGTAAGGCGTCGCTGAGCGGCGGCGCCGACCCTCGGCGCGAAGGCGAAGCGGTCGGCGACTGACTTTATTGAGCGGAGAGAGCCCCTTGCAACAGGCAAACAATCTCGGCGCCATCCCCGGCGTCGACCACGGTTTTTGTTCGATCAATGATCCATTGCGGCCGGACGGGGTGTTCATCTGCAAGCAGGTGCACAGTGCTTCGGTGATCCAATGGCAGGCGGAACAGGTGGCCAATACCATTGAGGCAGACGGCGTGTTCACGCACACGTCTGCGCCAATTGCAGTTATCACCGCTGACTGCCTGCCCATTCTTATCGCCGCACACAGTGGTGATCGGGTTGCCGCCGTGCATGGCGGCTGGAAGGGTCTGCAAGGGGGGATCATCGCCAACGCGGTGAAACAATTGGCTGCCGAGGGCATTGCCGTTGACCAGTTGCGGGTGGCGATCGGGCCGTCGATCAAGCCGTGTTGTTATGAAGTGAGCGCCGAGTTTATCGCGCAATTTCAGGCGAGCCAGGGCCACGTGTGGCGTGACGGTCAGGCGCCATGGTGCTTCGAGCAACCGACGCCACGGCTGTCACCGCAGATTGCACCGCCCCACGCGCGGCAAGCGGGAAGTGCGTGGTTCGACTTGAGTGGTTACGGGGTGATGCTGTTGCAAGCGGCGGGCCTTGAGCGTGAGCACATCGACGTCAGCGAGGTGTGCACATATTGCACATCACCAACCTTCGCCAGCTACCGCAGGAGAACTCACCACCCTGAGGAGCCAAAGACGCTGATCTATTCGTGGATCGCCCGCAAATCCTGAAAAGCCCCTGACCCTGCGATGGTTGGCAGGCTCGTTATGGCAAGCAGGCCTGTTGTAGCGAGCGGGCTTGCCCCGCGTTGGGCTGCGCAGCAGCCCCCTCAGACTTACCCTGTGGTCTCAGACAGAAACGAGCAGCCTAATTATGGGGCTGCTGCGCAGCCCAACGCGGGGCCAGCCCGCTCGCCACAGCGTTCGTCCCGCCCCAACGATTATCAGCGGCTGATCTTCAGCCCCTTGCGCCCCGCATGTCGCTCCAGCGCCAACTCAATCAAGCGGCTTACCAACTCGCTGTAACTCATGCCCGCCGCCTGCCACAGCTTGGGGTACATGCTGATGCGGGTGAAGCCGGGCAGTGAGTTGATTTCGTTGATCAGCACTTCGCCGTCGTCGGTGAGGAACACGTCGACTCGCGCCAACCCGGCGCAGCCCAGTACCTCAAACGCTTCAATGGCGAGTTGGCGAATACGCTCACTGGCCTCAAGGCTGATATCAGCCGGCACCACCACTTGGGCGGCCTGGGCGTCGATGTATTTGCTGTCGTAGGAATAGAAACCGCTGCCCACCACGATCTCGCCGCAACCGCTGGCGACAGGGTTGTCGTTGCCCAGCACGGCGCATTCAATTTCACGCCCCTGGACAGCGGACTCCACCAACACTTTTTCATCGAAGCCCAAGGCCAGTTCGACCGCGGCATGGTACTCGGCCTCATTGGTGACTTTACTCACGCCCACCGAGGAACCCTGGTTGGCGGGTTTGACGAACATCGGCAAGCCAAGCTTGTTCACTGCTGTATCAAAAGCGCTGCGCGCCGCGTTGCGACGCGTCAGGGTGATGAACGGGGTAACGGCAATACCGGCATCGCGCAGCAGGCGTTTGCTGATGTCCTTGTCCATGCACACCGCCGAGCCCAGCACGTCGGAGCCCACGAAAGGCAGGTCCGCCATGCGCAGCAGGCCTTGCAGGCAGCCGTCTTCGCCAAGGGTGCCGTGGACGATAGGGAAGATCACATCGATGTGTTCGAGCAGACTTTGCCCGGAGGTTTCCACCACTTGCTGGCTGGTCTTGCCCGGCACCACCGCCAGTTCGCGGTTGGACTGGTTGAGAGCGATCAGGGCCGGGTTTTCCTGGTTGATCAGGAAGTTCGAGGTTTCGTTCAGGTGCCAGTGGCCGGCCTTGTCGATGCCGATCAGAACCGGCTCGAAGCGCGAGCGGTCCAGTGCATCGACGATGTTGCGCGCCGACTGCAGCGAGACCTCGTGCTCGGCCGAACGGCCACCAAAAATAATACCTACCCGCACCTTGCTCATGACTCGGCCTCACTGTTGAAAGTAAGGCTTCTTACCATGAGCGGTCAGCGATTCGCTACCAGATGTGCGCCGAACAACAGGTAGCACCCACCGGCAAACCGGTCGAGCCACTTGCGTGAACGGCTGTAGAGATTGGCCATGCGCTCGCTGGAAAACACCAGGGCTACGCTGGTGTACCAACTGAATGACAAGGTGGCCATGGTAATCACCGCCAGGGCCAACAATGTCGGCGACGGTGAAGGCGGCATGGTCGAAGCGAAGGCCGTGGCGACGAACAGCGCGGCCTTGGGGTTGGACAAGTTGCCCAGCAGACCGAAGCGCCAGGCAAAGAACAGCGAGCGCGTGGGTTCGTCGGGCAACACTGTCTGGCTCGCGGTTGGCGCCGAACGCTTGAACAGTTTCAGCCCCAGGTAGATCAGGTAGCAGCCACCGATGATCTTGAATGCCAGATAGAGCATGGGCGCCGCAGTGAACAGCGACTTGATGCCCAAACCGCCCGCCAGCCCCCAGATCACCGTGCCCGTGGCCACTCCGGCAGACGCCACCACGCCATGCCGACGCGAACAGCTCGCCGCCAGTTGGGCAGTATTGAAGAAGTTCGGCCCCGGCGTCACCACCGCGACGGCCCAAAGCAGCCCCAGCGACAACAACGGCGCGACATACGGCAGGTCGGAGAACAGCATGGGGCGATCCCTCTTGGTAAATGGTTAAACCTATTCGCCCGCAGGTTCAGGCGTGTGCACCAGCAGGTCGCCAGGCTGGCAGTCCAGGTAGGCACAGATCGCATCCAGCGTACCCAGCCGTATGCCCTTGACCTTGCCTTGTTTGAGCAACGACAGGTTCTGTTCGGTAATCCCGATGGCGGCTGCCAGGTCTTTGGATTTGACCTTGCGCCGGGCAAGCATAACGTCCAGTTCAATCACAATGGGCATTTCGATCTCAAACAAAAGTGCGGTTTTCAGAATCCACTTCGCTGGCCTGCCACAGGATACGCGCGATTACTGCGATACAGGCAGCGAGAAACAACGCGACGAAGCTCGGCGGGGTCAGACTCAAGGTGAAAAATCGCTGGCCCAACGGCTCGTCGAGACCCAAAGGCCCAGCAACGGCTCGCATACAAAGTCCAGCAGTACCCACAGGGCAACGGCGCGACCGACTTTGCCCAGGTGCTGCGCCGCCGCGCTGGAGAAATACTCGCCCCGCGCGTAGTTGCGAAACAGCTGGCGCAGATGGTTCAAGCCCGACACCAAGGCCACCAGCGGGATGCTGGAAAGAACAATCCCGCCGAGTTTTTGCCACCACGGGAGCAGCGCGATTTGCACGCCGCTGTCCTGAATCCGGTCACTCAAGGAAAAGCTGAGGCCCAGGCCATCGGCGGAAGAACCCAGCACCGGAAACAGCCAGACGCCAGTGTTGAGCACCAGCATGACGACAATCAGCAAGAGCGTAAGCAGCGACATGTGCTGGCTGAGTTGAGCCAGACGTTGGGTATTCATAAGCAACCTCGATCAATGAGTGAGGCCGCAAAAATAATAGATAATTATCGTAAAACAATCATTTATTAACCCAGATCAACATTTACGCTGGCGAATACCTCCTCTCAAGCACGCACAATCGTTCAAGACCTCGACAGACACGGCACGCCAGACTGGGTTAACGTGTTTCCCACCTCTATTTGTGACAAGTCACCATGGGCCAACCCACTTCCACCCTCGATTGGTTGCACCGCGCCCCACACGCCAGCGGCCTGGACCGTATCGAAGCGTATTTTGCCGGCTTTGCATTCGACCCGCATCGCCATGACACCTACGCCATCGGGCGCACCTTGTTTGGCGTGCAGAGCTACCACTACCGTGGCTGCATGACCCACAGCCTGCCCGGCACGACCATGGTGATTCACCCCGACGAATCCCATGACGGCCGCGCCAGCAGCGTGGAAGGCTTCAAGTACCGCATGATTTATGTGGAGCCGGCGCTGATCCAGCAGATTCTCGGCGGCCGGCCGTTGCCGTTTATCCACAACGGCTTGTCGACTGACCCACGGCTGTTCCGCGCCAGCGAGGTGTTGCTGCAAAGCCTGGACTGCCCGATTGACCCGATGCAGGAACAGGACGCGCTGTACGACCTGGCGCAAGCCCTGAGCGCGGCTTCGGGGGTGATCATCAGCCGTAAATCCTTCGATTACGTCGCCGCCGAGCGCGCGCGGGAATTTATCCACAGCGCCTTGGGCCGCAGCATCACCCTGGATGAAATGGCCGACCATTGCGGCCGTGATCGGTGGGCGCTGTCGCGGGATTTTCGCTTGTTGTTCGGCACCAGTCCCTATCGGTACCTGACCATGCGACGGTTGGACCTGGTGCGCGGCTTGCTGGCCCAGGGCCAATCGCTGGTGGACGCGGCGCTGACCGCCGGTTTCACCGACCAGAGCCATATGACTCGACAGTTTCGCAGCACCTACGGCATGCCGCCGTCGCGCTGGGTGAAGATGCTCGGGCGCTGAAATGCCCAACTTGAAATACGATCAAAATGTGGGAGCGGGCTTGCTCGCGAAAGCGCAGTGTCAGTCGACTTATGAGCGACTGACCCACCGCCTTCGCGAGCAAGCCCGCTCCCACATGGGTTCTATGTTGTTTCCACTATCGCATTCGGCTCGGGCGCTTGCGTTTTGAGCCGCAGCGCCAACACCGCGCCGACCAAGGCAATTGCCGCGCTCCACCACAGCGCCAGCTCGATCCCGCCCGCATTCGCCACCGACACCAGCACCGCCAGGCCCAACGCCCCGCCGATCTGCTGGCTGGTAGACGCCATCCCCGCCGCCACGCCCTGCTCACCAGGCCGAATACCCAGCCCCGCCGCCACCCACATCGCTGTCCAGGTCATGCCCTGCCCGATGCTCAAAATGAAGATGCCCGGCAACAGCGACCAAAACCCTACGCCCGTCGGCAACGCCCAACACACCAGTGCAATGCCCACCGCGCCCGCCAGTTGCCCGCTGACCAAGGTGTTGCGCAACCCCAACCTGGCCAGCGAACGCTCTGCCAACCAGATGCCGAACGTGCACACCAGGGTCGCCGGTAAAAACGCCAAACCGGCCTGCAATACGCTGTAGCCATAGACCTGCTGGTAATACAGCGCCAGGAAGTAGTACTGCACGCCAAAGCTGCTCATGAACACCGCCGTGAGCACCATCGCCATGCGCAGTTCGCGGTAGGCGAACAAACGCAGCGGCATCAGCGGATCGCTGCCGCGGTGCTCGATCCACGCGAACAACCCAAGCAATGCCAGCGCCAAGGCGATGCAGCCCAGCGTCTGCGGCGCCGACCAGCCCCACTCGGGGCCTTGCACCAGCGCGAACACCAGCAACGTGCCGCCGACGGTCACCGTCAAGGCGCCGACGATGTCGAATTTGCGCCCACGTACACGCTCGCCATCGGCTGGAATCCAGTAACGCGCCGCCCACGCGCAGCCGCCCGCCAACGGCACATTCACCAGAAACACCGCCTCCCATCCCCACACCTGAGTCAGCACGCCGCCCAGTAATGCGCCGAGTGCCAGCCCCGCTGCCGAGGCTGCACTCCACACCGCAAACGCCCGATTGCGTGCAGGGCCTTCGGCATAGTGCGTGTTGATCAACGCCAACGTGGCCGGGAACAACAATGCCCCGCCCACACCTTGCACCGCCCGCGCCAGCACCAGCAACACCGCGCTGCCGCCGAGCACCGCCGCCAGGGAGGCCAGCGCATACAGCGACTGGCCCACCCGGTAAAAACGGCGCTTGCCAAGCAAGTCCGTCGCCCTGCCACCCAGCAACAGAAAGCCACCAAACGCCACGCTGTAGGCGCTCACCACCCATTGCAATTGCTGCGCGGAAAAATCCAGGTGCGCGCCAATCTGCGGCAGGGCGACAAACACAATGGTGGCATCCAGGGCGATGATCAGTTGTGCGGTGGCCAGCAATAAAAGCATCCAGCCAGAGGGTCGAGAGGGAGACATCACAGCGTCCAGTCCGAAAATAAGAGGTGCCAGTTTCTTTCATGCCCGACAGATGATAAATAGCGCTATCACTCTTTCAGTAATGACTTTAATCATGGATCTGAACGCTGTTCGACTCTTGGTCCGCGTGGCCGAAACCCGCAGCTTTACCCGCGCGGCCGGCGAATTGGGGCTGACGCAGTCCGGGCTGTCCCGCGCCATCTCGCGCCTGGAAAGCCAGCTGGGTGTGCGCTTGCTGCAACGCAACACGCGCAGCGTCAGCCTTACGCCCGACGGTCAGATGCTGTACGAGCGCAGCGCGCCGTTACTGGCAGAACTGGCTGAAACCGAAAAGCTGATGCTCGACCGACGCAGCAGCCCGGCCGGCCTGTTGAAAATCAGCACACCGTCGTTGTTCGGTCGCAAGGTGGTGATGCCGGTGATCGGCGAACTGACATTGCGCCATCCCCAATTGCGCATCGAAGCGGTGATGACTGACCGGCTGGTGGATATCGTCGACGAAGGTTTCGACGCCCTGTTGCGCACGGGCGAGATCCAGGATCAACGCCTGATCGCCCGTGCCCTGCCGCCGCTACGCTGGGTCACGGTGGCCTCGCCGGCTTATCTGGCGCGTTGCGGCACGCCGCAAACGGTGGACGAGCTCAAGGACCACAGCTGCCTCACTGTGCGTAACTTGCGCAGCGGACGCATGGTGGATTGGCAGTTCATGAGCGAGGGCAAAGTGCAGGACGTGAGCGTCGAGGGGCGGCTTATTTTCGACAGCGGCGATGCGCTGGTAGACGGCGCGGTGGGGGGGTTCGGCATCGCCCAGGTGATGGATTTTGCGGTGCGCGAGGCCATGGCCGCCGGGCGCCTGGTGCCGTTGCTGGAAGACGTGGCCGGGCGCAGTCGCGCGATCTCACTGGTCTATCCGCCGTCCCGGCAGTATTCGCCCAAGCTGATGGCGTTTGCCCAGGCACTGGCAAACGCCCGCTGGTAAAGCCTACAACTGGCGCCCGACCACCGGCTCGCCGATGCTCAGGAAATTTCCGCCCGCGACATGGTGCAAGGTGCGCAATTCGTCATGGCCTTCGAAATGCCAGTGCCCGTCGCTGAACACGCGCGCGTCTGCATAGGCCGCGACGACTTCGCCGAGGAATAAATCGTAGGTCTGTTGGTGGTGAGGCTCGGGCAGCAGGCGGCATTCCAGCCACGCTACGCAACCTTCCAGCAGCGGCGCTTCGGTGTGTTCAGCGCTGAATGTCTGCAAGCCATAGGTGGCGAATTTGTCGGTGTCTGCGCCCGTGGTGTTGCCGACCGTCTGCACCAGATCGGCCTGGGCCACGCAAGGCACCTGCAGCACAAAGGTGCCGGCGGCTTCCAGCAGCTGGCGGGTCCAGGTGGCCTTGTCGAGCACCACGGCGACCTTCGGCGGCTCGAAATCAAGCGGCATGGCCCAGGCAGCGGCCATGATATTGCGCTTGCCATCGTGGGCCGCGCTCACCAATACGGTCGGCCCGTGATTGAGCAAACGGTAGGCCTTGGACAAAGGTACGGGACGACGGTGGGTAGGGCTCATGGAGGGACGGCTCTTCAAGCAAGAAAAAACCTACGATACCTCAAGCACAAGCCCTGCGGGTCAGCTCGACAGCTGATTGGCAAACTGCCCGACCGCGCTCACCACTTTTTGTGCACCGTCCTGGATTTCCACAATCACCGTGCCCGCCTCGGCCGCCAGGGCCAAGCCTTGCTCGGCCTGCAAACGGCCCTCGTTCATCAAGGACACCGCATCGCGGGCCATGTCCTGGTTCTGACGAACCACGCCGACGATTTCCTCGGTGGCCTTGCTGGTGCGCGAGGCCAACTGACGCACTTCATCGGCCACCACCGCAAAGCCACGGCCCTGCTCGCCGGCCCGCGCCGCTTCGATGGCCGCGTTGAGCGCCAGCAAGTTGGTTTGCTCAGCGATGCCGCTGATGGTCTTGACGATGGTGCCGATCACTTGGGACTGAGCGTTCAGCGCCTCGATGCCATCACCGGCCTGCTGCATGTGCCTGGCCAGATCACGCATGACATCCACCGCCTGCGTCACGACAGTGGTGCCGCGCTGGGCACTGTTGTCGGTTTGCAGCGAGGTGCTGTAGGCGATGTTTGCGGCTTCGGCCACGGCCTGTTCCTGGTTGACCTGGTCGGTGATCACCGTGGCGAACTTGACCACTTTGTAAAGGCGGTCATTGGCATCCAGCACCGGGTTGTAGGTCGCCTCCAGCCACACCACACGGCCATGGCTGTCGACCCGTTTGAAGCGCGCCGCCACAAACTCACCGGCGTTCAAACGTTTCCAGAAATGCTGGTACTCGGCGCTGTTGTATTCCTCCGGTTCGCAGAACATACGGTGATGTTTGCCCTGGATCTGCGCCAGGCTGTAGCCCATGCCACCGAGGAACCGGTCGTTCGCGGTCAGCACATGGCCGCCGAGGTCGAACTCGATCACTGCAGTGGAACGCACCAGCGCGGTGATCAGGTTCTCATGCTCGCGCGACCCCTCGATGGTGCGGGTGAGGTCGCTGGAGTAAATCGAAAAATGCTTGATGCGCCCGTCAGAACTGCGCACCGGTTGCAGGATCGAGCGCAACCATGCCTCTTTGCCGTTGCCGCGCATCAGGCGCACGGTGCCGGCGAAGTGTTCGCCGCGCACCAGGGCATTGCGAAAGCGCTGCTGGAATTCGTCCTGGCGCAGGTGCGTGGGCACCAGCTCGTCTATGTGCCGCCCCACAATGTTGGAGGCCTGGTACGACAGCTCTTGCAGGAAGTTGGCATTTGCCCACTCCACCCGGCCTTCGGCGTCCAGCGTCAGGCACAGCATTTCGCTTTCCAGGCTCTCCTTGACCTGTTGCAAGCTGGACAACTCTTCGCGAAGAGCCGACAGCTCCTGCTTCAAACGGGTGTTGAACATGGGGCACCGATGGTCATTTGGGGAGATGGATCTGACCTGCATCGGCGCTGACGAGGTTTTCTGAAGCGCTTTTTTGTGGCGCGCCCAACTGTTTTTTTGGATCCATTAACTGCCGTTGTTTCGGCAAACACCCATCACCTTGTATTCCACCGTATTGAGCTTGCCGCTGGAGTCTTCATAGGTCATGCGTGAAGGCACGGCATTGCACGAACTGATCGGCGGCGTAACGTTGACGACCTTGGCAATATCCAGCGCCATGCCATAGCGATACGCCTGCACCTGGGGTGCTGGCTGGCCGTTTTTTTGCGCGTAAGCCGCCATGGCTTTTTGATTACGCTCCATCATCAGCGCAAACGTGCGGTCGCCTCCGCCTTCGGCCATCGCACTCAGTGACAGGACTGCAGCTAATACACCCAAGCCAATTTTATAAAATGTCATTACAGGTTCCTCGGTTGATAAGTTCAGTCACGAGACTAATCAACCAACCCTGTCGCCATGTTCACCAAAACATTACTTATCTGTTAGATCGCGGTGAGCTTCCAGAATTGTAATGTTCGCGCCACCTGACCGTTATCCACTGTTTGCAACTATCAGCCCGGGCCAGATCAATAAAAACGCCCCTACCTATAAGAAGCTGAAAACTGCCAACACCCAGGAGCGAAACATGAGCATTGCTTACTACACCCTTCCCTTTTCATTGATTGTTGCACTGCCTCTGGCAGCCGGGGCGGTGGAAGACACGCCCGATGGTTTTATCCAAGGCAGCAGCGTAACCGTGCTGGCGCGCAACTTTTACTTCAATCGCGATGACCGCAAGGGCCAGTCCAGCCCGACCGGCAATGGGTATTCCGAAGCCTGGGCGCAGGGTCTGATCGGCAAATTCGAATCCGGCTTTACTCAAGGCACCGTAGGCTTTGGCCTGGATGCGTTTGCCATGTACGGCCTGAAACTCGACTCGGGCACCGGTCGCAGCGGCGGCAAGGGTTCGTTCGGCGTGCTGCCGGTGGACAGCGACAATCACCCCGAAGGCAGCTACAGCAAAGTCGGCGGCGCGGCGAAATGGCGCGTGCTGGACACGGTTATCAAGGCCGGCGATGTGTTCCCGCTCACGCCGGTGGTGGCCTACGGCGATTCGCGGTTGTTGCCGGAAAGCTTTCGCGGCGTCACCGCGCAGAACACCAGCCTTGAGGGCTTGAGCCTGCAAGGCGGACGCCTGAGCGGCATGAGCCAGCCAAGCGAAAGCGGGATGAACAAGGGCTTCGCGACCTTCTACGCGGGCAAGGTCGACTCACCCTGGATCGGCTATTTCGGGGGGGAGTACGCCGTCAACAAACACCTGAACGTGAGCCTCTACAGCAGCCGACTGAAGGACGCCTGGGACCAGTACTACGTCGGCAGTGCCGCCAGTTACCCACTGACCGACGACGTGTCGTTATTCGGCGATTTCAACTATTACAAGGCCGTGGACGAAGGCAAACAGCTGCTGGGCAAATTCGACAACACCATCTGGAGTGCCAGGCTCGGGGTAAAGGTCGGTGCTCACAGCGTGGCCCTCTCGCACCAGCGCAACAACGGCGATGACGACTTTGATTACCTGCGCCAATCGGACTCGATTTTCCTCAATAACTCGATCCAGTACAGCGACTTCAATTCGCCCAAGGAGCGTTCGTGGATGGCCCGTTACGACCTCGACATGCAGGCGTTCGGTATACCTGGCCTGTCGTTCATGACCCGTTATGCCAAAGGCACCGGCGCCGATTACAGCCACGCCAACGCGGTGTACATGCGCCGCGATGCATCCGGCAACCCGCTGACAGATCAACGCCGCTGGGAAAGGGATGTCGAGGCCGAGTACGTGGTGCAAAGCGGCAGCCTGAAAGATTTGTCGTTGCGCTTGCGCCAGGCCACCGTGCGCTCCAGTGCGTTTGAGTCAGACCTGGAAGAAGTTCGCTTGATTGCGCAATACCCATTGGTCGCACTTTGAACAATCGCCCAGTCGAGTGCTTACATTCGTTCGCGCTTGACTAACATCTGTTCACAAATTGCTATCTATCAAAACTGTAACATTGGCCCCAGCTTCCCGTTAAGTTGAACTTCCTATACTCGCTTCAGCTTGTCAGCACCGAGCAACATTCGTCTCTGAAGCTTTTTTTAGCTCCTTTGGAAAGAGATGATTTTTTAACGCCCCTCTGGGGCGTTTTTTTTGCGCGCAGGCTTAGTCGCGACCCATTGCCGCAGTTGACCCTGAAGCTGCTTCACACTTCAGAATTTTCCTACTCACAACACACCCAATTCCATAGGGAAATGGAACCCTTCTCTTTCAGTAAAAGGTAAATCCCCATGCGTATCCTTGTGGTTGAGGACGAGCAAAAAACCGCTGACTACCTGCAGCAAGGCCTGAATGAAAGTGGCTACGTCGTGGACTGCGCGTCCAATGGCATTGATGGCCTGCACCTGGCTGAGCAGCACGCCTATGAGTTGGTGATTCTTGACGTCAACCTGCCGGGCAAGGATGGCTGGGAAGTGCTGGAGCAATTGCGCCGCAACGGCACCCAGCGCGTGATGATGCTGACCGCCCGCGGGCGGCTGGCCGACAAGATCAAGGGCCTGGACATGGGCGCCGATGACTACCTGGTCAAACCCTTCGAGTTTCCCGAATTGCTGGCGCGGGTACGCACCCTGCTGCGGCGCAGCGAGCACATCCCACAGCCGGAAGTGTTCAGCGTGTCGGACCTGGAACTGGACCCCCGCCGCCATCGCGCGTACCGCGGCACACGGCGCATTGACTTGACCACCAAGGAGTTCGCACTGCTGCAGGTGCTGATGCGCCAGACCGGTGAAGTGCTGACGCGCACGCAGATCATTTCGCTGGTGTGGGACATGAATTTCGACTGTGACACCAACGTCGTGGAAGTCTCCATCAGCCGCCTGCGGGCCAAGGTGGACGATCAGAGCGAGGTCAAGCTGATCCACACCATTCGCGGCGTGGGTTACGTGCTGGAAGCACGGCCATGAAAACCGGCAGTTTGTCGATGCGTCTGGGGTTGACGGTCAGCCTCATGGGCGCGGGCCTGGTGCTGTTGCTGGCGACGTTGGCGTATCTCGCCCTGACCCACGAACTGGAAAAACTGGCGCGCAAAGGCCTGGAAAGCAAGATGGAACAGATCCAGCACAGCCTGTCTCAAGGCCTCGACGCCCACGCCATCCGGGCGCGCCCGCATTCGCTGATGGACCTGGTGATCGGCCATGACAATTTTTACCTCACTATCGTCGGCACCGCGCCCGATGAAACGGTGTTGCTGAGCATCGGTGCCAAGCCTCAGGAGCCGCTGCTGACAAACTTCACACCGCGAGAAACGCTCGGCTACCTCAATTGGGCCGACAGCAATGGCAACCAGGTGCTCAGCGCCTCCAGCCTGATGCGCCTGGCCAGCGGCGAACGCGTACGCGTGCTGTTGTCGCTGGACCGCATGGACGATCAGGCGCTGCTCAGTGCCTACCTGCGCGCCACCGTGATCGCCTTGCCCATGTTGTTGATGCTGATCGGCATGGGCGCCTGGTGGCTGGTGCAGCGCGGGCTTGCGCCGTTGAAGCAGTTCAGCCATGTGGCGGCCAAAGTCACCACCCAGGACCTGACCCATCGCTTGTCCGTCGACAACCTGCCCAAGGAGCTGGGCGAATTGGCGCAAGGCTTCAATGTGATGCTCAACCGCCTGGACGCCGGGGTGCAGCAACTGTCGCAATTCTCCGACGACCTTGCTCACGAATTGCGTGCACCGCTGACCAACCTGATGGGCAAAGCCCAGCTCACGTTATCGCGCCAACGCCCACCGGACGAATACAAAGCAGTGCTGGAATCCAACACCGAAGAGCTGGAGCGCCTGGCACGCATCGTTTCCGACATGTTGTTCCTCGCCCAGGTCAGCCACCCGGCAGCGCGAGCTTCGTTTACCGCAGTATCGCTGGCGGACGAAGCTCATCGGGTCATGGATTTATTCGCCCTGAGTGCCGAAGACAAACAACTGGCCCTGACCCTCAGCGGCGAGGCCCTGGTGAACGGCGATCGCCTGATGATTCAACGCGCGCTCTCCAACCTGCTTTCCAATGCGATCCGCCACAGCCCAGCGGGCGCGCATATCTCATTGCGCGTGGAGGCTTACGGCAACAGCGTGTCGTTGTCTGTGAGCAACCCAGGCCCGGGGATTGAAGCGCACCACCTGCCGCACCTGTTCGAACGGTTCTACCGTGTCGACAGCAGCCGCGCGCGCACCGAGGGCGGCACCGGCCTGGGACTGGCCATCGTGCGATCGATCATGACCCTGCACCAGGGGCAAACCGACGTGCGCAGTTCGCCCGGCGCTTTCACCGTGTTTCGCCTGGTGTTTCCTCAGGTATAAGCCCTTCAAGGCTGAGCGGGCTTGTTGTGGCGAGCGGGCTTGCCCCGCGTTGGGCTGCGCAGCAGCCCCCATCAGGCCCACCTCGGTATCCCTGATATACCGTGGCGAAAGATTTGGGGCGGCTTCGCCACCCAACGCGGGGCAAGCCCGCTCGCCACAACATGCCCGCTCACCCCACCCGCATCATTCCTCCTTGCGGTGCGCCCACTGATACAACGCCGGCAACACCAGCAAGGTCAGCAACGTAGAGGAAATAATCCCGCCGATCACCACCGTCGCCAGCGGGCGCTGTACTTCGGCGCCGGTGCCGGTGGCCAAGGCCATGGGGATAAACCCCAGGGATGCCACCAGCGCAGTCATCAACACCGGGCGTAAACGTGTGAGCGCCCCTTCATGGATCGCCACCGACAGTGGACGCCCTTCCTCACGCAGGTTGCGAATGAAGGCAATCATCACCAGCCCGTTAAGCACCGCCACCCCCGACAACGCAATAAACCCCACCCCCGCCGAGATCGACAACGGAATATCGCGCAGCCACAGCGCCATGATCCCACCGGTCAACGCGAACGGAATCCCGGTAAACACCAGCAAGCCATCCTTGAGGTTGTTGAACATCATGAACAACAGCCCAAACACCAGCAGCAACGCCACCGGCACCACGATACGCAAGCGCTCGGAGGCCTCCTTGAGCTGTTCGAACTGGCCGCCCCAGGTGGTCCAGTAACCCGCCGGGACCTTCACCTGAGTGCTGATGGCAGACTCGGCCTCTTCGACGAACGAACCGATATCACGCCCGCGCACATTGGCGCTGACAATCACCAGGCGCTTGCCGTTCTCACGGCTGATCTGGTTCGGGCCCAGCACCAGGTCCAGGCTGGCGACCTGGGACAAGGCAATAAAACCCAACTGGCCCGAGGCGTTGCTGGCCAGCGCCGGCACCGGGATCAACAGCCGCGACAAGCCGTCGATATCGGTGCGCAGCGCATCGGATAAACGCACGACCATGTCGAAGCGGCGGTCACCCTCGTACAGCGTGCCGGCCTGGCGCCCACCCACGGCGACGGCGATGGTGTCCTGCACGTCGCCCACGTTCAGGCCAAACCGCGCGGCCTTGTCGCGATCAATATTGATGGTCAGTACCGGCAGGCCAGCGGTCTGCTCGACCTTCACTTCCGAGGCGCCATCAAGCGTCTGCAAGGTCTCGGCGATTTCTGCGGCGGTCTTGTTGAGCACTGCCATGTCGTCGCCAAACACCTTCACCGCCACGTCACTGCGCACCCCGGAAATCAACTCGTTGAAGCGCAACTGGATCGGCTGCGACAGCTCATACGCACTGCCCGGCACAATCGCACTGGCGCGCTGGATATCTTCGATCAGCGCCTCGCGGGATTTCGCTGGATCAGGCCACTGGTCCTTGGGCTTGAGCATCACATAGCTGTCGGAAATATTCGGCGGCATCGGGTCGGAAGCGATTTCCGCGGTACCGGTGCGAGCAAAGACTCGCTCGATTTCCGGCACCTGGGCCATCAAGGTTTTTTCCAGCTGCTGCTGCATCTGCACCGATTGCGTGAGGCTGGTGCCGGGTACGCGCAGGGCCTGTTGAGCGAAGTCGCCTTCACTGAGGCTGGGGATAAATTCGCTGCCCATGCGGCTGGCCACCACGCCCGAAGCGACGATGGTCAGCACCGCCAGGCCGAACACCAGCGGGCGGCGCGTCATGACCCAATCCAGCACCGGCGCATAGGCCCGACGCGCCGTGCGCATCACCAGGTTTTCCTCTTCCTTGACCTTGCCGGTGACAAACAGCGCAATCGCGGCCGGCACAAAGGTCACCGACAGAATCATCGCACCGAGCAAAGCGATGACCACAGTGAACGCCATTGGGTGGAACATCTTCCCGGCCACCCCGGTGAGGGCGAAGATCGGCAGGTACACCACCATGATGATCAGTTGCCCGAAGATCAGTGCGCGCCGCGCTTGCTTGGCCGCAGCGAACACTTCGTGCAGGCGCTCGCTGCGGGTCAGCAAGCGGCCATGGCGCTGCTGCGCATGGGCCAGCCGGCGAATGGCGTTTTCGACGATCACCACCGCGCCGTCGACAATAATCCCGAAGTCCAGCGCGCCAAGGCTCATCAGGTTGGCACTGACTTTGTTGGTAAACATGCCGGTAAAGGTGAACAGCATCGCCAGCGGAATCACCATCGCGGTGATCAACGCCGCGCGGATATTGCCTAGGAACAGAAACAGCACCGCGACCACCAGCAGCGCACCTTCGAAGAGGTTTTTCTTCACCGTGGCGATGGCTTTTTCGACCAGGTTGGTGCGGTCATAAACGGTCACGGCAACCACGCCCTGGGGCAGCGAACGGTTGATCTCTTCGAGTTTTTTCGCCACCGCCTGGGACACGGTGCGGCTGTTTTCACCGATCAGCATGAACACCGTGCCCAGCACCACTTCACGGCCATTTTCGGTGGCGGCGCCGGTGCGCAGCTCACGGCCGATGTCGACTTGCGCCACATTGCGCACGCGGATCGGCGTACCGTCCGACGTGGTGATCACGATGTTGGCAATGTCATCGATCGACGCCACTTGCCCCGGTGCGCGAATCAACAGCTGCTCGCCGCTGCGCTCGATGTAACCGGCGCCAACGTTGGCATTGTTGCGCTCAAGCGCGGTGACCAAATCGGTCAGCGTCAGGTTGTAGGCCGCCAAGCGTTTTGGGTCCGGCGCGATCTGGTATTCCTTGGCAAAGCCGCCGATGGTGTTGATCTCGGCCACACCCGGCACGTTGCGCAGCTGTGGCTTGATGATCCAGTCCTGGATCACGCGCAGGTCGGTCGGCGAGTAAGGCGTGCCATCTTCCTTGAGCGCGCCGTCATCGGCTTCGACGGTCCACAGGAAAATCTCCCCGAGGCCAGTGGAAATCGGCCCCATCGCGGTTTCGATGCCGGCGGGCAATTGCTCGCGGGCCACCTGCAGGCGCTCGTTGACCAATTGGCGGGCGAAGAACAGGTCAGTGCCGTCTTTGAAGATCACCGTGACCTGGGACAGGCCGGAGCGCGACAACGAACGCGTCTGCTGCAAACCCGGCAGGCCGGCCATGGCGGTTTCGATAGGAAAGGTAATGCGCTGCTCGGTTTCCAACGGCGAGAAGCCGGCCGCCGCCGAGTTGATCTGCACCTGCACATTGGTGATGTCGGGCACCGCGTCGATGGGCAACTTCTGATAACTGGCGATGCCGACACCGGCCATCAACAGCACCGCCAGCAGCACGATGATGCGCTGCTCGATGGCAAATTGGATAAGGCGCTCAAACATGGGGAATCACTCGCAGGATCAATGGGCGTGCTCGGCCGAGCCTTTACCCAGTTCGGACTTGAGGATGAAGCTGCCTTCGGTCGCCACTTGCGCACCGGCTTCCAGGCCGTGGCGCACCTCGACGTAGCCGTTTTCACTCACGCCCAGTTCGAGGTGGCGGGTGATGAAACCGTCCGCCGTGCGCACGAATACCGAGGGTTTTTCCTCGACTGTCTGGATGGCGGTTTGCGGCACGGTGACCTTGGCCTGGTAGGTGTCGGTGGCCAGTTGCACAGTCACAAACAACCCTGGGCGCCAGGCATCGTCGGGGTTGGGCACAGTCACGCGCACGGTAGCGGTGCGCGTCTGCTCGCCGAGCAGGTTGCCGACGTAGGCCACGGTGCCTTGAACGTCGGTGCCCATTTCCGTGGAGCTGACCTTCACCGGTTTACCGACGCGCACCTTGTTCAGGTCCTTGGGAAACACGCCGAACGTGACCCACACCTGGGACAAATCCGAGAGCGTGAAGGCGTTGCTGGTTTCGCCTACCACTTCGCCCACGCCCAGGTGTTTTTCCACCACCACACCGGCGAATGGCGCGCGCAGCTCGTAGCGATTACCGCCGGCCAGTACGGCGCTGCCGCTGAGTGCCGTCATCTTCTGACGCGCGTTGTTCAGTGCGATTTCCGCTTCCTGCAAGGTCTGGCGCGCCAGCAGGTAATCCTGCTCGGCGGAGATTTCGTCCTTCCACAGCTGGCGCTCACGCTCAAAGGTGGTACGCGCCAGCTCGACGCGTCGCTCGCTGGCGGCCAACTCGCTGCGCTGGTCGGAAATCTGCTGGCTGGCGATCACGGCCAACACCTCGCCCTTTTTCACCGACTGGCCAAGGTTGACCTTTACCGCCTCCACCACACCGGCCGCACGCGGCACGATGTGCGAGGTACGGTCCTCGTCAAAACGCACTTCTCCCGGCAGCGTCAGCAGCGTGCTGATCGCCCGCGGTTGGGCTTGGGCGAGCTGAATACCGGCCGCCTGGATCTGTTGCTCGGTGAGTTCGAGTTTGCCTTCCTCCTCCTCGGCCTGTGCAAAACCAGACAGCATCAGGCTCAGGGCGACGGCGAGCGCCACACCGTGTTTAGGCTTCATAAAAGACTCCAGAAAAGATCAAAACCGGGCGAGGTCGCCGTAAATACGTTCTATGCGCACCCAGGCGTCGGTCGCCTGAGCGGTCGCCACCAGGTATTGGGTGCGGGCTGCGATCAAGGTGCGCTGGGCGTCGAGCACGTCGAGGAAGTTGAACTTGCCCATCTCGAAGCCACGGGTGGCGTTGTCCACCGCGCTCTGGGCGGCGGGCAGGATGTGTTGGTTGAATGCGCGCACTTCGGTATCGGCGGTTTGCCACAGGTCCAGCGCCTGGCGGGTTTCGGTGCGCAGGCGCAGTTCGACCGCGTTACGCAAGTCGCGGGCTTGGTCGGCACGGCGGCTGGCGGCGAGCACATTGCCCTGGTTGCGGTTGAACAGCGGGATCGGCATCGACACGCCCACCAGGTTCACGCGTTCACGCACGCTGGCGTCGTACTGGCTGCCGATGGACACATCGAGGTCGGGAATCCGCTGGGCCTTTTCCAGGCCCACGCTGGCTTCGCTTTGAATAATGTGCAGGTCGGCCAGGCGCAGTTCGGTGGTTTGCTCAAGCCGCGCGAGCAATTGCGCGGCGGCCGGCAAGGGCGGTGCGGATTGGCTTTGCGCGGCCACGTCCTCAAAGTCAGGCGTGGCGCTGCCGGTGCTGGCGGCCAGGCGCCGATAGGCATCGCTGAGGCCGATTTGCGCGCGGTTCAATTCCAGGCGGATCTGCGACACCTGCACCTGTGCGCGCGTGGTTTCCACCGGCGATGATTTGCCGGCGGTGACGCGACCTTTGGCGACCACCAGGCCACGCTCGGCCAGGGCCATCGAGCGTTGCGCCAAGTCGAGGCGCTGCTGGGCACGCAAAGCACTGTAGTAACTGTCGATTACGTCGGCGCGCAGGCCATTGCGACGCTGCTCCAGGGTCAGCGCCGCGGCGTCCTGGGCGCGCGTCGCGACGTCAATGCGCGCGCCACGTTTGCCGCCCAGTTCCAGGGTCTGGCTAAGTTTGAGGGTGGTCGTGCGCGTGTTGCGGCGAGTGTCTTCGGCATCCCAGGAAGCCACCGGGTTGGGGATCAAGCCGGCCTGCTGGCGACCGCCCTGGGCAATGTCGATTTCCCATTGCGCAGCGGCCAGGTCAGGGTTGTTGGCGAAGGCGGCTTGCAGGGCTGCATCCAGAGAGAGGGTTTGCGCCTGGGCAGCGCCTGCGGCCACCCACAACGCTGCTGCCCCCAAAAATGTTCTAACGGAAAGTGCCATAACGAAAGTTCCACGCCCATGAAGTCGCTGAGATTTCCCAGCGGGGGGCAATGTAGCTTTCGGTACTTATCAGGGCCGTGGGCGAAACATTACAAATCCGTTAGCCGGGCTCAGGCATGCACCTCGTCATGCTCGTCGTGCACAAAACCTTCGCCTTCCACCTGGATCGTGGCGTGGGAAATATCGAATTGTTCGTGCAGCAATTCCGTCACCTGACTAAGGATTTTTTGCTCCGTGTTCAGCGCAGCATCCGCCACCAAGTGCGTGCTCAGCACATTCTTGCCACTGGTCAGGGCCCAGATATGCAGGTCGTGCACGTCCTTGACCCCCGGCACACCGCGAATGGCCTGCTCGACCTGATCGATATCGATGCCGTCCGGCACGCCCTGCAGCAGCACGTTCATGCTTTCCTTTAGCAGCGTCCAGGTGCGCGGCAACACCCAGAAACCAATCGCCGCCGCCACCACCGAGTCAACCCAGCCCCAGCCGGTGAACATGATCACCACCGCCGCGATCATCACGCCGATGGAACCGAGCATGTCGCTCCAGACCTCCAGATATGCGCCCTTCACATTCAGGCTTTCACCGCTGGCGGCACTGAGCAGTTTCATCGAGATGAGGTTGACGATCAGCCCCAAAAACGCAATCACCAGCATGCCGGTTGACTGGATCTCAGCCGGTGCCTGCAGCCGTTGATAGGCCTCATACAGAATGTAAAACGCCACGCCAAACAACAGCAGCGCATTGAACGCCGCCGCGAGGATCTCGAAACGCGCGTAGCCAAAGGTGCGCTTGCGGTCGGCCGCGCGCTTGGCGACCTGGATGGCCACCAGAGAAATCGCCAGCGCCAGGGCGTCGGTCATCATGTGCGCGGCGTCGGACAACAGCGCCAGGCTACCGGTGATAAACGCGCCGATCACCTCAGCAATCATGAAGCTGCTGGTCAGCCCCAGGGCGATCCATAGAAGACGCTCGTGACCGGCACGTACCTGGCCGTGGTTATGTCCTGCGCTCATGAAAATTCCTCAATAGGTGGGGTTCGTTGATCATAGTGCTATAGGCCAGATCCCCGCGCAGGGGTTGCAAATTTGTCATCTGCGCGACAGCTCGTCGTTATATCGCGCGCACCAAAATCGCACATGGACGCTCTGCAACAGTTCTATCAGGTATGCTTTTCGAGCAGGAAACAAAAAGAAACAAATTAGCCAACCTGTTCGATAAGGAGTCCCGTTTTGGAGTTATCGACTGCCGCGTGGATGGTTCACGACACCCGTCTCATGTTCTGCGTTCTGCTGGCCATCGCCAGCATCATTGTGTTGATCAGCGCGACCAAGCTGCCGCCATTTTTATCGATTCTGATCGGTACGTTTATCGCCGGCGTCGGCGCGGGGTTGCCGCCGGAAGAAGTCGCCAAGGCCTTCAGCAAAGGCGCCGGGGCGATCCTCGGTGAGGCCGGCATCATCATTGCTCTGGGCTCGATGCTCGGTGCGTTAATGGCCGAATCCGGCGCCGCCGACCGTATCGCTACCACCTTGCTCGGGCTGGGCAAAGGCAAGTCGTTGCCTTGGGTGATGGCATTGGTGGCGATGGTGATTGGCTTGCCGCTGTTCTTCGAAGTCGGGCTGGTGATGATGGTGCCGATCATCTTTGTAATGGCCAAACGTTCGAATCAGCCGCTGTTGAAAATCGCCATTCCGGCGCTGGCGGGCATGACCACCTTGCACGCCCTGATGCCACCGCACCCGGGGCCGCTGATTGCGGTGAGCGCATTGCACGCCGACTTGGGCCTGACCATGTTGCTGGGCTTCTGCCTGGCGGTGCCAGCAGTGATTCTCGCGGGCCCGCTGTATGGCAACTGGCTGTCCAAGCGCATGCAGGTGGATGAACCGGCCGACATCGGCGCGCTGTTCAGCGCACCGCCCAAGGCACCGCGCCAGCCGAGTTTCGGGGTGTCGTTACTGATCATTTTGTTGCCGGTGATTTTGATGCTCGGCAGCACCTTGGCCAAAGTTGCGATGGCGCCGGAAAACCCGCTGGCACTGACCTTGAAGTTTCTCGGTGAACCGCTGATCGCCCTCGGCCTGGCTGTCATCGCCGCCGTGATCTGCCTGGGATGGGCCGCCGGCATGCCACGCGCCGAGGTCGGCAATACGCTGCGCAAAGCCCTCGCGCCCATCGCCGTGTTGCTGTTGACCATCGGCGCCGGCGGCGGCCTCAAGCAAACGTTGCTGGATGCCGGCGTTAGCCAGACCATCAGTAAAGTCGCCGAAGGCGCGCACATGCCGTATCTGCTGCTGGCCTGGTTGATTGCCGTGGCCCTGCGCCAGGCCACCGGTTCGGCGACCGTCGCCACGACAACCACGGCGGGCATTCTCGCGCCGATGATGGCGGGTTTGGCGGCGACACAGAGTTCACTGGTGGCGCTGGCGATTGGTGCCGGCTCGGTGTTCTTCTGTCACGTCAACGACGCCGGGTTCTGGATGGTGCGCGAGTACTTTGGCTTGCAATTGAAGCAGACGATCTGGGTGTGGTCGGTGCTGCAAACCATCGTTTCCGTGGTCGGCCTGGTCGGCACGCTGTTGCTCTGGCACTTTCTGACCTGAGCCTCAGGTAACCAAGGTGTGGCGTTTGGCAAACAGCGCCACACTCGCCACCCCGACCGCGCCCATCACCACGCAATAGCCCACGCAAATCCACGGGCGCGTGGGCATCAGCGCGATCAGCAACAACGGCGTGGTACTCGCCCACAACGCGTAGGCAATGTTGTAGGTGAAGGAAATCCCCGACACTCGCACATGCGCCGGAAACAGGCCGACCATCACCGACGGCACCGCGCCCACCACGCCACAACTCAAGCCCGCCACGGCGTACGCCGCGCCCAGCCACACGCCGCCGTTGATGAGGCTCGCGTACAGCAGCGCAATCCCCACTGGCAGCAACAGGCTGTAGACCAGCACCGCGCGCCAGGCGCCGATGCGGTCCACCAGCAGGCCGGCGAGGACGCAGCCGATATTCAGAAAAACAATACCCAGCGCGCTCAAGGCGAAGGTGTGGCTGGGGCTCATGCCGAAGGTTTTTTGCATCAGGGTCGGGGTGATGACGACCAGCACCACCACGGCCGAGGTGAGCACGCAGGTGAGGATCATGGCCGGCAGCAACACGGCGCGATGGTCGCGCAGCACGGTGCGCAGCGGCAGTTCGGCGGCCGCCTGGCGGCGGGCCTGCATTTCGAGGAACACCGGAGTTTCACTGAGCCAGCGGCGCAGCCACACGCCGATCACGCCGAATACGCCACCGAGCAGGAACGGGAAGCGCCAGGCGTAATCGAGGATTTCGGCTGGGGTGAAGACTTGCGCCAGCAGCGTTGCAGTGAGTGCGCCCAGCAGGTAGCCGAAGGTCAGGCCGGCTTGCAGGAAACCCAGCGCGTAGCCGCGATGATGACGCGGTGCGTGCTCGGCAACGAAGGTCCAGGCGCTGGGTACTTCGCCGCCCACTGCGGCGCCTTGCAGCACGCGCAGCACCAGCAGGATCAGCGGGGCGAAATAGCCGATTTGCGCGTAGGTCGGCATGACCCCGATCAGCAGGCACGGCAACGCCATCATCAGGATGCTCAGGCTGAACACGCGCTTGCGCCCCAGGTGGTCAGCAAAGTGCGCCATCAGGATGCCGCCCAGCGGGCGCGCCAGGTAGCCGGTCACGAAAATGCCGAAGCTTTGCAGCAGGCGCAGCCACTCGGGCATTTCGGGCGGGAAAAACAGTTGGCTGAGGGTCAGCGCAAAGAATACGAAGATGATGAAATCGTAGATTTCCAGGGCGCCACCAAGGGCGGCCAGGCCCAGGGTTTTGTAGTCGGAGCGGGAAAAACGCTGCGCCTGTGGGGAAAAGGTGGCAGTCATGTGCAAGCTCGGCAGACAAACAAAATGGCGTGCAGGTTATGAGTTGAGTCCGGTGATGGCAATCGCGACGGATATATTTGTTTTACTCATGGATCGATGAAGATAACTGCATTCCCATATCAATGGCCGTAGCGGAACATGCCGTAAAACTGCCAACACCATAATAAATACAAGAGGAATGACTCGTGGCCGATGCTATCGAAGAAAGCCGCTATGCCCGATTTGCCCTGCGTTGCTCCAACTTTGCCGAACGCTGGTTTCCGGATTCCTGGGTGTTTGCCGCCCTCGCGGTGATCATCGTCGCCGTGGCAACCCTGGGCATGGGCGCCGCACCCACCGAAGCCGCCAAAGCCTTTGGTGACGGGTTCTGGAGCCTGATCCCATTCACCATGCAGATGGCCTTTGTGGTGATCGGCGGTTACGTGGTGGCCAGTTCGCCACCGGCGGTGAAACTGATTGACCGCCTGGCACGTATCCCCAAAAACGGCCGCTCGGCGGTGGCCTGGGTTGCATTGATTTCCATGGTCGCGTCCCTGCTCAACTGGGGCTTGTCGCTGGTGTTCGGCGGGTTGCTGGTGCGCGCACTGGCCCGCCGCACGGATTTACGCATGGATTACCGCGCAGCCGGTGCTGCGGCCTACCTGGGCCTGGGCGCGGTGTGGGCGCTGGGGCTGTCGTCGTCGGCCGCGCAATTGCAGGCCAACCCGGCCAGCCTGCCGCCGTCGATCCTGTCGATTACGGGGGTGATCCCCTTCACCGACACGATTTTCCTGTGGCAATCCGGGGTGATGTTGCTGGCGCTGATCGTGGTCTCGTTGATCATCGCCTACGCCACCGCGCCCGGCCCGAACAGCGCCCGTGATGCAAAGGCCTGCGGCGTCGACCCGGCGTTCAACCTGCCTAAGCTTCAAGCGCCTACCCGCCCGGGCGAATGGCTGGAACATAGCCCGCTGCTGACTATTCTGCTGGCGTTGCTGGCAGCCGGTTGGCTGTTCCATGAGTTTTCGACCAAGCCGGCGATCAGTGCAATTTCGGGGCTCAACACCTATAACTTCCTGTTCATCATGGTCGGCGCACTGCTGCACTGGCGCCCGCGCAGCTTCCTCGATGCAGTGGCGCGCGCCGTACCGACCACCACCGGCGTGCTGATCCAGTTTCCGCTGTATGGCTCCATCGCGGCGCTGATGACGGTAGTCAAGGGCGGCGACGGCCAAACCCTGGCGCACCATATCTCGACCTTTTTCACCTCAATTGCTTCACACGACACCTACGCGCTGTTGATGGGCGTGTACTCGGCGGTGCTGGGCTTCTTTATTCCGTCGGGCGGCGGCAAGTGGATCATTGAAGCGCCTTACGTGATGCAAGTGGCCAACGACCTGCAATACCACCTGGGCTGGGCAGTGCAGATCTACAACGCGGCCGAGGCGCTGCCAAACCTGATCAACCCGTTCTATATGCTGCCGCTGCTGGGCGTGTTGGGGCTCAAGGCGCGGGATTTGATCGGGTTTTCGTTTGTGCAGTTGCTGGTGCACACGCCGCTGGTGTTGTTCCTGTTGTGGGCGTTGGGGACGACGTTGAAGTATTTGCCACCCGTCATGCCATAACAGGGTCAGGGTGGAAGCGGGCTTGCTGGCAAAAATGCGCGGCGTCAGTGAACGAAACGGTTGGCCGACACTGCGCTTTGGCGAGCAAGCCGCTGCCCTATCTCGATCTGCGGCTTTAACCCGGCTGTCTTCTTTTCGTCACATTGCGTTGCTACCGTCCTGCGAAATATCTTGAAACAACCACCGCGCAGGGACTCCCAGCAATGAGTGACGAGCACGAAGACCGCCCTTCCCCCGATTCCATCGCCCAACCGCCGGTAGACACCAGCCGCCGGCGTTTCCTGGGGGGCGCGGCAGTGCTGGGGGTCGGCGCGACCTTGAGTGCCTGCGGCCACACCGGTGAAACACCGAGCACACCGGTGACGCGACCGCTCACACCTCAAGAGCTGGACAAGGCCTTGCACGACCAGGTGAAAACCGTGGTGGTGATTTATGCCGAAAACCGCAGCTTCAACAATTTGTTTGCTGATTTCCCTGGCGTGGAAAAACCACTCTCGGCACTCTCCGGCGCCGAGGCCCAGCAACGCGACCGCGACGGCAGCCTGCTGACCAGCCTGCCGCCAACCTGGGGCGGTGTGTTGCAAGTCGGCCCGCAAAGTGTCGATGGGGTGACCTACCCCAGCGAAGTGCAATTCCAGGAAAACCTGCCCAACGCACCGTTTGCCCTCAAAGGCCCGAACGGCGAAGACCTGCCTTTGAGCCTGGTCACGCGCGATTTGTGGCACGTGTTCTACCAGAACCAGATGCAGATCAACGGCGGTAAGAACGACAACTTTGTGGCCTGGGGCGATTCCGGTGGCCTGGTGATGGGCCATTACGCCCAGAGCCGTTATTCCTTGCGCCTGTGGGATGTGGCCAAGGAGTTTGTGCTGTGCGACAACTTCTTTCAGGGTGCATTTGGTGGCTCGTTTCTTAACCACCAGTACCTGATCAGCGCCACGGCGCCGTTTTATCCAAACGCCGCGCAGTCGGTGGCCAAGGCGCAGATTGCCACGCTGCAAAGCGATGACCCTGCCGACCCGCGCCTCAAGCCGCTGGACAAGTCACCCGCCAGCGCCATGACCGGCCCACCGCAGTTTGGCCCCAGCGCACTGACGCCGGACGGCTACGGCGTGAACACCCTCGCCCCGCCGTACTGGCCGACCTGGATCCGCGACCCGCAAAACCCGGATTACTCCAAACCCGACCTGCCCAACGTGCTCGTGCCGCAAACCCACGAACACATCGGCGACAAGCTGTCGAAAAAGAACGTCGACTGGGCCTGGTACGCCGGGGCGTGGCAAGCGACCCTCGACCAGTTCAAGGATTCGGGCGGCATCCCGAAAATCCCCAACTTTCAGTATCACCACCAGCCGTTCAACTACTTCAAGCAACAAGGGCCAGAAAACCGCGCCGAGCGTGATAAACGCCTGCGCGATGGCGGCTTGGGTGATGAGGCCAGCACCAACAAATTCTTCGCCGACGCCCAGGCCGGCAAGCTGCCTGCCGTGAGCTTCTATAAGCCTCAGGGCAACCTCAACATGCACGCCGGTTACGCCGACGTAGCCTCGGGCGATCGCCATATCGCTCGCGCCTTGAAAGTGCTGCAGGAAAGCCCGCAGTGGAAAAACATGGTGGTGGTGGTGACCGTCGATGAAAACGGCGGCTGGTGGGACCACGTGGCGCCGCCCAAAGGCGACCGCTGGGGCCCGGGCACGCGAATTCCAGCGCTGGTGGTGTCGCCGTTTGCGCGCAAAAGCACCGTGGACCACACGGTTTACGACACGGCATCGATCCTGCGTTTGATCACCAGGGTGTTCCAGCTGGAGAAACTGGACGGCCTCAAGCAGCGCGACGAAGCGATGATTTCCCGCGGCCAGACGCCCATGGGCGATTTGAGCAACGCATTGCAATTCAAGGTGTAGGTTTTCTTATCCAATAGCGACACGCCTGGCGATTTAGCACGCGGTTTTCCTGGTCAGCCGCTACTGTGTGGAGGTGGGCTTTCACCCCGCGCAGACGGGCTTTCGCTGACAAGGAACCAACTATGTTCAAACCGACCAGGCTGTCCTTCACCTTGGTCGCACTGCTGGCCAGTGCGGTCGTACACGCCGATATCGAAGTACCACTGGGCAGCACGCAACGCGTCACCCAATTGTTCGCGTTTCCCAATAATTGCAACGTGATCTGCTTTCGGCCATGGACGCTGGAGCAGACCGCCGAGCACTACCTGAACCAGAGCTTGCAGCGCGACGGGTACAGCCGCGCCAAAGTCAGCGTGAAAACCCATGACGGCGAGGTCGTGGCGACCTTCAGCGGCGTACCCGACCACTACGGCCAGCCCCTCACCACGCTGCTCAACACCGCAGACCTGGCCTACCAAGGCGCCAGCAAGCTCAACACCGACGGCAAATGGGCCTACAACTGGTACCTGTTCCTGCCGCTGGGCATGGCCCTGGAAAACCGCAAAAGCATCGAGCTGCTGCACTTCCCGCCGGATTACTCGCTGACCCAGGCCCAGGATTACCTGGAATCGGCCACCACCGATCGCTGGGCCACGTTGCTCACCGACAACGGCATCCCGGCCACCGAAACCCCGGCCTACCAGACCATCATCGATATCGCCCCCATCGCCGCGCCGTCCAACGCGGGCAAGGACCTGGAAACGGTTTACAGCTATTTCACCGACTATCAGACCCGCATGGTCAAGGAGCTGAGCCTGCACGCCAACGGCTCATTGCCGATGGTGGCGTTCGGTGCGCCGGTGCGCAGCTGGATCAAACAACAGTACGGTCAGACGGTGGCGGTGCTGGGCCTGGCGCAGATCAGCCCGACCGAAGGCAAACCCGTGTCGGTGCTGGGCGCCAACCACCCCAGCTACATCTGGTACGCGGCAGACCCTGCCACCTACGACGGCAATGAACAAAAAGCCGACGAAGCCGGCTTGAAGGTGATGGGCCAGGATTTGAGCGCTGCCTGCTGGCAAGCCGGCATCGGGCAGAAGCCCGCCAGCGATCCGAATGTGTTGCTAAAGGCGTGCATGAACACCTGGCAGGTCACGCGCAAGGAGCAGACCTGTGAGCTGTTTTACACCTCGGTACGCAACCTGACCCCGGAACAGGCCAACGCCAAATGCGCCACGCCTGCGATCAAGGCCCAGTTGAAACAGCTCAAAGGCGTGGTGCCGGCAGCGTCGCTCACCGCGCCAGCGCTATAAAACGCACAAACAAAACGGTTTCTACTGTCAGATTTGACAGTAGAAATCGAATTCAACTTGGGCGAGTCTGGGGCCGCACACATTCGCTGCAAGACTGGCCGTCAGACAACTCAGTAGGTCGATGCAGCCTAAGCCAGGAGAGTTATGAAAACTCAAGCCATGGATAAGGCTAAAACCAGCACAAAGGACTGTCTTTACCCTTTCAAAACCCTGCTTTTTGAACCGGGCTATCCTTCGACCGAGCAATTCCAGCCCATTCAGGACGCTAACGGATTGCCTGCCGGGGTCAAGGCTCGCATCGCCTTCGACAGCCGTGTGCGCATCGCCAAGGTTTCCGGCTACGCCGTGGGGGAGCGGCGCCCGCATACGCTGCAGCTGTCACCCCGTATCCACCTGTATGACTCCTGGTTCTGCGGCCTGTTGATGCACTCCTGCGACCCGAATGTGTTTTTCGACACCACAGACCTGGAGCTCTGGACCATACAGCCGATCGCTCCCGGCACCTTGCTGACGCTGGATTACGCCAGTACCGAGGACGCGCTGCCCCAGCAGTTCGCTTGCCTGTGCGGCGAGCTGAACTGCCGGGGCTGGATCACCGGCAACCAGGAGCCGTTAAACAGCGAAGGTCAGGCGTTCATGGCCCGGTGGCGTGAACGCAAAAGACCTTAGGCTTCGCCCAACGGGCGCAGGCGGTATTGCGGCGGCAGCTGCTCAAAACCACTGATGGTGGTGTTCAAGCTTTTCCAGCGGCCATCCTTGATGCCATAGATGCAGCCATGAATCGACAGGCTCTGCCCACGGTGCCAGGCGTTTTGCACAATGCTGGTGTGGCCGACGTTGGCCACTTGCTGAATCACGTTCAGCTCGCAAAGGCGATCGACGCGCTCTTCTTCGGTCGGCAGCTGGGCCAGCAGGTCACGGTTTTCGTAATAAAGATCACGAATAGTCCTCAGCCAGCCGTCGATCAGGCCGAACTGGCGGTCCTGCATCGAGGCGCGCACACCGCCGCAGCCATAGTGGCCGGTGACGAGGATGTGTTTGACCTTGAGCACATCGACTGCGTACTGGATCACCGACAGGCAATTGAGGTCGGTGTGCAGCACCACGTTGGCGACGTTGCGGTGCACGAACAGATCACCCGGCAACATGCCGACGATCTCGTTGGCCGGTACGCGGGCGTCGGAGCAACCGATCCACAGGTATTCCGGGGTTTGCTGGCGGGCAAGCTTGGCGAAGAATTCGGGATCTTCCTGTTTGATCGCGTCCGCCCAGCGTTCGTTGTTATCAAGCAGGTCTTGTAGTTCGTTCATCAGGGAAAGCCTCAGGAATGATGCGCAGCTGTGTGACAGACAACCGCTCGTCCGGGTCACGCCAAGCCGTAATTAGCTTGAATCTTTAGGGCGCCGTGCCTGTCCACACACTATAAGCCCCACAGTATGAGGATTGGCCATGACTGAATCACGACGTCCCTACGGCGCTACGCAGCCGGAACCGATTGACGATAACGAAGACCGCATGGGCTCGATGCGCGAGCTGGATTTTGACGAGGACGGACCGACCGCGGAAATCGGCGATGAGATCCCGGCAGGCGAGCGCGAGCACCTGATGCCCGACGAACGGGTACGCGAAGCCGGAATGACCGGGGCCTCTACGCAGGACCATGAGCCGACCGACGACGATATGAGCCCCGAAACCCTTATCCATGAGGACGGTGCGCGGGATGCGCGGGAGGAAGGCGAGGATAACCCGGCGGATTACGATCTAAGCATCGTCGATGAAGATGAGATCGGCGGCGGCAACGGGCTGGATGAGGCTGAGCTGGCCGACATCGACCCGGTCGACGGCAACCGCTGATACAGCGCGGTTCAACATGTGGGAGCGGGCTTGCTCGCGAATGCGATTGGTCAGTCAGTAAATCTTTGACTGATGCACCGTATTCGCGAGCAAGCCCGCTCCCACATTGGCCTGTGTATTCAGTCCACTAACGTGCAGGCCATCACAACGGCATCTTCGCGGCCACCCACGGCGGGGTAGTAATCGCGCCGACGGCCGATTTCGTTGAAACCGTAACGTTCGTACAGGCGAAACGCCCCCGTATTGCTGTCGCGTACTTCCAGGAAGCACTCGCGGGCATTGGCGGCATAAGCGCGGGACATCAAGTGTTCCAGCAACGCCAGGCCCAAACCCCGGCCCTGGTTTTCCGGCTTGACGGTAATGTTCAGCAGATGCGCTTCATCGAGGATGATCTGCACCACGCCGTGGCCTACCTGCTGCTCACCTTCAAACATCAACCAGATCTGGTACTTGCCCAAGCCGTCGAGAAAAATCCCGCGGGTCCAGGGATGGCTGAACGCCGCGTATTCAATCTTCAGTACAGCGTCGAGGTCCGCCTCGGTCATTGGGCGGAAAGATAAAGCTTCACTCATCGGTACTTTTCCAGCGCGCCATCAGCCGGCGCATGGCTTGCCATACATCAGCCTTACGCTGTGGCTCTTCCATTAATAATTCCAGGCCCGGCAGGGCCCACACCGACCCAAGGCCGTCGACCTGCAGTTCACGGTACCAGGCCTCGGCATTCGCCTCGCCGGCAAACCGCACGGCGGGCAGGCCGATCAACCACAGGCACACGCACGGCTCGTCTTCGAGGCGCGCCGAAACAAAACCTTGCACAAAATCCCGCGCGGCTTCCGGGCCCTGGTCCATGTTGCCACGCACCAGCAGCGGCCAGCGCACCGGGTCGCCGACGATTTTCGGGCTGTCGGGCAGGCCGGCAGCACGCAGCATGTCCTTGAGCAGCATGTAAGCCGGGTCGCGCGTCTGGAAGCGCTCGCCTGTGGGTAACTCCACCAATAGCAGACAACGCCCGGCCCGCAGCAATTGCAGGGCAAAGCGCGGCGGCGGCACCACCGGCGCCTTGGCCACCGGCGCAACCGTTTCGGCCACCACCGGCTTGGCCATTGGCGCCGGGCGCGGCACTTCGACCTTCACCCGCTCGACGACAGGGCGCGATTCAGGCGTGGGCTTGACCACGGCCACCGGCGCAGCCGCCTCTTCCCCCGACACGTCGAACGCCTCATAAGGCTCAAGCGCCTGCAGCAGCTCGGGCCGCGATGGGGCGGCAAACGGCAGTTCGGTGCGGGGCAGCCAGTTGACCACCTGCATGGCGGTCAAGTAAGCGCGACGTCGGGACTCGATAAGCACAGCTCGGCCACTTGTGGATAACTAAAGAGCGGGGATTCTACCGCTGTTCGGTAACAATCGCCCACTGTGCACTGACCGGCTGTGGATAAATCCCGCGCCTGATGCAGTACAATCGCGACTTTTAATCGCCAACCAGCCGGCCATTCCCATGATCGAACCCAAGCGCGTCCTGCGCGCCCTCGCCGAACACTGGGCCTTACTTGAGCCACTGTGCGAACACTTCGACCAAGGCACCTTGAGCCTTGGCGAACTGCGCGCGCAACTGGCCGCCCAACAACTGGACAGCACGCCCCAGGACATCACCAGCCTGCTGGACGTGTGGATTCGCCTGGATATCCTGGTGCCTGTCGCCAAGAGCCCGAACCGTTTCGAGCTCAACGCACAGATCCACGATTTCCTGGCCTATCTTCGCAAGGAGCACCGGCTTGGCCTGTGCCTGGAAATTGAAGCCTACCTGCGCCACCTCGAGCGCCTGGCCGGCTACATTCAGGACGCCTTCGACATCCGGGATGGCCACGACCTGGCCCGCCAACTGCGCCTGTTGGACATGCGCGTACGCGATGTATTGAAAAAACTCGCCAACGACGAGCAAGCCCTCGCGGCCGTGGCCGACCGCGCCAAGACCAGCGACCGGCAGATTCCGTTGCGCCAGCGGTATGCCGAAGTGCTGGCGACCTGGGACGAATACGTCGAGCCGATGATCCAGCTGGTGAACGCCGACGGCGCCTTTGAACAAGGCGTGCGCAAGGTCGAAAACGTGCTGTTGCGCATGCTCACCGAGCAACAACGCCTCGGCCACCTGGTCGATGACGACATGCTGCTGCGCACCCACGCGCGCATCCTCGAAATGCAGACCAGCGCCCAGCTGACCTTGCGTCATGCGCGCGAACTGCTGCTGCCGTTGCGTGAAGAAGCACGCCGGCACAACGCCGTGACCCGTGGCGCCGCGCTGGCCTTGTCGGCCATCCGCCGTAAAGGTCTGGACGCCGTGCCGCAAGCGGCGATGCCGATGTTCACGCGACCGCAAAGCACCTTTCTCGGCAGTGCCAGCCAGGTCGAGGCCTATGTGTACGCGCTGGCGAATTTCGAGCCGAAACCGGCGCGTTTCCCCAAGGCGCACAAATCCCACAAGGGCGACGCCCAGCGTGCACCGCGCACGGTCAAGGAAATGCTCGAGCGCTGCGAAGACGCGCTGCCGATGCCAGACCTGATGACCTGGCTGCTGGAGCAGGAACCGGACGGTGCCACCGACGAATTGTTGTACTGGTTCTCGCGGCTCTCGCGTGAAAAACGCTTCAAGCGCGAACGCCTGGAACGCCGCGACTACCACACACACGAGCACCAGGTCAGCCTGCGCTCCTTCGCCCTGCTCCCGGCCGGCACCGATGCCGCCGAGCATTCTGCGAGTACACCTCATGCATCTTGATCTATCCGAACTGTCCCAGCTGGCGCCGATCTTTCGCGAGCTGTTCAAGGGTTACCACGTCAGCCGCCGCGACCCGGAGCTGTACGCACAGCTGTCGAACTTCCAGGACCAGTACCGCACGCTGTTCAAGGCGTTGGGCTTTGAGCTGGTGTGCGATACACGCGGCTTCTATTACTTTGTGCCGGACTCGGCGATTGCCAGCGCGCAAGTGAACAAGACTGCCCAACGCCTGGCGCTATTCACCTTCATCCTTGTCGAGCACCTGGCCGACCAGGGCCGCGACCCGATCGCCGTGCTCGACGGCGGCAGCCTGGGCCGCGACGAATTGCCGTCGTTGCTGGAGAAGTACCGCGATCTGTTTATCCAGGCCGAAGTGCAGACCCAGGAAGAACTTGAAGAAAAAATCATGCGCCGCATGACGCAGCTGGGTTTTGCCAGCGAAGACAACGGTGTGTATCGCTTCCTGCCGCCGATGCACCGTTTCCTCGACGTGTGCCTGTCGGTGCAGCAGGACCGCGACCTCGCCGCCAGTGTGCACAGCGTGCTGCCTCTGCCGGCGCCGGTGATCATCGACGAAGACAGCGATGAAAAACTGCTCAAGACCGACGACCCGCTGGACTTGAGCGACTTTGACGAAGACAGCGAAGAAGACGCCCTGGCCCGCGCCATTGCCGAAGAACAGGAGACCGACGCATGAGCAAGGAACGTTACGGCATCCGCCGCTTCGCCCTATTGAACACCGCCGGTTACAGTTTGGGCCTGTTCCCGCTGGAAGAACCGTTGTCGGTGTACGGCGCGAACAACCTGGGTAAATCCGCCTCGATCAACGCCCTGCAGTTCCCGATTCTGGCGCGCATGTCGGACATGAGTTTCGGCAAGTACACCCTGGAGCAATCGCGGCGCTTCTACTTTGCCACCGACACCAGCTACATCCTCGTGGAAGTCTCGCTGCCCCACGGCCCGCACGTGATCGGCGTGGTCGGGCGTGGCCCGGGCGGTGGTTTCGGGCACCAGTTCTTTGCCTACGCCGGCAAGCTGGACCTGGCGCATTACCAGAAAAACGACACTTGCCTGCGTCAGAAAGAGCTGTTCACCAACCTTGAGCGCGAAGGCCTGAAAGCCTACGAGCTAAAGCCGGACGAACTGCGCCGTTTGCTGGTGGGCGGCCACACTTCGATCCCGCTGGACCTGACCCTGATTCCGCTGCGCTCCACCAGCGAGCAGAGCCTGAAAACCTTCCGCGCGCTGTTTATCAACCTGCTGCACATGCGCGAAATCACCGCGGCCAAGCTCAAGCAATTGTTCCTGGATGCCTTTGAACACAGCCTGCGTTCCGGCAGCGTGGACTACATCGCGGCGTGCGAAGAAGCGTTCCGTGATGTACGACGCATGGAGCAGGATTACAACTCGCTGGTGGCTGCCGGCCCGTTGGTTGAGGCGTTGGCCAATGGCGTTCGGCAGCGCGATGTTCTGCGCGGCAAACTGCATCGCCTGTCGCCCTTGCTGGATTCGTTGCTGGGCACCTGGTCGGACTACGCCAGCGCGCGCAAGGAAGAGCTGACGATCCAGGCCGAGCATTACCGCAATGAGCAGGACGCGCTGCAAAACGATCAGCGCGGTGGCACCCAGGAGCTGATGCGTCTGGAGCGGGAAATCAGCGGCATCCAGCGTTGGCTGGGCGAGCTGTCAGTGCTCAAGCATCGCTTCGCCCTGGTGGATGACGTCAAGGTGCTGGAGCAGCAGCTGCTGGCGGCCAAGGATGCTCACGATGAATTGGCCGGCGCCCTGGCGCAGTCGCGGCAGTTCAGCGCCGAGGATTTGGACGAGCGCTTGCGCGATCTGGAAAAACGCTTGAAGTCGGTCAAGCAGCAGCTCGACCACGCGGACAACAACAGCTACGCCAAACTGCGCGAAGAGTTTTCGCAGCAGGATGTCGAGCGTCTGATGCGCCTGTTCAACAGCTCGTTGTTCAGCCTGCCATTGGGCGAGCACGGCATTACGCTGGATGAGGACGGCCAGTGGGTCAAATCCCTGGAGCAGATCCTCGACGGCTTCAAAGGCGAGCGTTTCGAAGTGCCTGGGCTGTCCATCGACATCTCGCACATTGAGCCACCGGCGTTGCAGGCCCTGGCGGACCGCGCGGCGTTGCGCGACCAGAAAGAGCGCCTGGAAAAAGAACTCAAGCAACTCAAGACCCAGCAGGCCGTAGCCTCCGACCGCGCAGCCAGCAAGACCCAGACTGAAGCGCTGTACCAGCAAGTGCTGGATGCGCAGAAAGCGTTGGAGGACTTCCGTCGCGCCCAGACCCTGAGCGCTGAAGAAGGCGAGAAGCTGGAAAACCTGGCGCAAATGGAAGCCGCCCAGGATGAGTTGAAGCGCTCCAGCGACGCCTTCACCGAACGCGTGCAGCAGCTGTCGGCCAAGCTGCAATTGGTTGGGCGTCAGATTGGCGATATGGAAGCCAAGCAACGCACCCTGGATGACGCGTTGCGCCGTCGCCAGCTGCTACCGGCAGACTTGCCGTTCGGCACGCCGTTCATGGACCCGGTCGATGACTCCATGGATAACCTGCTGCCGCTGCTCAATGACTATCAGGACAGCTGGCAGGGTTTGCTGCGCGCCGACGGCCAGATCGAAGCCTTGTATGCGCAGGTTCGCCTTAAAGGCGTGGCCAAGTTTGACAGCGAGGATGACGTTGAACGTCGCCTGCAACTGCTGATCAACGCGTATGCGCACCGCACTGACGAAGCCCTGACCTTGGGCAAGGCGCGCCGTGCAGCCGTCACCGATATTGCGCGCACCCTGCGCAATATCCGCAGCGACTACGACAGCCTGGAACACCAGTTGGCCTTGTTCAACCGCGAGATCAACAAGCGCCAGGTGTCCAACCTGCAAAGCTTCCGCATTGTGCTGGCGCCGAACAAGGAAGCCCTCAAGCATATCGACCAGATCATCCACAGTGCCGGTCAGTATGAAGAAGGCGAGACGTTGTCGGTGTTTGACCTCAGCCAGAGCGCCGAGCAGGACAACAAGAACGAAGAGGCCAAGGAATATCTGGCCCGCCTTGTGGCCGCCAACCATAACCAGTTGGGCCTCAAGGACCTGTTCGAGCTGGCGTTCGAGATCACCAAGGTGCATGGCCAGCCGGTGATTCACACCGACATCGACGGCGCGGCATCCAACGGCACCACCATGACCATCAAGGCGCTGACCAACATGTACTTGTTGCTGCACTTGATGGACCGTGATCAGGCCGGGCGCGTGCGTTTGCCGTACTACCTCGATGAGGCAGCGGACATCGATGAGAAGAACCAGGCGGCGCTGCTGGAAACCAGTTTGCAGCTGGGTTTTGTGCCGATTCTGGCCAGTGTGAAGCCGCAGGTGTCCGCCCAGGTGGCGATCGACCTGGAAGGTGGCAGCGGGCCGAACGGCATCTACATTGATGAGGCGGACTGGAAGTACATCCGTCGTCACGATGCAGTGAAGGCGACCGTGAATGTGCAGGCGGATGAGCCGGAGCTGGATGAGGTTTGAGCCACTGAGCTGAAATGCAAAAAGGCCCCTGGGTGAGCACCCAGGGGCCTTTTTTTTCGCCGGTTATGGCCTCTTCGCGGGCAAGCCCGCTCCCACAGGTGACCGCATTTCTACAGGATAAATGCGCTTGAATATGGGAGCCGGGCTTGCGCGCGATGGCCGCGCCTCGGTTTACTTGCCGAGCGAAATCTTAGGCGCCCACGTCAGCCATTCATCTTCAAACTTGTCGAACAGCGGGAAGGTCTGCTGCGGCCGGGCAGCATTGCCCATGCGCTCGCCGTCTGGCGTGGCGAACGCGATACCGCCGGCGACCAGTGTCTCCAGGGATTCAGTGCGCACTGTCGCGCCTTTGAACAAGCCGAAGTCGAGACCGAAACCGCTGGTGTTCCAGAAGCGGCTGCCACTGCGCACCAGTGGCGCGTACTTGGGCTCGATCAAGATATGGATCAGCACGCGGTCGGCGGTTTGACCCAGCTCGTAGCCGGTGACTTTGCCGACGGTGACCTCACGGTAGGTGACCGGCACGCCTTCCTTCAACGAGCCACGGCGTGCGGCGCTGAGTACCAGGCTCAGGCCTTCCTCCTGACGGGCCGCCTCCGGTGGCTTGTCCAACGCGACGAAGCTCTTTTGTGGGCCGGCGTTTTTCGCAGATGGCTGCACCTCGATGTATTGGCCCGTGACCAGGGTTTCCAGGTTCGAGGTTTTCATCAGGCCCAACTCAGGCTTGACCACCCAGAACTGGCTGCCGGCGCGGGCGATCCGATCCGCCACTTGGGTGATGCGCGCGCTGAGCAACACCGACTGCATGTCGGCACTGAGGTCGACGCTTTCAATCTTGCCCACGTCCAGGCCTTTGAAGCGTACCGCGGTGCCGGGGCGAAGGCCGTCGGCACGATCGACCTTGATGGTCACCAGCGTACCGTGTTGATTGGCGGCCTCGCGATCGGCAAACAGACGGAAGCGCGGGATACGTTTTTTCAGCGGCACGTTCGGTTCCGGGGTTTCGAAGGCAATACCGCCGGCCATCAAGCTGGCCAGGGATTCACTCTTGACCTGGATGCCCCCGGTGAGCCCGCCTGTCAGCGTCACGCCGCTGGCATTCCAGAAGCGCGTCGAACCGTTGACCAGGTTTTCGTATTCCTTCTCGATGTGGACACCGATCACCAATTGCTTGTTCTTGCGCGAGAACTGGTAGCTCTGTACCGAACCCACCTTGACCTGTTTGTAGAGGATCGGGCTGCCGACATCCAGCGAGCCTAGGCTGTCGGTGAACAACACCATGTGCAGGCCGGGGGAGCGCAGGTCCAACGGTGGTGCCTTGGCCCGAGCGACGAATTCGCGCTGCGGCGCACTGCCTTTGTCGCCAGGGCGAATGGCGATGTAGTTACCTTTAACCAACGCTTCCAGGCCGGTGATACCGGCAAGCGAGATGGACGGTTTGACCACCCAGAACTGGGTGTCTTGCACCAGGTAGTCTTCGGCAAGCGGGTCGAGGGTGAGCTCGGCATTGGCGCTGGACAGGTCAGGGTCAATCTTCAGGGTCTTCAGGCTACCGACCTGAATACCTTTGTACATGACCGGTGTGCGCCCGGCCTGCAGGCCTTCGAAGTCGGTGAGTTTGACCTTGACCTTGAGACCGGCCGCCGCTGCGTCGAAGTCTTCGTACAAGCGAAACGGCAGGCTTGGATCGGTGGGAGGGCTGTCCTTGCGGTTCTCGGGTGTAGCGAAAGCGATGCCGCCGGCAACGATGCTCGAGAGCGACTCGCTGCGCACCTTCACGCCGGAGAGGTTGGCGTCGATGCTGATGCCGCTGGCGTTCCAAAAGCGCGTATGTTTGCGCACCAGGCTGGCGTAAGTGGGCTCGATGTAGACCTTGATCTCGACCGTACTCTGGTCTTCGGACAGCAGGTAGCTTTTGACCTGGCCAACCTGAATCTGCTTGTAGAACACCGGGCTGCCACGGTTGAGCGAGCCCAGGCGATCGGCCTTGATGGTCAGGTGCAAGCCGGGCTTGGCGTCGGATAAAGGCGGCTCTTCGGAAAGGGCCTTGAATTTGCGCGACGGCTCGCCGTCGCCAGGGCTGGCCGCAATGTAGTTACCCGAGACCAGGGTTTCCAGACCGGTGATACCGGCGAGGCTGACGCTGGGTTTGACCAGCCAGAAACGGGTGTTGGTCTTGAGGTATTGCTCCACATCCTTGTTCATCTCGATGGTGGCGATCACCCCGCGATTGTTGCCCTCGTCATCCAGGGCCAGGGTCTTGACCTTGCCCACGGGCATGCCTTTGTAGACCACTTCGGTCTTGTTGGCCTGGATGCCTTCGCCACTTTCAAAGCGCACCTGGATCTCGATGCCTTGTTGGGAATAGGCACGCCATCCCAGCCAACCACCGATGATCAGGGCTATCAGGGGCAACACCCAAATGGCCGACCAGTTGGAGGCCGGGCGGGTTTTAGCTTTTGGCAAATCACTCATGGTCGTCGTCCGACTCCGTGTTGTCCCAAATCAGTCGGGGATCAAAAGTTACTGCGGCAAGCATCGTCAAGATCACCACACTGGCGAACGCTGCAGCACCGAGATTAGCCTCGACACTGGCAAGTCGCCCAAAGTTAACAACCGCTACCAGGATGGCGATCACGAAGATATCCAGCATGGACCAGCGGCCAATGAATTCGATGAAGCGGTACATGATAATCCGTTGTTGCGCGGACAGCGGCTGGCGACGCTGCACCGAGAACAACAGCAGGCCAATGCCCACCAGCTTGAATGTCGGTACAAGAATACTGGCAATAAACACCACAGCAGCGATAGGGAACATGCCGTGCTGCACCAACTGGATCACGCCGGCCATGATGGTACTTGGATCGCCCTGGCCAAGGGAGTTGATGGTCATGATTGGTAACAGGTTGGCGGGGATATACAGGATCGCCGCCGTGATCAGTAACGCCCAGGTACGCGTAAGGCTGTTGGGACGACGGGCGTGGACCAGCGCACCGCAACGGGTGCAGAGCTGCTCATCGGTGTCGGCTTCTTGCTTGTTCAGCTCATAGCATTCGGTACAAATCAGAATGCCTGCATCAATCGCCCGCATGATCATCCTCTCCTGACAACGCTTGCCAGATCTGGTGGGGCGACATCACCACCTCAAGCAGCACCTGAACCATTAATAGACTGACGAAACAGATAAGCCCCAGGCCGACCGTGATGGAGGCCATGTCGGCGAGTTTGACGATCGCCACGAGCACGCCCATCAGGTAGACCTCCAACATTCCCCAGTCTTTCAAGTGATGGTAAATGCGGTAGAGCAACAACCCATAGCTGCGGCCGATCTTCCAGCGAATGCTCAGCAGCACAGCCAATTGGCAGAGCAATTTGAGCAATGGGATGCCCATGCTGCACAGAAACACGACTGCGGCGACGCCTTGCATGCCGGTATCGAACAGACCTACAACGCCGCTCCAAACGGTATCCTCTGAGGACTGCCCGAGTAGATTGAGCTGCATGATGGGTAAAAAGTTCGCGGGGATATACAGCAAAAGTGCGGCGATTACCAAGGCGAGGCTGCGCTCAACGACATTGTAGCGGTGAGCATAGAGCTCATAACCGCAGCGTGGGCATTGAGCCTTTTCGCCTCGAGCGAGCGTGGGCTTGCGCATCAGCAAGTCGCACTCATGGCATGCCACCAGATCGTCCAGGGGTAAATCCGACACCGCTGGGGTATCAACCGGATCGGGCATAGTTAGGGCTCGAACTCTAAAAAAGGTTAGGTGCCTATTCTAATGGTCTGGTTCAGAAATAACTGTGCAAATTTGTCGGACGGATTGAACCGCTGGTCAAGCGGGCCGTCGCGGCATGCGGCGCAATAATGGGAGGACGTAGCGTTTGCTGATATTGGCGATTTCGGGGAGAAGGTTGGGCTTTTGCGATGATCGGGTTATTCAGGGAATGCGCGTTTTGTTGGTGCACTTCGTTCGCAAGTACGCTTGCACTTGCGCTTTTCGACCGCCCAAAACAAAGCCCCTGTTTGCGTTAGCAAACAGGGGCTTTGGAATTTAATCTTGACGATGACCTACTCTCACATGGGGAAACCCCACACTACCATCGGCGATGCATCGTTTCACT
>NZ_JCBCUX010000047.1:0-505 GCF_059862645.1 Pseudomonas sp. MF08831 | reverse complement strand
CCATCCACACATTCCGCTGTTTGTTTACCTGTAGCTGTTTATGATACTAGCGGCCAAAATATTAACTCGATTCAATATACGCCGATTATTTCAGCGGGCGGGGTAACCATTTACTTTGGTAGTCCGGCAGCGTCCACCGGCCCTATAGGTGTCAGCTCTCAGAGACTGTTAGTTATGAGGTATCGTTGATGACTTACGGTGTGATGTTTAAAAATAATGCTGATGTGGTGGTCTTAGACTCAGAGTTCGCAAGGTTGTCTGTACTTGAAAAGGGCACATGGAATGGTACAGGCGCAGGCGTTTACGTACCTTTTTCAAAAGCCATCACAACGGACGAGCCCCCTTTGGTTTTCGTCAGGCCAGCTCAGGCAAACGTATTTTGTTTTTGCTTAGTTCGCGGCTCTGCGGGAGCATGGACTGGTTTTTCGTTCGTTGGAATTTCGGGGCAAGCCACCTCTGGTAACTGGTTCGTAGCAGCTTTTAAGGCAGAGCCTACGGCTAAATT
>NZ_JCBCUX010000046.1:0-524 GCF_059862645.1 Pseudomonas sp. MF08831 | reverse complement strand
AGGGTGGGCAGACGTTCATTAAGTCGGCTTTCATTCAGGACGGCACGATCACCAACGCCAAGATCGGCAACTACATCCAGTCAAACAATTATGTGGCCGGTACCAGCGGCTGGAAGTTGTTCTTCGATGGGACGTTTGAAATAAACAGCTCATTCGGCGGAAAAGCGAGACAGGTGATTAACAGCGCTGGCGGTAAGGTGTTCGATGAAACCGGCCTAGTACGATATCAATGGGGGGATCTGTCAGCATGACTTATGGCGTAAGAGTTTGGGGACCAACTGGACGCCTTGAACTTGATGAAAACTCCTTCACTGTTGGGGTTGTTTACTCGGTAATTTTAAAATCAGGTGCTCCTACACCAGGACGCACTCGTTTCATCGAAATTCCGGGCGTAGACCCATCCACACATTCCGCTGTTTGTTTACCTGTAGCTGTTTATGATACTAGCGGCCAAAATATTAACTCGATTCAATATACGCCGATTATTTCAGCGGGCGGGGTAACCATTTACTTTGGTAGTCCGG
>NZ_JCBCUX010000045.1:0-527 GCF_059862645.1 Pseudomonas sp. MF08831 | reverse complement strand
GGCTTGCTCGCGAAGGCGGTGTTTCAGACACACATGAGCTGACTGACCCACCGCCTTCGCGAGCAAGCCCGCTCCCACAGTTTGACCGAGTGCAGCCGCCAGCACTGCACCGCACTGCTTTTGCTTTTCTGTGGGAGCTGGCTTGCCTGCGATGCAGGCACCTCGGTCTATCAGATACACCGGGTTGATGCCATCGCAGGCAAGCCAGCTCCCACATTTGATTGAGTTCAGCTCTCAGAATCAGGTCGGCTGTCAGGCCGCCTCGCCTTCGCTTTTGATCTAACCACTCAGGTCGGCTACTAGGCCGCCGTGCTCTGCTTTTGATCTTGATCTTGATCTGCTTTTGACTTTGATCTTAGGCGCCCCGTTAAACCACGCTGGCCGAACGCAGGCTTGAATTCGTGGGTAACCCGGCAGGACGCCGGGTTAGCCGTGTTGGGCCATGGATGGCCCGTCACGGCGGCCCACGGATTCAAGCCGGAGTGAGGGCACACCGAGCCCAGGCGAGGTGCCGAGTGGTGGGGCAA
>NZ_JCBCUX010000044.1:0-710 GCF_059862645.1 Pseudomonas sp. MF08831 | reverse complement strand
CCAAAAGTAACCAAAAGGTCTTTGCCCCACCACTCGGCACCTCGCCTGGGCTCGGTGTGCCCTCACTCCGGCTTGAATCCGTGGGCCGCCGCGACGGGCCATCCATGGCCCAACGCGGCTAACCCGGCGTCCTGCCGGGTTACCCACGGATTCAAGCCTGCGTTCGGCCATCGTGGTTGACGGGGCCTGTCAGATCAAAATCAAAATCAAGAGCAGAGCACGGCGGCCTAGTAGCCGACCTGAGTGGTTGAAGCAAAAGCAGGGCAGAAGCACAGCAACACACTTCTATCTGATGCACTGAGCTCCAAATGTGGGAGCGGGCTTGCTCGCGAATGCGGTGGTTCAGTCAGCTCATGTGTCACTGGCAGGCCGCCTTCGCGAGCAAGCCCGCTCCCACAAGTTGACCGAGTTCAGCCTCCACCACCGCACTGCTTTTGCTTTTCTGTGGGAGCTGGCTTGCCTGCGATGCAGACAACTCGGTGTATCAGTAACACCCAGTCGATGCCATCGCAGGCAAGCCAGCTCCCACCTTTGATTGAGTTCAGCATCCAACATCAGGTCGGCTATCAGGCCGCCTCGCTTGCGCTTTTGATCTAACCACTCAGGTCGGCTACTAGGCCGCCGTGCTCTGCTTTTGATCTTGATCTGCTTTTGACTTTGATCTTAGGCGCCCCGTTAAACCACGCTGGCCGAACGCAGGCTTGAATCCG
>NZ_JCBCUX010000043.1:0-762 GCF_059862645.1 Pseudomonas sp. MF08831 | reverse complement strand
TCAGCACTTGTATCAGGCCAAAGGCGCGGTACCAGCTGGAAACCCACCGCCCAATGCCACCTACTGGATCGATATTGGAACCGTGGCGCAGACGGTTGACGCACTGGCAACTCAGGTCCAACAGAACTCGGCGATAATCGTGCAGCAGGGCAAGGACATCACCGCCCAGGCGTCCCAGCTCAATGCCGTGAAAGCCACGGTTAACGACCCGGTCACCGGCGTGAACGCCACGGCCAGCGGTTTGAGCACGCTCAAGGCCGCGGTGACCACGCTCAATGGAAAGGTGACTACGACGGCAGAGCGTGTCGAAGGTATTTACCTTCAGGTGAATCCGCCGCTCCAGGGCGATGACAGTGCACTGATGGGGGCGGAGGCGGCCTATGTGGGCGTGTGGTCTACTCAGTCGGCCCTCATCGAGGGTGACATTGTCCAGGGGCAGCGCACGGACGTTGTTGAGGTCAAGACAGCAGAAAACGCAGCATCGGTCGCTTCCGAGCAAAGAGCCCGTATCGATGCTGACGGCGCGCTGTCTACTCGGATTGATACCGTAACTGCTCAAACCTCTACCAATGCGGCAGCAGTTCAGAGCGAGATCACAGCCAGGACCAATGCCGACAAGGCACTCGGCCAGCGCATTGATACAGTTCAGTCCACGGTTGGCGGAAACACACTGGCTATCCAGACCAACGCCACGGCGATTCAAACCGTCGACGGCAAGGTCACGGCAAATTGGACCGTGCGGTTGCAGTACGAAGCCGCGAC
>NZ_JCBCUX010000042.1:0-856 GCF_059862645.1 Pseudomonas sp. MF08831 | reverse complement strand
TCGAACCGTTGTTGTAGACATCGTTGGCCGGAGTTTCAAACACCACCGAACCGGCAGATTTCCCGGCTTCGATGACGATGGTCTGGCCATTCGAAAGCGTCACAGTCACCGCAGTTTGCGCCGGGTTAGTCAGCGTAGCGGTGTAAGTGATATTGCCGCCTTCAACGACCGAAGGATCCGCCGTCAGAGTGACAGTGGTGGTATCGATAGAGTCGGTGATGGTGGTGGTCGCTGGCGTAGGGTTGGTTGCCAGGTTTTCGAAATTACCGCCAGTGGCGTTGGTGATCGTTGTGTTGACGGTCGAACCGTTGTTGTAGACATCGTTAGCCGGGGTTTCGAAAACTACACTTCCGCTGGACTTGCCCGCTTCGATGTTGATCGTCTGACCGTTGCTCAAGGTAACCGTCACAGCGGTTTGCGCTGGGTTGGTCAGCGTGGCGGTGTAAGTGATGTTGCCGCCTTCAACGACCGATGGATCTGCCGTCAGGGTGACGGTGGTGGTGTCGATCGAATCAGTGATCGTGGTGACGGCTGGGGCAGTACTTGGAACCAAGTTCTCAAAGTTACCGCCAGTTGCACTGGCAATAGTTGTGCTGACAGTCGAACCATTGTTGTAAACGTCGTTAGCCGGCGTTTCAAACACCACCGAGCCCGCAGATTTACCGGCTTCGATAACGATGGTCTGACCATTGCTCAGCGTCACGGTGACCGGAGTTTGCGCCGGGTTGGTCAACGTCGCGGTGTAAGTGATATTGCCGCCTTCAACGACTGACGGGTCCGCCGTCAAAGTGACGGTAGTGGTGTCGATCGAGTCGGTGATGGTGGTGGTCGCTGGCGCTGGGTTGGTTGCCAGGTT
>NZ_JCBCUX010000041.1:0-1388 GCF_059862645.1 Pseudomonas sp. MF08831 | reverse complement strand
CGAAGTGGTTGATGCCATGCTTCCAAGAAAAGCTTCTAAGCTTCAGGTAACCAGGAACCGTACCCCAAACCGACACAGGTGGTTGGGTAGAGAATACCAAGGCGCTTGAGAGAACTCGGGTGAAGGAACTAGGCAAAATGGCACCGTAACTTCGGGAGAAGGTGCGCCGGTGAGGGTGAAGGACTTGCTCCGTAAGCTCATGCCGGTCGAAGATACCAGGCCGCTGCGACTGTTTATTAAAAACACAGCACTCTGCAAACACGAAAGTGGACGTATAGGGTGTGACGCCTGCCCGGTGCCGGAAGGTTAATTGATGGGGTTAGCTAACGCGAAGCTCTTGATCGAAGCCCCGGTAAACGGCGGCCGTAACTATAACGGTCCTAAGGTAGCGAAATTCCTTGTCGGGTAAGTTCCGACCTGCACGAATGGCGTAACGATGGCGGCGCTGTCTCCACCCGAGACTCAGTGAAATTGAAATCGCTGTGAAGATGCAGTGTATCCGCGGCTAGACGGAAAGACCCCGTGAACCTTTACTATAGCTTTGCACTGGACTTTGAATTTGCTTGTGTAGGATAGGTGGGAGGCTTTGAAGCGTGGACGCCAGTCTGCGTGGAGCCAACCTTGAAATACCACCCTGGCAACTTTGAGGTTCTAACTCAGGTCCGTTATCCGGATCGAGGACAGTGTATGGTGGGTAGTTTGACTGGGGCGGTCTCCTCCTAAAGAGTAACGGAGGAGTACGAAGGTGCGCTCAGACCGGTCGGAAATCGGTCGTAGAGTATAAAGGCAAAAGCGCGCTTGACTGCGAGACAGACACGTCGAGCAGGTACGAAAGTAGGTCTTAGTGATCCGGTGGTTCTGTATGGAAGGGCCATCGCTCAACGGATAAAAGGTACTCCGGGGATAACAGGCTGATACCGCCCAAGAGTTCATATCGACGGCGGTGTTTGGCACCTCGATGTCGGCTCATCACATCCTGGGGCTGAAGCCGGTCCCAAGGGTATGGCTGTTCGCCATTTAAAGTGGTACGCGAGCTGGGTTTAGAACGTCGTGAGACAGTTCGGTCCCTATCTGCCGTGGACGTTTGAGATTTGAGAGGGGCTGCTCCTAGTACGAGAGGACCGGAGTGGACGAACCTCTGGTGTTCCGGTTGTCACGCCAGTGGCATTGCCGGGTAGCTATGTTCGGAATAGATAACCGCTGAAAGCATCTAAGCGGGAAACTAGCCTCAAGATGAGATCTCACTGGAACCTTGAGTTCCCTGAAGGGCCGTCGAAGACTACGACGTTGATAGGTTGGGTGTGTAAGCGCTGTGAGGCGTTGAGCTAACCAATACTAATTGCCCGTGAGGCTTGACCATATAACACCCAAGCAATTTGCATGCTCTG
>NZ_JCBCUX010000040.1:0-1442 GCF_059862645.1 Pseudomonas sp. MF08831 | reverse complement strand
TGATCTGACCCCGAAATGTTGGACATCAACATTGGGGGGTGTCATGAAAAAATACACAGAGCAGACGAAATTGTCGGTTGTTGAAGATTACTGCTCGGGGAGCGCAGGTCACAGAGAGGTCGCGCATCGTCATGGGGTAGATGCTTCATCGCTTCGAAAGTGGATCGCGGCATATCAGGCGCTTGGTGCCGCAGGCCTCAAAAGTAAGAGAAAGAAGAACTACAGCCCTGAGTTCAAGCTGAATGTTTTGCAGCGCATGCGAGAGGAAGAGCTGTCCTATCGCCAAGTCGCTGCCCTGTTTGATATCCGGAAATCCGACATCATTGGCGAATGGGAGCGCAGGTATGATGAAGGCGGTTTGGAGGCCTTGTCCCGGCAGCCAGGAAGCGGACTTCACAAAAAAATGACAAACCCCATCCCGTCCATTCAGCTTGAATCTTCGGACGATGAAGCTCGTACGCGCGATGATTTGCTGGCCGAATTGAGCCAGTTGCGGATGGAAATTGCTTATTTAAAAAAGCTCGATGCCTTGGTTCAAGCGAAGGAACGAGCAGCGCAGCGGAAAAAGCGCAAATCGTGATTGAACTGAGGCAGGAGCACCCTCTGGAAGGCCTTCTGAAATTGGCTGGCCTGGCCCGTAGCACTTTTTACTATCAACAAAAGGTGCAGCAATCCGTTGATAAATACGCGGTGCTGAAGTCCAGAATTTGCTCAATTTTCGACGAGCACAAGGGCCGATATGGCTATCGCCGTATCACTGCTGCCGTTCGGCGAGCTGGCCACCTCGTGAACCACAAGACTGTTCAGCGCCTCATGGGCGAGCTTCAGTTGAAAAGCCGTGTGCGCATAAAGAAATACCGGGCCTACAGAGGCGAAGAGGGTCAGGTAGCGCCGAACCTGCTGAAACGGAAGTTCGATGCCAAACGACCGAACCAGAAATGGGTAACCGATGTGACGGAGTTTCGGGTCGGGGGGCAGAAGCTTTATCTCTCGCCGATCCTTGACCTCTATAACGGCGAAATAATCGCCTTCAAGACCGCGAGGCGCCCGCTGTTCGACATGGTTGGTGCGATGCTACGGCAAGCTTTTGAGAGGCTGCGGCCACGCGATAAACCAATTTTGCATTCCGACCAGGGATGGCAGTACCGGATGCCTATCTACCGCCGCGTGCTGAACGAGCGTGCGGTAAAGCCAAGCATGTCCCGCAAAGGAAATTGCTATGACAATGCGGCTATGGAAAGCTTTTTTGGCACGTTGAAATCCGAGTTCTTTTACCTGAACAAATTCAACAGTCTCGATGAGCTTGAAGCAGGTATAGAGGACTACATACACTACTACAATCATTCGCGAATCAGGCTGAAGCTAAGTGGCCTGAGCCCTGTGGAATACAGGACTCAAGCACGGCGGGCATAGAAGGCGTCCAACATTTCGGGGTCAGATCA